>NZ_JACIHC010000002.1:377702-532702 GCF_014198205.1 Bradyrhizobium sp. SBR1B
CTTCGCTTTGCCCACCCTACGATAGTTTGCACAAACGATAGATTGGCGAGCTGCCGTAGGGTGGGCAAAGGCGCGCTGCGCGCGCCGTGCCCACGATCACTCTCCGAAATGACCCGCGATGTCGCGCATGTCCCCGCCCCAATCCAAAGGTCTCCCGCGCGCCCGATATCGAGACGCCTGTGATCTCTTCAGACAAAGACGTGGGCACGCTTCGCTTTGCCCACCCTACGATAGTTTGCACAAACGATAGATTGGCGAGCTGCCGTAGGGTGGGCAAAGGCGCGCTGCGCGCGCCGTGCCCACGGTCACTCTCCGAAATGACCGGCGATGTCGCGCATGTCCCCGCCCCAATCCACGGGGAGGTCGCCCTGCTCCACGTAACGATGAAAGCTGCTGAGGGACCAGTCGCGCACGCGCGTGACGAGCCCGTGTTTCACGGGATTGAAATGGATGTAATCAACGTGTCGCTCCAGATCTGCGTCGTCGCGAATGGTGTGCTCCCAATAGCGACGCTGCCAAATGCCCTTTTCGCGCTTCTTCAATTTGCTCATTGAAGGCGGCCCGCCCTCCAAGCCTCGCGAAAAGCCGCCCTTGATCAGATTCCACCGCGACGAAAAATCAGCATCGTCCTCCGGAAGCAACCAAACAGCATGGAGATGGTCGGGCAGGATACAAATGGCGATCGTCTCGAACGGGCGGCGCTGCTGAACTGTTCGGTAAATTCGCCTGAGGCGATCAACTTGGTCCACGAGCAGCGTGCTCGAGCGGTCGGCGAGCACGACGGTGAAGAAGAACATGCTGCCTTGTGCCCGCCGATATCGAGACACTTGCGATCCCCTCAGGCGAAGCCGTGGGCACGCTTCGCTTTGCCCACCCTACGATAGCTTGCGCGAACGATAGACTAGCGAGATCTCGTAGGTGGGCAAAGGCGCGCTGCGCGCGCCGTGCCCACCAAAGTCTATCCCGCCCTCGCACCTTTCTTCGCGCGCCGCTTGCAGGTGCCCGGGAGCTTGGCCGCGAGGAAATCGCCGAGCGCTTCGACGCGGGCGGGACGGGGGCCGCCGGGGGGCGTCACCAGGTGCACGGCGCCTTCGGCCTGCTTCCAGTCCTTCAGGATCACTTCGACGGCGCCCGACGAGATCGCTTCGCCAACGATGAATTCGGGCAGCTCGGCGATGCCGAGGCCCGCAATCAGCGCCGGCATCACGGCTTCGCCGTTGTTGACGCGGAGCTGTCCACCCGGGCGCACGCTGGCCTGCTCGCCGGCCGAATTGGTGTAGTGCCAGATGTTGGGCGTCGACATATAGGCGTAGCTGAAGCACTTGTGCTCGGCCAGGTGCATCGGATGCGTCGGCCGGCCGTGCTTCTTCAGATAGGACGGCGCGGCCACGGTGAAGCGCGGCATGGTGAAGAGCCGCCGCGCGAGCAGCGAGGAGTCCGGCAGCCGCGCGATCCGCACCGCCATGTCAAAACCCTCGCCGATCAGGTCGACGGTCGCATCGCTCAAATGCAGATCGACCGAGACTTCCGGATAGGCCTCGAAAAACTCCGGCAGCAGCGGCGCCACCGCCTTGATGCCGAACGTCATGGGCACGGCGAGCCGCACCAGGCCCCGCGGCGCCACCGATTGCGCCAGCGCCTCGTTCTCCGCCGCTTCACCGTCGGACAGCAGGCGCGTCGCGCGCTCGGCGAGCTTGTGCCCGGCGTCGGTCAGCGCAAGCCGGCGCGAGGTGCGGTTGAACAGCCGGGCGCCGAGCCGCTCCTCCAGGCGGGTGACCGCCTTGGACACAGTCGCTTTCGACATCGCCAGCTCGCTCGCGGCCCCCGCGAACGACCGCAATTCCACGACTTTTGCGAAGATCGCGAGTGCCTCGAAATCGGGAAGTTTTGCCATGGCGACCCATCCATAGGGTATTTATGGAAACAATGCGTTTCAACAGTTTCTATTTCTATACCACAGACGGAGGCTTATCCAAGGGGTCATCAGACATTCAGGACTGGAGAAATCCAATGACCAAGAAGCTCTCAGGCAAGGTTGCCCTCGTCACCGGCGGCTCGCGCGGCATCGGCGCGGCTTCTGCCCGCGCTCTCGCAGACGAAGGCGCGGATGTCGCCATCAGCTACGTGGCCTCGCCGGAAAAGGCGGAAGCCGTCGTCACCGAGTTGAAGGCCAAGGGCGTCAGGGCCCGCGCTTTCAGGGCGGACCAGGCTTCCGCCAAGGACGTCACGCAACTGGTCAACGACGTCGCCAGGGAATTCGGCCATCTCGACATCCTCGTCAACAATGCCGGCGTTGCCGCGGGCGGTGCCATCGACGACGCCAATGCCGACACGGATGCCCTCGCCCGCCAGGATCAGGTCAACGTGCACGGCGTCATCGCGGCGATCCGCGCCGCCTCGCAGCTGATGGGTGAAGGCGGCCGCATCGTCACCGTCGGCTCCATGCTGGCCGACCGTGCCTCGTTCCCGGGCCTTGCCGACTACGTCGCCACCAAGGCGGCCGTCGTCGGCTACACCAAGGGCGTGGCACGCGACCTCGGACCGCGCGGCATCACCGTGAACGTGGTGCAGCCAGGATCGATCGACACCGACATGAATCCGAAGGATGGCGGCGAGTTCGCCGAGACCCAGCGCAAGCAGCACGCGCTCCAGCGCTTCGGCCGTCCCGAGGAAGTCGCCGCCGGCATCGTCTTCCTCGCAAGCCCGGACGCCTCCTTCGTCACTGGCACGGTGCTCAACGTCGACGGCGGGTTCGGCGCCTGATCAAGGCGCCAACCACCCACACAAGGAATTACGCAGATGATCGAACTCAGACCTTTCAACAAGCTCGGCAGCGCCGACCACGGCTGGCTCAAGGCCAAGCATCACTTCTCCTTCGCTGGCCATTACGACCCGAACAACATGGGTCACGGCGCATTGCGGGTGTGGAACGACGACGAGATCGCGCCCAACACCGGCTTTCCCGCCCATCCCCACGCCAACATGGAGATCATCACCTATGTGCGCGAGGGCGCGATCACCCATCAGGACAGCCTCGGCAACGAGGGCCGCACTGAAGCGGGCGACGTGCAGGTGATGAGCGCCGGCAGCGGCATCCGCCACTCCGAGTACAATCTGGAGCCGACCCAAACGCGGATCTTCCAGATCTGGATCGAGCCGACGACGCGCGGCGGACAGCCGACCTGGGGTTCGAAGCCGTTTCCGAAAGCGAATCGCTCCGGCAAGCTCGTCACCATTGCGAGCGGGATCGAAGGTGACACGGATGCGCTGCCGATCCGCGCCGATGCGCGGGTGCTCGTCACCACGCTCAAGGCCGGCGAGAGCGCGGAGTACGCACCAGAGAAGGCGCGGCATCTCTACCTGGTGCCTGCGGCAGGTTCAGTCGAGATCAACGGCGTGCGCGTCAACGCCCGCGACGGCGCCGCGATCCGCGACGAGGACCGGCTGAAGATCACCGCGCTCGAGGACACCGAGCTCGTGCTCGTCGACGCGGCCTGACGACTCTCTCCGTCATGGCCGGGCTTGTCCCGGCCATCCACGGCTCAAACAACCATTCAAACTCATCCCCCAACGGAGACCACCATGACCAAAGTTCTCGTCCTCTATTATTCCGCCTATGGCCATATCGAGGCGATGGCCAACGCCGTCGCCGAGGGCGCGCGCGAGGCCGGCGCCACCGTCGACGTCAAGCGCGTACCGGAGCTGGTGCCGGCCGAGGTCGCCAAAGCCTCCTATTACAAGGTCGATCAGGCCGCCCCCATCGCCAAGATTGAGGATCTCGCCAGCTACGACGCAATCATCGTCGGCACCGGCACCCGCTTCGGCCGCATGGCCTCGCAGATGGCGAACTTCCTCGATCAGGCCGGCGGGCTCTGGGCCAAGGGCGCACTGCACGGCAAGGTCGGCGGCGCCTTCACGTCGACTGCGACCCAGCATGGCGGCCAGGAGACGACGCTGTTCTCGATCATCACCAACCTCCTGCATTTCGGCATGGTCGTGGTCGGCATGAACTACGGCTTCGCCGGCCAGATGAAGCTCGACGAAGTCACGGGCGGCGCGCCCTACGGCGCCACCACGATCACCGGCGGCGACGGCAGCCGCCAGCCCAGCGCCAACGAGCTCGCCGGCGCGCGCTATCAGGGCCGCCAGATCGCGGAGACCGCCAAGAAGCTCCATGGCTAAGCTCCATGGCTAGCCACACGGCTGACGCGACGGGCGGCATTCTCTTTCGGGAATGCCGCCTCAGCTCCGCTCGGTCTTCTTCCTGACGAGCTCGCGGCCGATCGGCCGCGCCGGTTCGCTCCGCAGCACCAGCGAGGTCGTCACAGTGCCGAAACCGGCAATGCGATCCACGATCGTCTCCAGGTCTTCCGGCGCCGGAACCAGCACCTTCAGCACGAAGCAGTCATCGCCGGTCACGCGATGGACCTCGATGATGTATGGAATCTCGCTGAATCTCTTCAGGCAGGTCTTGATGTGCTCATGCGACGTGCGCAGGCGCACCAGCGCCATCAGGCCGAGCCCGAGCGCGCGCGGGTTGATCCGGGCCCCGTAGCCTTCGATGATGCCGGCTTCCTCAAGCCGCTTGACGCGCTCGGAGACCGCCGGTTGGGACAGGCCGACGGAACGGCCAAGCTCGGACAACGGCACGCGCGCATTGGCCTGCAGCGCCTCCAGGATCTTCAGATCCTTGGCGTCGATGCTTCCGAAACGATCCAAGAAAATTCTCCATTCCGCCTTGAGATCATCGGCAGATGATCGATTCGGCCGATGACTTGCCATGTCACGCAGCACCGTGACCGGCCACACTGCGCCTCCATCTCAGATATCACGGGACGATCATGCACGACATTATCACCTTGCCCGGCCTCGGCGGCTCCGGCGAAACCCATTGGCAGACGCTCTGGGAGCGCAGTGATGCGTGCTTCGGACGATTTCAGCCGACGAGCTGGGACCAGCCCGAGCTCGACGACTGGGAGCAATCACTGGAGCGAGCGGTCAGGCGCTGCGCGAAGCCGCCGGTGCTGGTGGCCCACAGCCTCGCCTGCCTGCTGGTGGCGCACTGGGCCGCCCGCTTCCCATCCGCGATCGCTGGTGCGTTTCTGGTAGCGGTGCCCGATCCTGACGGCACCAGCTTTCCCGGCGAGGCCGCCGCGTTCAAGCCGGTCCCCGACCGCGCGCTGCGCTTCCCTTCGCTCATCGTCGCCAGCACTAACGATCCCTACGGCAGCCTCGAGGTGACACAGCGACGCGCACGCGCCTGGCAGTCCGGCCTGATCGTGCCGGGCGCACTCGGCCACATCAATGGGTCGAGCGGGCTCGGCGACTGGTCGCAGGGTCGCGCATTGCTGGATGCCTTCTGCGCGGGCCTTCCGAGATGACGGGCGAGCAGACAGCCTGTGTCAGCGCATCTTGCGTATCGCCCGCGCCGCGAGGGCGGCGGCCGCGGGATAGCGGCGCAGGCCCTGCGCGGCGTGGTCGCGCCATGCGAAAGGAGCGCCGCGCCAGGTCAGCGCGACGCTGACGTCGGTCAGCGGCACCCGCTCGGCGCCGAAGCGCCGCTTGTAATCCTGATTGCCGATGCTGAGGTCGAAACGGCGTACGCCTTTCGCATGCATCGCGGCCATGGTGCGCTCGGCGACGAGCAGGCCCGGCGAGCAGCTCGACCATGAGTCGCCGCCGTGGCTGATGCGCAGCAGGTAATAAGTCGCGCCCTGCCTGATGCCGAATGACGTGCCGATGACAGCTTCATCGCAGACCAGTGCCGCAACGACGGCATAGCCTTCCGCGACGCCCTGGCGGGCAACCTCGCGGTAGAACTGCGCATGGGCGTCGTCATTGAGGACGAACCGCGAGCCGAGCTGGCGCATGCGCGCCTGCTGCTGCACATCCATCACGTCCAGCAGCTCATGCGCGCGCGCAACGTCCGCGGCGATCTCGAACCGCGCGCCTTGGTGACGGCTGAAGACGCGCCAGCAGCGCGGCATCTGCATGCGCTTGATCGAGGCTTGATAGTTCTCATAGTCGTCGCCCATCAGCACGACATTGCCGTTCAGCGATGAGG
This sequence comes from Bradyrhizobium sp. SBR1B, assembly GCF_014198205.1. Lineage (NCBI taxonomy): Bacteria > Pseudomonadati > Pseudomonadota > Alphaproteobacteria > Hyphomicrobiales > Nitrobacteraceae > Bradyrhizobium > Bradyrhizobium sp. SBR1B. The sequence continues at coordinate 383,767 of NZ_JACIHC010000002.1, forward strand.
ATCCGATCCGCCCGAACGCCACCAGCGGATTCGGCTTGCCACCGACATGGGCCGGCATCTTCTTCAGGCGGAGCAGGTCGAAGCGGTCCGGCAAGCCGCGCAACGCCTCCACCAGCGCCCCGCTGATCGCATGCGCCGCCGCCGCGTCCAACGCGGCATCGCTCGCCAGGATCGGCGCGTTGTTGTCGGAGACGCCGAGATCGGCGAATTCGACGATGCGGATGCCGCGCCTGATGTGGCTGATCATCGGCACCATCGCGATGTCCTTGCCGGTGGCGGCATCCGAGATCATCGCGATCAGCGGCGCAAAATCGTGAAACGCCTCATACCATGCATCGAGCCAGTAACCATGCTGGAATGCGGTGCGATGCCCGGCGCTCAGGCGCGACGCGGCCTGCCGCCAGTCACGCAGGAAATCGACAGCGATGTTCGACGTGCTGGACACGAGGCCATCTGGTTGCTCGACGCTGAGGAACGTCATCTGCGGGGCATACGATTATTGAATGTTTCGAGATAGATTATGTTTTGTCGCGCACCACAAGAGACCTAGCCGCTTAATCGTTAAGCCGATGCCACCATCGCCCCGACTGCGACAAGCTGTCAGCGCTCCGGTTCCATCTGCTCGACGCATTGGAACCTGGCGAGGAAATGCAGGCCGGCCACCGCGAGCGCGAACATGAACCAGATCGGATTCTGCCGTTCGAGCAGGAAGGTCTCGGTCGCGCCGTAATACAGGCCGAACAGCCATACGGTCAGGAACAGCTTTGCCAGTGCGCCACTGCGGTTGTGTGTCTGGGCTGACTGGAAATTACGGAGGGGGGCGAGCACGAACACGAGAATCACGAGCAGCAGCCCCGGCAGACCGATGGTGACCGCGAGGTCGAGATAGCTGTTGTGACTGTGCGCCGCCGACGTCGCCCATTCGGCGCCCTGGGCGGTCTGCCGCGCCGTGACATCATCCCAGAAGGCCGCATAGCCGTGACCGATGACCGGCTTCTCGGCGACGGCCGCGAGCGCGAACTCCCAGATCGCGGATCGGCCGGTGAAGGTCGGATCAAGGGGAAGCAGCCGCGTCATCGCTCCCAGCGCCGGGCTCAAGACACTGCCGACCGTCAAAAGGTTCATCACGATCAGCGGCACGAAGCAGATGATCCGCTTCAGCCACAGGCTCGGCGTCACGTAGACCAGCGACGCGAGCGCAAAGATCGCAAGGCACAGCACCGACGAGGTCTTGCCGCCGGTGAAGATCAGGAAGATGCCGGCCAGCGCGGCGATCGCCGGTCCCATCACGAACGAGCCGACGGCGGTCAGGTAGATGCCGACATAGACCAGGATGGTCATCACGGGTGAGGCGATGTTCTTGTGGCCAAAACTGCCGCGCCAGTCGCCGGCAAGCTGCGGCTCGCCAATATCAAGCCCGGTGTGGATCGAATATTGCGGCGCGAGGATGACGCCGAGATAGCAGAGCGCGAGCAGCACCAGCGCGGCAGCGCCCAGGCACAGGTTGAAGCTGCGCTGCGTCGGCGGCAGCAATGGCAGCAGGACGGCGAGCGACGTCACGCTGGCGGCGAGCACGAAGCGCTGGATCGAAACGCCGCGGCTTTCAGAGAGGACAATGTTGATCACCAGCCAGCCCACGAGGCAGAGGTGAAGCGGCGTCACCAGAGTCTTCAGCGCGGGCGCATCGGTGGTGGCGACGAGCAGCACAGCGACCGCAGCGAGCAGTCCCCAGGAAACATAGGCCAGCGCCATTCGTCCGCCGACGACGGTGGTGACATCGGGATTGCGCAGGTCCGGGAACGGATCGAGCGTCACCAGCACCAGCAGCAGCGAGGCGACGGCGACGAGGCAGCGCGCCGCCTGCACGGCATTGAGCTCCGCCAGGCCGTCGCGCAGGACGCGGCCCAACGATCGGGCCTCGAGGTCAGTCATGTCGGCGGCGCTGCGGTCCATACTGCGGTCCACGGCTCAAGACACTTGGTGACGCCGGTGAAGTTCGAGGTCCTGGCTCAAGCCCATTGAGCGTCCGTCACCAGGCCTTTCGGAAGTCTGCGCCACCGGCTGCCGCACGATGCTCCGCGCAATCTCGTAATATTGCAGCGCCCGTTGCTCCAGCGTGAGACTGTCCAGGATATAGCCGCGCGGATCGAACGCGCCCGCGGCACACCCTTCCCAGAAATTGTCCCACCCCGCCTCGAATCCCGCGACGTCGACGAATTTGGCCCCGCAGCGCTCATCCCAATACGGCACCGACGACACGGGCGCGAACTGCACGCGGTGCGGATAGTAATCGGGGTCTCGCCACGGGCCGCCCGGATCCCAGGCGAATACCGGCACGCCGCAAGACAAGGCCTGCTGATAGGCGATGCCCTGGCTCTCGTTCTGACACAGGAAGATCATCGCGCGCGAGGCCGCCAGCGCCGCCTGATAATCTTCTTCCTTGTAGCTGCCATAACGCAGCTCCGTGAACGAGCGGCCCTCTTTTCGCAGACGGGCGCGGACGGGTTCGATCAACTCCGGCGCATAGCGCTCGCGGTCCCAGTGGACCTTGTCGTAGATCAGCACGTCGACCGCCTTCTGCGAGGCGTGCGACGGCACCCAGAGATCGGTATCGATACCGACCGGCCAGGCCTCCGTCTCGGGCCAATACGGCCGGTACATGTCGACGTACCAGGGCCCGGGCACCACGACCTTCTTCACCGGCAGGCGCTTGAACAGATCGAGGTCGTCCAGCGGATGATTATGGGCGGCGACGCCGAGCAGGATCGGATTCTTCCACGCGAATTTGTCGAGCAGGAAGGTGCGGCCGACGATGCAGGCGAGCTCGTCGGGATGCCGCGCGATGTAGCCGTAATCGTTGACGCGGTAGCGGATGCCGAGCCGATCGAGCCCCGCACAGAGATTGAGGAACACGCGAAGCTGACCGCTCATGCGCGGCTCGCCGAGCAGCAACCGGCGCGCCATGCGTCGCAGATGCCGGTCGCCGGGAAACCAGCGATCGTCCTTGTCCTCATAGAAGAGGTTGAGGATCATCGCATCTGGGTCGTGTTCGAATGTCTTTGCGGGCACTGGATTCCATCCGCGGCAGCCGGATGCGCATTCTCGCATGGGACCGGCGGTCGCACTCTTCCAAATTTGCCACAGGCTTAATGCCAGCGGCTTAACGCTAATTGACGAAACCAGCGCCACACACGGCTTCACGGCAACGATCTGGCTGTAATGCGAGTATCATTCGCGGGGCCTGCCCACGTTGCGATCGATCGCATCATCCATTCAGCGCACGCGTCCTGGTTAACAGACTCTTAAAGGCGAGCCGTGGCTCAGATCACCGCCGAAGACGTCCTCGATTTGCCGGCCACCAGACGCGTCGTTCCGGCGGCACGCCAGCCGCTGCCGTCGAGCTCGACCTGGTCGGTGTCCGTCGTCATTCCCGCCAAGAACGTTGCGGCCTATGTCGGCGAAACCCTCACCAGCGCACTGGCGCAGGGCGAGGTGGGCGAAGTCATCGTCGTGGACGACGGCTCGACCGACAACACCGCCGCCATCGTCCGCGGCATTCGCGATCCGCGGCTGCACCTGATCACGAATGATTCCGCCGGTGTGTCGGCAGCGCGCAATCTCGGTGCGCGATATGCCCGCGGCGACTGGCTGCTCTTCCTCGATGCCGATGACCGCCTTCGCTCTGGCGCAGTGGCGGCGCTGCTGGAGGCGGTACGCGCGGCTCCGCGGGCGGTGCTCGTCTATGGCGATTACAACACGATCGACAGCGAAGGACATCAGATCGGCCGGCGCGGCCTGCTGAAGGGGCGCCGGAAGCCGTCCGGCGACGTGCTGACGCGGCTCGCCGCCGGCAATTTCATCGTCAATGGCGGCATCGCGCTCGCGCGCGCGGAAGCTTTCCGGGCCATCGGCGGCTTTGATACGTCCTTGAGATATTGCGAGGACTGGCATTGCTGGTGCCGCTTGGCGGCGATCGGCGAGTTCGAATTCGCGCCAAAACTGCTGCTCGATTATCGCCTGCACACCGCCAACACCATGAACGCCGCGGTGCGGACGCCCAAGGATTTCTTCCCTGCCATCGCGCGGGTATTCGACGACGGGCTGATCCTGGCACGTCTGCCCGAGGGCACGGCGGCCGGACTGCGCCTCGCCGCCGAACTTCATCTCATCACCTACTCGGCGATGCAGGCGGTCCGTTTCGGCCGATATCGCCAGGCTTTTGGCTATCTTGGAATGGTCGGCCGCCGCTCGCTCAAGGCGTTGCCGCGCGCCGCGGCCAGGACTGCCCTCGCCCGCTTCGGCATCTGATCGTCACGACACGATCTTCGAGGCCTCGTAGGGCTTCGGCTCGATCCCGAACGCGGCGAGCATCGAGCCGAACGCGACCATCACGGGGTGCATCGCGACGACGGCCTTCGACGACGTCAGCAGACCTGCGGACCGAACCAGCGAGAGCGGCAACCGTCCGAGCATCTGTACGAACACCCGCGCCCGCGCCGCCGCGCTCTGCGCGGCCTTGTACTGCACGCGATAATTGATCGCGCCGATGCGCAGGCCACGCTTGGCGATCCAGCCGAGGCTGGTGCGGCTTTGCGGCACGGTCTCGGTGATGACGGCCTCCGCCGTCCAGTGGAAGATCATGCCGGCATCACGGCACCGCACGAAGAAATCGCAATCGCCGCCGCCGAGGAAATTGAAGCGCAGGTCGAAGGCGGGACGGTCGAACCGCTCGAAGGCCGCGCGCGTGATCAGACAATTGCCGCAGCCATAGATCAGCGGCACCGCGCCGGAATAGTCGTAGGCGGGACAGAAGGCGGGATGACGCGACAGCCACGGCTTGCTGTCGTCGTCGAACACCGGCAGCACCGGCCCGCCGACCACGTCGGCGCCGGTCGCCTCCGCGGTGCGGACCATCAGTTCGAGCCAGTCGCTTGACGCGATCTCGTCGTCGTCGATCATCAGGAAGCGGGTTGCGGCAGGAAACAGTGCCTGCGCCGTCTCGAACGCAGCATTGATCGCCTGGCAATTGCCCTGCCGCTTCTCGACGAGGCAGACGCCCTGCAGCCTGCCGGCGGCCAGAAACTCCGCGGCAACCGGCGCGCTCTCGCGCTGCGCGGCATCGTTCTCGACCATGACGACGGCAAATGAACGCGGGGTCCGCTGGTTCGCCAGCGACTCCAGCGTCAACCGCAGATGCTGCGGACGGCGGAAGCAGGGAATGCAGACGACGATACCGACCGACAGGTCGATGACCGCGGAGCTCGCCACGATCTCCCGGTTGGGATCGCGCACGGCATCCGCGATACGCGTGGCAGACAGGTCTGTCGGGATCAATGTCATGCCGTTCTAGATGTCCGAGATATATTGAAAAAGCCCTGCTTCATTCGTACGTCCCGCGACGGCACATCGTCGCGGGACAGATGCGTCCCAAAACGAACGGCCTGTTGATGGCGCGTGCCTGCGCCTCACGCCAGTCTCCCGACCGTCCCAAGACAACATCATGCGTTTAACCGCTTTCGCCTGTTTCTCCCGCGAAATCATGCGCACGTGGTACTGCAATTCGCGGTCCACGCGTCGATCAAGACCCAACATGAACAATGCCGTAGTTAATGCGCATGCGCATTAACCCGACCGTAAGCACTGCGACCGGTGAGACGGCGCGGCATCAGATTTGCTCTTCGGGCTCGCGATATTTTTCCTGTAAATTTGAATAGAACAAGCGCGGTCAGAAAATATGAACAAGCCAGCCACGATCGATTTTGCGACAGCCACGGCGATCCGGATCCCCGCGGCCGCGGCACCCGTCCAGGCGCTTCACGATCTCGTCCCGGGCGAAGCGCGCGACAGCCTGCTCGCCGTTCACGACGTGCTGCGGCGCGAACTGCCGCAAGGCCAGCTCGCCATCTATGAAGCCGGCGGCGGCTCGTGCAGCGTCCTGCCGCCGGAATTGCCTGGACGCAGCAAGGTCACCGTCGTCGACATCGACGAGGACCAGGTCCGCAACAACACCTACGCGGACGAGGCTATCCTCGGCGACGTGCAGACCTACCGCTTCGAGCGCGAGACCTTCGATCTCGTGATCTGCTACAACGTGATCGAGCATCTGCCCCACGTCGACGCCGCGCTCCTGAATTTCCGCGATGCGCTCAAGCGCGGCGGCATGATCTTGATCGGCGCGCCCAATCCCCGCTCGCTCTCCGGCGTCGTCACCAAATATTCGCCGCACTGGTTTCACGTCTGGTTCTACCGGCACATCCGCGGCATCAAGGATGCCGGCATGCCCGGCGAGCCGCCGTTCCCGACCTTCTTCCATCCGCTGGTGACGCTGCCCCGGCTCGAAGCCTTCGCGGCCGCCAACGGCCTTGAGATGATCTACCGCCGCGAGGTCGAGAGTCCGCGCTATCCCGAGATGCGCCGGAGCAAGCCGCTGTTCGCGGCGCTCGTGGACGCCGGCGCCGCCGTGCTGAATACCATGCTTTCGCGCGGGACCGACGTCCGTCGCGGCGACTATCACGTCATCCTGCGGAAGAGCTGACGATCATGGCGCGCGCGCGGCCCATTGCAGAACAGGCGGAGCTTCGCAGCCATGCCGCGCGCGGTAACGAACCGTTAATCTCCAGGGAGCCCCGGCATCGCTGGCGTCACGAGGACGCACTGCGGAGTGGCATGCGCTTAAACGCTTTGTTTGCCATTTCGGTGAATAGTCCCTCAATGAGTATGGTTAATTTTCCCTGTTGCGTTGATTGGGCACCTATATCCCGGGTGCATGGCGTAGAGCGAAGAGTAGCCCCTCAGCCTGCGGCATTTGGAATGAAAGCTGGGGATCATGCTTGACTATAACCAGCCGATAGATCGGGCCAGACCGGAGTCGCCGCAACAGAGGCCCCAGGCCGGCTTCAACGTGCTGGAGCTCGCCAATTTGCTCTGGCGACGCAAGATCGCGATTACCGCGGCTGCCCTGCTCGGTGCAACGCTCGCCGTTACCGTGGGCAAGAGCTTGACGCCCCGCTACACCGCCACCGCCCAGCTCTATGTCGATCCGCGCGAGCTTCAGCTCGTCGATCGCGAGCTCACGCCGCGCGCGCAGGACGTCTCCGGCATGGCCATGGTGGTGGAGAGCCAGGCGCGGCTGATCACCTCCAACAGCGTACTGCTCAAGGTGATCCAGCAGACGGGTCTCGACAAGGACCCGGAATTCGGCGGCGGCAGCGACGGCCAGAGCCTGATGTCGTCGCTGCTCGGCCTGATCGGTCTGCAGCCCCGCGCTCCCTCCGCTGCGGACAACAAGGAGGTGCAGCTTGCGGCGCTCGAGGCGCTGAACAGGCACATCACGATCCGCAAGACCGAAAAGAGCTTCATCGTCGACATCGAGGTCTGGTCGACGGATCCGGCGAAGGCGGCGACGCTCGCCAACACGCTGACCAATGCCTATCTCGCCGAGTCCCGCAACTCGCAGGCTTCGGCCGCACGGCGCGCCACCAACGATCTCTCCGGCCGCCTCAAGGAGCTGCGCGAGCGGCTGCGCAACGCCGAGACCGCGCTCGCCACCTACAAGGCCCAGAACAATTTCGTCGGCACCCAGGATGCGCTGATCAGCGATCAGCAGCTTTCCGCCAGCAACCAGCGGCTTTCCGCGGCCCGCGCGGCGACGATGGATGCCCAGGCGCGGCTCGACCAGATCGAGGCGAGCCGCCGTACCGCGGCCGACGCCGGCGCGATCCCGGAGGCGCTGCAATCGCCGACGATCGCGAACCTGCGCGCGCAATATGCCGATGCACGCAAGAAATATGCTGAGCAGGCCGGCGAGCTCGGGCCGCGCCATCCGGCACTGCGCCAGACCGAGAAGCAGGTCGAGGATCTCAAGCGCACCATCAGCGAGGAGATCGATCGCTTCGCCCAGTCGGCCAAGAACGATCTGACGCGCGCCCGCGACTATGAGGCCTCGCTCAACCGGGCCATGGAGGCGCAGAAGCGGCAGAGCGTGCAGCTCAGCCAGGCCGCCGTCCGCCTGCGCGAGCTCGAGCGCGAGGCCGATGCCAGCCGCGACGTCTATCAATCCTTCCTCAAGCGCTCGCGCGAGACCGAAGAGCAGGAGACGCTGAACACTTCGGCGGCCCGCGTCATCGGCGAAGCGACGGTGCCGCAGCGGCGCTCGTTCCCGCCCGCGATGAGCCTGTTCGCCATGATCGGCTTCATCTTCGGCGCGCTCGCGGCGTCAAGCTGGTTCGCCGCGGTCGAACTCCTGCTCGTCGGCGCACCGGCGCCTGCGCCAGTCCGCCGTGAGCGCGAGCCGGCGCCGGAGAGAACGCGCGCTCCCGAGGTATTGCCGGCTCCGGCAGCTCCGCAATCTCCTCAGGTCTCGCGACCTCAGGAAGTGGCGCAGGCCCTGCCAGAACTTGCCGCGCCATCGCTGCAGCCTGCGATGGTCGAAAAGCCCCTGATCGAAAAGCCGCTGATCGCGCGCCTCCAGGAGGCCGACGTCATCCACACGCTCGGAGCCATTCTCGCCACCGGCGGCGGCGTCGACCTTACCCGGCTGGGCTGGCCGACATTGCGGCCCGGCTTTCCGCTGACGAAGCTGCTCAACGCCTGGCGCGATATGCGCACTGCCGTAGCCCGGCGCGCCGGCGACAAGGCGATGCCGGTCATCGCGCTCGTCGGCGCCGGCGACACCACCGGACGCAGCGTGATCGCGCTGAATTTCGCGCTTGCGGCTGCGCGCGACGGCGCCCGCGTGCTGATGATCGATGCCGACCATCAGGCCCACGCACTCTCGAACAAGGTCAGCCGCCCCGGCAGGAACGAACCGAGCAGGCTCGGCTGGCTCTCGATCGGCAGCAAGGCCGCACGCGAGATCAGGACGGTCAACGGCATTTCGGTGCTGCCGGCCGGCGAGGGCGACGCCGGCAAGGCCACCGATGCGATCCGCAAGGCGATTGCGCAGGCGCGCGCCGCGGGCGGCTATGACCTCGTGATCCTCGACGGCCCCGTGATGCCGCTTCTTGCCGGCGGCCGAAAGCTGCTGGACGACACCGACGCGCTGGTGGCGGTGCTGCCGACCAGCCTCGACATCAACGACAGCCTGGAAGAGATCCTGACCGCGCTGGGCCGCGCTGAGCGCAAGCTCGTCGGCGTCGTGCTGGACGAGCTCACCCCTGCAATCCAAACGCGCCAGCGAGGCAGACAATATGCTTGAGCGTCGCGTCAACCTCGACGGACGGGCAGCAACGGCCGACGTGCCGCGAATCACCGTCGGCGGGCTCCGCATGGCCGCGATCGATCTGGAAGCGACCGCCGATTTCATGATCGAAGCGACCGATCCCGACAATCGCATCGGCCGTCCGTTGTTCCTGACCTCGGCCAATGGCGAGGTGCTGGCGCGCTGCTCGACGGAACCGCAGACCGAGCGCCTGTTCCGCGCCGCCGACCTAATCAACGCCGACGGCCAGCCGCTGGTGGCGGCTTCAAGGCTGCAATCCTGGTTTCCCCTGCCCGAGCGCGTCGCGACCACGGACCTGTTCCACGTCGTCGCGCGCAAGGCGGAAGCGGTCGGCCGCACTTTCTACATGTTCGGCGCCAGCGAGGCCGAAAACATCGTGGCGGTCGAGAACGTCCAGAAGATGTATCCGAACCTCAAGATCATCGGACGCAGCCACGGCTATCTGCGAGGCGAGGCGCTGCGCGCCAAGGTCGAGGAGATCAACGCGCTTGCGCCGGACTATCTGTGGGTCGCGCTCGGCGTGCCCAACGAGCAGGCATTCGTGGAGGAATTCACGCCGTACCTGACCAATGTTGGCGTTATCAAGACATCAGGCGGCCTGTTCAACTTTTTGTCGGGCAGCCGTTCCCGCGCGCCGCAATGGATGCAGAAGATCGGACTCGAATGGGCCTGGCGCACCTTGCTCGAGCCGCGTCGCCTGTTCTGGCGCTATTTGACCACCAACCCCCGCGCGCTCTATCTTCTCTTCAGCCGCAACCGGCCCCTCCGCTAAGAGAAGAGCAGAAGACGATATGACCGACCGACCGACCGTCCTCGTCACCGGGGGCGCGGGCTATATTGGCTCGCATGCCTGCCGCGCATTGACCGCCGCCGGCTACCAGCCCGTCGTTTATGACAATCTCTCGACAGGTCATCGCAGCTTCGTTGCCGGCCCCCTGGTGACGGGCGATCTGCTCGACGGCACGGCGCTGGCACGCGCCTTCGCCGACCACAAAATCACGGCGGTGATGCATTTCGCGGCAGCGAGCCTGGTCGGAGAGTCCATGACCGATCCGCAGAAATACTACATCAACAACGTTCAGGGCACGCTGTCGCTGTTGCAGGCGATGCGCAACGCAGGCTGCCATCGCATCGTGTTCTCCTCGACCGGCGCCGTCTACGGCAATGCCGATTCCAAGGAGCTGCCGGAAGACTTTCCCTGCATGCCGATCAATCCCTATGGCGCATCGAAATTGATGATCGAGCGGATGCTCGCCGATTATCGCTCGGCCTATGGCTTCGGCGCGTTCTGCCTGCGCTATTTCAACGCCAGCGGCGCCGATCCGGCCGGCGGCATCGGCGAGCTGCGCGACAATGAAACCCACCTCATTCCCCGCGCCATGATGGCGCTGCAGGGCCATGTCGACTTCGCGGTGTTCGGCGACGACTACGACACGCCCGACGGAACCGCGATCCGCGACTACATCCACGTCACCGACCTCGCCGCGGCGCATGTCGCGGCCCTGAAGCTGCTGGAAGAGGGGCATGCCGGCGGCAGCTTCAATCTCGGCACCGGCTCCGGCTTTTCCGTGCGCGAGATCCTGAACGCGATCAGGCAGGAGACCGGCCGCGAGGTGCCGCACACCGTCAAGCCGCGCCGCGCCGGCGATCCGACTTATCTGGTCGCAGACCCCTCCGCTGCGCGAAAGGTGCTGAACTTCGTGCCTGGCCATTCCGACCTGGCGACGGTCATCCGCACCGCCTGGGCCTGGCACCAGAAGGCGCATCCGTTCAGACCGCGTTAGGCAATCGGGGCGCTCGCGCCTTGCTCGGCGAAGGCGTGAACGGCTAGACTGGGCCTTCGCTGCCGGCGACGATGCCGGCATGCATGCTCGGCCGATTGAGCGAGCCGATTTTTCCGAGCGTCAGGTCACGATCATTTCGGCGCGAAAGCCTGTCATCGGTCGCGGATTCCTGGGAGCATGGAACGAATGCATCAGGCCGCCCGCCTGGAGTTCGAGCGCGTGATGGAGGAGTTTGCCCGCTGGCACATTGTGCCTGCGGACGAGCGCTCCCCTGCGCCCGCCTGGTGGTGGGGACCTGCCATGGCGGTGTTCGACGACCAGGAGCAGATGAGTAGCCCATGGTGCGCCGAACTCGGTTTGAACGAGGGTGCGAGCTTCGCCGAGGGCGCGCACGCGATTCTCGCGCTGTTCGTCGAGCAGACGTCGCTGACGGGGCCTCAGGATTTTCCGAGCAAGGCCGAGGTCGGGGAGCACGACGTCCGCGAGCTGCACCCGCAGCCGTCAGACGACAGCGCGTTTCAGCCGTGACGCCGCGGCTTTCGTGACGGCGACGTCCGGCTCCGGCTGGAGCGGCGGCGCGACAGGCAGGACCATCGGCCGCAGCAGCTCGGCCATCTGCTTGGCCGGCAGCGGCTTCGAGATCAGGAAGCCCTGCATCTCGTCGCAACCATGGGTGCGCAGGAATGCCTCCTGCTCGACGTTCTCGACGCCTTCGGCGACGACGGTCATGCCGAGCGCCTTGCCCATGCTGATGATGGCCTGCGCGATCGCCTGGTCCTCGGAATCCTGCGGCAGGTCGCGCACGAAGGAGCGGTCGATCTTGATGGTGTCGATCGGGAAGTGCTTCATCAGCGACATCGACGAATAGCCGGTGCCGAAATCGTCGATGGCGAGGCGGATGCCGCGGCTCTGGATGGCATCGAGCACCTTGAGCGCGCGGCCGACATTGCGCATCATCATGCTCTCGGTGACTTCGAGCTGGAGCAGCACCGGCGACATGCCGCTGGCCGCCAGCGCCTCGTCGACGTCCTGCAACAGATGCTCGTCGGCGAACTGCCGCGGCGACAAATTGACCGCCATCGACAACGGCAACAGGCCGCGGCGCTGCCAGGCCATGGCTTGCGCGCAGGCCTCGTTGAGCACCCAGCGGCCGATCGGCACGATCAGGCCGGTTTCCTCGGCGAGCGGAATGAACTGAGCCGGCGAGATGTTGCCGAGATCGGGATGCGTCCAGCGCAGCAGGGCTTCCACGCCGGTGATCTGGCCGGTCTCCATGTCGACCTTGGGCTGGTAGTTCAGCGAGAACTGCTCGCGCTCCAGCGCACGGCGCAGCGCGCTCTCCAGCGACAGCCGCTCGATCGACTGCGTCTTCACCTCCTTGGAGAAGAAGCGGTAGCCGTTCTTGCCGTCCTCCTTGGCCAGGTACATCGCCATGTCGGCGTTCTTGGTCAAGGTCTGCGCATCGGAGCCGTTGGCCGGATACATCGCGATACCGATCGAGGCCGTGGTGTGGCACTCGTGTCCGGCGAGCTCCATGGGCTCGGCGAGTGCCGCGAGCAGCCCGGTCGCGATGCGCTGGACGTCGTCGATCTCGCCGCACCGGTCCAGGATCACCACGAACTCGTCGCCGCCGAGGCGCGCCACCACGTCGCTTTCCCGCAGCGCGCCGCGCAAGCGGTTGGCGACTTCGAGCAGGAGCAGGTCGCCGGCCTCATGGCCGAGCGAATCGTTGATGACCTTGAAGCGGTCGAGATCGATGAACAGCACCGCGAAACGGTGGTCGTGGCGCTCTGCAGTTTCGATCGCCTCGCGCAAAAGCCCGTTGAAGGTCTCGCGGTTCGGAAGGTCCGTCAAGCTGTCATGCGAGGCGAGGTACTCGATCCGCTCGTCCGCCTCCTTCTTCTCGTCGGCGCGATCGAAATTCTCCATCGCGAAGGACACGTTGTCGGCGAGACGTTGCAACAGCTCGACGAATTCGGCCGTGAAAGTAGCCGGCTCGGTCGACATGTAGATCATGACGCCGACGGCCTGATCGTGCACGATGAGCGGAAATGCCGCGCCAGATCGCGCGCCGTCGCCGCGGACGACGGCGTGGAATGCGCTGACGCGATCGTCATTGAGATAATCGTTACTGATGCAGGGCCGGCGCGTGCGGAACGCCGTGCCGCTCATCCCGCGTCCTTCGGGCCGCTCGGGGTCGATCGAGAGGCGAACGTTCCGCGTGGTGTTGGAAGATGGCCCGGCACTCGCCACGATCTCCAGCTGGTCGCTGTCGGCCCTGGCCAGCGCGATGGTCGTCGACGTGAACTTGGCACCGTTCGAGGCCGCGAGACAGACGAGATCGAACAGCTCGGCGCGCGACTTCGCCCGCATGATCGCCTCGTTGGTCGCGCTCAGAGCCGCGAACATGCGCGTCAGGCGCTCTTTCTGCGCCTCGGTGCGGGCCTTTTCCTCGGCACGGTCAAAATTGTCGAGCGCGAAGGAGACGTTTTCGGCAAGGCGCCCGAGCAGTTCGACCAGATCGGGCGTGAATGTGTCCTCCTCGGGCGCGAGGAAAAGCAGGATGCCGATGGGCTCCTGGCCCGCCTTTAGAAGCGGGAAGCTGGCGGCGGCCCGCGTTCCGTCCTCGATCGCCTTCGCCCGCCAATATGCCGACCGCGGCTCGTTCAGATAGTCGTTCATGACGCTGGGCCGGCGGGTCCGGAGCGAGGTGCCGATGATCCCCTTGGCTTCGGGATGGTCGGCGGAAATGTTGCAGGTCCGTCCAACCATCTGCTGCTGCAGGCGCCCCTTCACCGCGACGACGCGGACGAGCTCGTTTTCCTCGTCGATGATGCCGATCGTTGCCGACGCGAACACGTCGCCGAGAATAGCTGCCTGGCACGCGGCCTCGAACAGGTCCTCGCGCGTCTTGGCGCGCATAATCGCTTCATTGGTTGCGCTGAGCGCTTCGAACATTCCGCTCAGGCGATTGCGCTGCTTGTCTACCTGCGCCTTCTCCTCGGCGCGATCGAAGCCTTCCAGTGCGAAGGCGACGTTGGCCTGGAGCTTGCGCAGCAATTCGACGAATTCGGGTGTGAACGTGCCGCACTCCGGGGAGTTGAACAGGAACACGCCTTCGACCTGGTCGCCGTTGAAGAGCGGCAACGCGGCAGAGGACGCGATCCCGTTGCGGCGGGCGCTGGCGTGCCAGGGCGCGATGCGCTCGTCGGCGAGAACGTCGTTGCTGACGGCGGGCTGGCGCGTGCGGAACGCGGTGCCGGTCAGTCCGCGCCCTTCCGGCACCTGCTCGGAGATGGATAACTTGAAGTTGCGAACGTGGTCGGCGTTCGGTCCGTAACAGGCGACGACGCGCAGCAGCCCGGCGTGAGGGTCGACCAGGGCGATGTTGGCCGAAGTGAACTTGGCGCCCTTCGCCGTCGCCTCGCAGACGAGGTCGAACAGATCGGCGCGCGACCGCGCCCGCAGGATCGCCTCGTTGGTGGCGCTGAGCGCCGCATACATGCGTGCCAGCCGTTCCTCTTCGGCGGCGATTTTGGCCTTCTCGGACTCGCGGCCGAAATTATCGATCGCGAACGAGACGTTCTCCGCCATACGCAGCAGGAGCGCGACGATCTCCTCGTCCTTGGCCCAGGAGCGGCTGATGAAGAACAGGAGCACGCCGACACTTTCACCGTGCCTGATCAGCGGCGCGACCACGCAGGCGGCAACGCCAGTGTTGACGTTGGCCTGCTCCCACGGCGTGCCTCTGGTGCGGCTGGCGAGATCGTCCTCGACGATGGCCTTCTGCGTCCGGAACACCTCACCGGATAGTCCCTTGCCGTAGGGATTCTCCGGATCAATCGAATAGCGCGCCTGGGTGATCAGTGCGAGGTTCTGGCCGGTGGACGCGACCGGACTCATCCAATGCGAATCCGGTTCGCGGAGCAACACGATGGTCGCCAGCGACTTGCCCCCGTGAACGGAGGCGTCACACACGAGCTGGTAGAGCTCCTGCTCGGTCTTGGCGCGCAGGATGGCTTCGTTGGTGGCGCTGATGGCGCCGAACATGCGGTTGAGCCGCCGGGTCGCCCGTTCGCTGGTCTGCCGCGCTGTTTCGCGGGCGAAATTGTCCAGAGCGTAGGAAATGTTGGCCGACATGCGCTCGAACAGCGACACCATCTGCTCGTTCAGCGAGCCGGCTTCGCGGCGGGTCACGTAGAGCACGCCGACGCTCTTGCCGTTGCAGAGCAGCGGCAGCGCCGCAGCCGCGCCGATGCCGGCGGAAGCTGCACCCTGACGCCACGCCAGCGAACGCGGGTCGTTCAGATAATCATTGCTGACGCACAGTTTCTGATCGCGAAATGCCTCGCCGCCGACGCCCGAGCCTTCGGGTGTGCCGGCATCCGTCGTGATCTCGATCGAGCGCAGCCGCGCAATGTCATCGCCACAGCCGGCCGCAAAATGGAGCCGCCGGTCGTCCGCTCCGACCAGAAACACGGCGACAGCCAAGAAATCCCCGCTCGAAAACCCGGCGTTGCAGACCTTCTGGTACAGCTCGTCCGGCGATTTCGCATAGAGGATCGCTTCGTTGATGGCGCTCAACGCCGCAAATGTGCGCGCGAGTGTCGTCGGCACGATCTCAGCTCCCGGGCATTTCTGCCTATTTCTCCCGGGTGACTTTATGAGGGGCCATCGCCTAAGTGGTGGTTATTGCGCGCTGCAAACAATCGATCAAAGTGAACGAGCTGCGAACGACCCCGGGTAAACTACCGAAAATACCGCCGCGCGGGACGAATCCTCAGCGAGAGGCGCGATCTCTTTACGAATTTGCAGCCCTGTATTGGTTTACGGGAGATTGATATCGCTGCCGCGCTTTGAGACGATGGCCTCCAACAATCAGTGCCCGCCAAGGGCAAAGACCCCGGGGAACGCCATGCCGATCGTCACGGCCGATCGCCTCACGCGCGTCAGCGCCGCCCTACTCCGCGCCGCCGGAGCCTCCGAGGAAGAAGCCGATGCCGTCGCGGTCGGCTGCGTCAATGCCAATCTCGCCGGCCATGATTCCCACGGCGTGATCGCCGTTCCCACCTATATCGACCGGATCAAGGCCGGCCACATCGTTCCCGGCGCCAAATGGACCGTGGTCCAGGAATCGCCGACCACGACCGTGATCGACGGCCATTGGGGCTTTGGTTTCCACGTCAACGCCAAGGCGATGGCGCTGACGATCGACAAAGCCAGGACGGCGAATGTCGCTGCCTGCACCGTGTTCCGGCAAAGCCACGTCGGCCGCCTCGCCGCCTACCCCTTGATGGCGATGCGCGCAGGCATGATCGGGATTGCCACGGCGGATTCCGGCCGCTCGCCGAAGCACGTGGCGCCGTTCGGCGGCAAGGAGGCGCGGCTCGGCACCAACCCGATCTCGATTGCCGTGCCGTCCGATCTCGATGCGCCGTTCTATCTGGATATGGCGACTTCAGCTGTCGCGGCCGGCAAGATCCAGCTCGCGGTCGCGCGCGGCGAGGAGATTCCGACGGGCTGGATCATCGATGCCGAGGGACGGCACACCACCGATCCGACCCAATACCGCAAGGGCGGCGCGCTGCTGCCGCTCGGCGGCACCGAGGGTTACAAAGGCAGCGGCCTTGCTGCGATGGTCGAGGTGCTGTGCGGCCTCCTCACCGGCCTCGGCTTCGGCGTCGAGCCGACGGGGCGACACAATGACGGTTGCTTCATGGCGGTGTTCAATGTCGCCGCATTCCGCCCGCTGCAGGAGTTCAAGCGCGAGGTCGCCGAGTTCGCGCGCTATCTGAAATCGACGCCGCCGTCAGAGGGCAGCAAAGGCGTCTACTATCCCGGCGAGATCGAGGGCCTGCGCGAGCAGCAGCGCCTGCGCGACGGCATCGAGATCGAGGATGCCACCTGGGAAAGGCTGCGCGCGCTGGCGCGGGAATACCGGCTCGACACCGTCCTCGATCTGGCCTGACGGCATCAGGAGAACAGCAGCATGAATCGACAGATGGTCCTGGTCGGCTTTCTCCAGGCGCAGAACTGCACCAACCTGCCGAGCTCCTGGCGGCATCCGGATTCGCGCGACGATTCGATGTCGGCGGACTATTATCAGGAGATCGGCAGAATTCTCGAAGCCGGCAAGTTCCACATGGCCTTCTTCGACGACCGCCTGGCGATGCCGGACCGCTACGGCAACGACCACGCCCATACCGTCGAATACGGCATCCGCTGCGTGAAGATGGATCCGCTGATCGTGGTGACCACGATGGGCATGGTCACCGAGAAGCTCGGGCTGGGCGCGACGTGCTCGACCACTTATTACGAACCGTTCGACGTCGCCCGCCGCTTCGCGACGCTCGATCTCATGTCCGGCGGACGCGCCGGCTGGAACGTCGTCACCTCGCTCAACGACGGCGAGGCGCTCAACATGGGGCGCGACTCCCATCCAGAACATGATTCCCGCTACGACAAGGCCGACGAATTCATGGAGGTCGTGCTCGGCCATTGGGACACCTGGGAAGACGGCGCGCTCATCATGGACAAGAAGACCGGCCGCTTTGCTGATCCGACCAAGGTGAAGCGGCTCGACCACAAGGGCGCGGCGTTCAAGTCACGCGGGCCGTTCACCGTGCCGCGTTCGCAGCAAGGCCATCCCGTGATCATCCAGGCCGGGGCATCGGGCCGAGGCCAGCGCTTTGCCGGGCGGTGGGGCGAGGTGATCTTCACCGCCGCGCGCAATCTTCAGGGCGCCAAGGACGGCTATGCGTCCGTGCGCAACGAGGCCGCCAAGGCCGGCCGCGATCCTGATGAGATGTTCCTTTGCAATTTGACGACGCCGGTCTGTGGCGCGACCAAGGCGGAAGCCGAGGACAGGATGGCGCTGATCAACAAGCTGCCGCTCCAGATCGACGCGCTGTCGCTGCTTGCCGAAGCGCTCAACTACGACTTCGCCTCCAAGGATCTCGACGAGCCGCTGACCACTGACGAGCTGAAGAGCATGCAGGGTATTCTGGGCATCCGCGACGGCGTGCTGAAGAATTCGGGCAAGAGCAATCCGAGCGCGCGCGACTTCGTCACTTTCTCCGGCCGCGGGCAAGTGCAGGACGCAATGATCGGCGGCCCCAAGGAGATCGCGGACAAGCTCGAGGAGATGTTTGTCGAGCGCGGCTGCGACGGCTTTGTCATCGCGGCGACCTATGTGCCCGGCTCCTACGCCGATTTCGTCCAGCATGTCGTCCCGGAGCTGCAACGCCGCGGACTGTTTCAAAAAGACTATCGCGGCAAGACGCTGCGCGAAAATCTCGGACTGAAGCGGCCCGCGGCCGGCGCCTGGAAGGTGCTGCCGCGCGATGCCGCGGAATAGCAACGAGGACTTGGCATGCGCTGGCTGAAATTTACTGATGCAGGCAAGACCTCGTGGGGAATCATCGAGGACGACAAGGTAATCGCAGTCGAAGGCGATCCCTTCGACGAATGGCAACGCAGCTCGCGCACGCATTCGCTGTCGGACGTGAAGATCGAGTTGCCACTGATCCCCCGCACCTTCTATTGCGTCGGCTTGAACTACCTCAAGCACCTGAAGGAAGCCGCCGACAAGGCCGGCACCGTGCCGGCCGTGCCTGACCGTCCCGAGATCGGCTATCGCGCCCAGAACGCGCTGATCGCACATGACGAGGACGTCGTGATCCCGTCCTTTGCGACGGAGAAAATCCATTACGAGGGCGAGCTCGTCGTCGTCATCGGCAAGAAGGTGAAGCATCTCACGGAGGACAACGCGATGGATTGCGTGTTCGGCTACACTGTCGGCAACGACGTCAGCGAGCGCAGCTGGCAGAAGGCCGACCGCAGCCTGTGGCGCTCGAAGAACGCCGACACGTTCAAGCCGATGGGACCGTGGATCGAGACCGAGGCCGATCTCGAACAGATGGAAACGGTGGTCCGGGTCAACGGCAACGAGACCAACCGCTTCGCGACCAACGACATGATCTTCGGCGTGGTGCCGTTCCTGGTCGAACTGACCAAGTATTTTACCTTATGGCCCGGCGACGTGATCTGGATGGGCACGGACGGTGCCTCGCCCGACATCAAGCACGGCGATATCGTGGAGATCGACATCACCGGTGTCGGGACGTTGCGGAACAGGTTTGTGCGGGAGGGGCGCTAGCGGCCCCGCAGCACCGGTGCCGTAGGGTGGGCAAAGGCGCTCTTGCGCCGTGCCCACCATCTTTTTCCGTCGTGAAAGATCGTGGGCACGCTTCGCTTTGCCCACCCTACGGCACCTCTCGGGAATCAAAACGGCAGCGCCACACTCGACTTGATCTCCTTCAGCACCACGTTGCTGCGGACGTAGCGGATGCCGGGAATGCGGAACATGAACTCGTCGAGGAAGCGGTTGTAGGCCGCCATGTCCTGCACGACGACGCGCAAATGATAATCGGCGTCGCCCGTGGTCGCAAAGCACTCCAGCACCTCGCGGCGCTTGGTTACCCGCGCGACGAATTCGTCGACGAACTTTGCGTCATGCCGCTCCAGTGAGACGTGGAGAATGGCTGACATCGCAAAGCCCGCCTGCTCGCGCGCGACCAGCGCCGCGTAGCCCTGGATGATGCCGGCCTCCTCCAGCGCGCGCACTCGGCGCCAACAGGCAGAGGTGGACATGCCGACCTCGTCCGCCACTTGCTGGTTGGTGGCGCGGCCGTCCTTCTGGAGGTGCGCGAGAATCCGGGTGTCCTGGTCTTCGATCATCGATCGGCTCAATCTGGTGTATTCTACCGCATGATAGCGGAATCCGGGATAATTTACCAGAATCAGCTTGCAGCTAGGAAAGATAGGTAAGACCTACCAACCATCAGGGCCTACCCTCCGCTCATCCGGCAAGGATGCCGCGGGAGGTCCGCATGGACGCCTTTCCGTCACTCGACCCCTACGAACTCTCCGATCGCTACGATCGCGAACACGGCCGCGTCTTCCTTACGGGCACACAGGCCATCGTTCGCATCGCGCTCGACCAAGTCAGGCGCGACCGGGCCGCGGGGCTCAACACGGCCGGCTTCATCTCAGGCTATCGCGGCTCGCCGCTCGGCGGCATCGACCTCGAGCTCTGGCGCATCCAGGAGCGGCTGAAGCGAGACCGCATCGAGTTTCTGCCCGCCGTCAACGAGGACCTCGCCGCGACCGCGGTACTCGGCTCGCAGCAGGTCGAGACGCAGGGAGATCGCGAGGTCGATGGCGTGTTCGGGCTCTGGTACGGCAAGGGACCCGGCGTCGACCGCTCCGGCGATGCGCTGAAGCATGGCAATGCCTACGGCTCCTCGCCGCATGGCGGTGTGCTGGTGGTCGCCGGCGACGACCATGGCTGTGTCTCCTCCTCGATGCCGCACCAGTCTGACGTCGCCTTCATGAGCTGGTTCATGCCGACGCTGCATCCCGCGAGCGTCGGCGAGTATCTCGCGTTCGGCGAATATGGCTATGCACTGAGTCGCTTCTCCGGCATGTGGGTCGGCTTCAAGGCGATCTCGGAGATCGTCGAGTCGGGCGCCTCCGTCGCGCTGCAGCCGCCGCGTCACTTCCGCACGCCGGAGTTCACGCCGCCGCCAGGCGGCCTGCATTATCGCTGGCCTGATTTGCCGGGCCCGCAGATCGAGGAGCGGCTGGAGGCGAAGAAGCACGCGGTCTACGCCTTCGCAAAGGCCAATCCGATCGACCGTCACATCTACGACATTGCGGACGCGACCTACGGCATCGTCACCACGGGCAAGGCACATCTGGACCTGATGGAGGCGCTGCGGCTGATGGGCCTTGATGAAGGCGCCTGCCGCAGCATCGGCATCGACGTCTACAAGGTCGGCATGGTCTGGCCGCTGGCGCTGCATGACGCCATGGATTTTGTGAAGGGTAAGCGCGAGATCCTCGTGGTCGAGGAGAAGCGCGGCATTATCGAGAGCCAGTTCAAGGAATATTTTTACGACTATCCTGGCAGCAAGCCGGAGCGCATGGTCGGCAAGCACGACGAAACCGGGGCAAGGCTGATCTCCTGGATCGGCGAATTGTCGCCCCGCGCGCTGGCGGGCGTGTTGGCGCGCCGGCTTGATCCGATGTTTCCAGGCCTCAATCTCGCCGCACGCGCGGCCGCTCTGATGCCGGAGGCCGCACGCACCATCAACGTCTCGGGCGCGACGCGCACCCCGTATTTCTGCTCGGGTTGCCCGCACAACACGTCAACAAAGGTACCTGAAGGCTCCAAGGCGCTGGCCGGCATCGGTTGTCACTTCATGGCAAGCTGGATGGACCGCGAGACCTCGTCACTGATCCAGATGGGCGGTGAAGGCGTCAACTGGGCGGCTTCGTCACGCTTCACCGGCCACAAGCACATCTTTCAGAACCTCGGCGAAGGCACCTATTACCACTCCGGCTCGATGGCGATCCGGCAGGCGATCGCCGCCAAGGCCAACATCACCTACAAGATCCTGTTCAACGACGCCGTCGCGATGACCGGTGGCCAGCCGGTCGACGGTCCCATCAGCGTGCATGCCATCGCCCACAGCGTCCGCGCCGAAGGTGTGGCGCGCATCGCGCTGGTGTCGGATGATCCGGCACAGTTCTCGCCTGCCGACCTGCCGGCCGGCGTCACCCTTCATCCGCGCGAGGAGATGGATGCCGTGCAGCGCGAGCTGCGCGATGTCCCCGGCGTCTCGGTCCTGATCTATCAGCAGACCTGCGCCACGGAGAAGCGACGCCGGCGCAAGCGCGGGCAGATGGCCGACCCGAAGCGCTTCGCCTATATCAACGATCTCGTCTGCGAGGGTTGCGGCGACTGCTCGGTGGAATCCAACTGCCTCAGCGTCGAGCCGAAGGAGACGCCGTTCGGCCGCAAGCGCCAGATCAACCTGTCGACCTGCAACAAGGATTTTTCCTGCCTCAACGGCTTCTGCCCGAGTTTTGTGACCGTCGAAGGCGCGACGCGTCGCAAGAAGAGCGCGAGCCAGCTCGACGCGGTTGGTCGGACCGCCACACTTCCGTTGCCCGCGACGGCGGCACTCGACCGTTCTTACGACCTGCTGGTGACCGGCGTCGGCGGTACCGGCGTGATTACTGTCGGCGCGCTGATCGGCATGGCGGCGCACCTCGAAGGCCGCGGCGTCTCAGTGCTCGACTTCACCGGCTTCGCGCAGAAATTCGGGCCCGTGCTGAGCTATATCCGCCTCGCCTCGAGCCCCGCGGCGCTGCATCAGGTCCGTATCGACCAGGGCGCAGCCGATGCGCTGATCGGCTGCGATCTCGTCGTCAGCTCCTCGCCGAAGGCCTCCGGCACCTACCGCCGCGGCACGCGCGCCGCGATCAACACCGCGGAGATGCCGACCGGCGACGTCGTCCGTTTCCGCGATGCCGATCTCGCCTCCCCCGCGCGCCTGCGTGCCATCGGCCAAGTCATCGGCGAGGGCAATCTCGGCACCATCAACGCCAATGCGCTGGCCGAACGACTGCTCGGCGATGCCGTCTATGCCAACATCATCATGCTGGGCTTTGCCTGGCAGCGCGGTTTGGTGCCGATCTCACTGCAAGCGCTGCTGCGTGCAATCGAGCTCAACGGCGTCGCCGTCGAGCGCAACAAGCAGGCCTTTGCCTGGGGCCGGGTCGCCGCAGTCGATCCGGACTTTTTGCCGAGGGTGGACGATGCGCCCAAGGCCGAGACGCTCGACCAGATGATCGACCGTCGGGCCGATTTCCTCACCACCTATCAGGACGACGCCTATGCGGCGCGCTACCGGGCGACCGTCGCAAGGGTCCGCCGCGCCGAAGCTGTCCTGAACAGCGAGGCCCTGACCGAGGCCGTCGCACGCGCCCTGTTCAAGCTGATGGCCTACAAGGACGAATACGAGGTGGCGCGGCTGCACATGCAGGGCGGATTCCTCGACGAGCTGAAGCGCGAATTCGAGGACGGCTTCAGCGTCCAGTATCACCTCGCCCCGCCCTTCCTGCCGTCGCGGCGCGACGCACGGGGGCGCCCGCGCAAGCGCGCCTTCGGCCAATGGATCCAGATGCCACTCGCCGTGCTCGCGCGCTTGAAGGGGCTGCGCGGCACGCGGTTCGATCCGTTCGGCTACACCCGGGAAAGGCGCACCGAGCGCGAGCTGATTGCCTGGTATGAAGGTTTGATCGAGCGGTTCCTCGGCGGGCTCGATGCCGCACATCTGCCAGGTCTCGTCGCAATCGCGACAGCGCCGATGGACATTCGCGGCTATGGCCCGGTCAAGGACGCCGCGATCGGAAAGGCGAAGATCGAGGTCGAGCGGCTGTTCAATGAACTCCACCCGTCGCCGCCGGCAAAGCTGCGCGCCACCGGTTGACGCGGAGCCGGCGAGGCTTCAGCCTCTATGCCCGGGAGGGCGCCCTGACGGCTGCCCGCCAATCGGGTGACGCATCATGGATTTCGACCAGTTGACCCTGACCCAGGCCGCGGCCGCCCTCCGCGCCGGTTCAGTCACGAGTACCGCGCTCACAACGGAGGCTCTTGCCCGCGCCAAGGCCAATGCCGATCTCAATGCCTTCGTCACGCTGGACGAGGCCGGCGCCTTGAAGGCCGCCGCGGCATTCGACACAACGGGTGACAAGGACAAGCCGCTCGGCGGTGTGCCCCTTGTGATCAAGGACAACATCGAGGTCGCGGGACTGCCCTGTAGCGCTGGCACACCCGCACTCAGAGATTACGTTCCGAAAGCCGATGCGCCGGTCGTGGCAAAGCTGCGCGCGGCGGGCGCGATCATCATCGGCAAGACCAGCATGCACGAGCTGGCCTTCGGCATCTCCGGCTACAACACCGCGTTCAAGACCGGCACCGAGTTCGGCGTGCGGAACGCCTATGATCGCAACCTGATCGCCGGCGGCTCCTCGTCGGGCACGGGTACGGCGATCGGCGCACGGATCGTCTCAGGCGGGCTCGGCACCGATACCGGAGGATCGGTGCGCGTGCCCGCCGCGCTGAACGGATGTGCCTCGCTGCGCCCGACCGTCGGCCGCTATCCACAGGAAGGCATCGCCCCGATCTCGCACACGCGCGACACTGCAGGCCCGATGGCCGCGACCATGGCCGACGTCGCACTGCTCGATCGCGTCATCACGAATGGCGAGGCGGCCCTACCGGCCGACCTGAAGCAGGTGCGGATCGGCGTCGTGAAGACGATGTTGACCAATCTCGATGCCGATACCGAAACCGCCTTCCAGGCCGCTATCGTGCGGATGAAGGCCCACGGCGTCACGATCGTCGAGGTCGAGATGCCGCAGCTCGCCGAACTCAACGGCCAGGTCGGCTTCCCGGTCGCGCTCTATGAAGCCTATGACGACATGGTCGGCTATCTCGCCCGCACCGGCACAGGCCTCACCATCGAAGCGCTGGCGAAGGAGATTGCGAGCCCCGACGTGAAGGGCACCTATGATGGCCTCGTCATCCCGCGCAAATTGCCGGGTCCGGACAATACACTGCTCGATGCCAGGCCGATCTACGACGCGGCGATCAAGACCGCACGACCGGCGCTACAGGCGCTCTATGCCAGGACCTTCGCCGATCATCGGCTCGACGCCATCGCTTTCCCGACCACGCCGCGCGTCGCAATCGCATCCAATCCCGACTCCAGCAGCCTCGAGAACTTCGGGCTGTTCATCCAGAACACCGACCCCGGCAGCAATGCCGGCATTCCCGGCATCCAGATCCCGATCGCGCTCGGCGCCACCAGCAGATTGCCGATCGGACTTGAACTCGATGGCCCTGCCGGAAGCGATCGCCGCCTGCTCGCGATCGGCTTGTCGGTTGAAAAGCTGTTCGGGCGGCTGCCGCCGCCGCATTGACGCTCTCGTAGGGTGGGCAAAGCGAAGCGTGCCCACGTCTTCTGTCCACCAATTGACAGATCGTGGGCACGGCGCAAGGGCGCCTTTGCCCACCATACGACACGGCCGCTGCCGGCGCGGCTCACGAATACGGATTGATCAGCTTTTGCTGCTCGGCGCTGTGGTACGCGAGCAGGTCGATGAAGGTCCTGACCTTTGCCGACAGATGATGACGATGCGGATAGACCGCGTTCATCGACAGCTCGATCGTCCGATATTCCGGCAAGAGGCGCACGAGGCGGCCGGCTTCGAGGTCGTCCTGAACGAGAAATCCCGCCATCAGACAGATTGCGGCCCCCTCCAGTGCGACCTTGCGCAGCGCTTCTCCGCTATTGGTGACGAAGCTGCCCGAGATGCGTACGGAGGCCGGTGCGCCTTTGCGATCGAGGAAGCGCCATTCGTCGCCGAACGGATAGTTCAGGTGCCGGCCACAATTATGCGCGGCGAGCTCGTCGAGCTTCTGCACCCGGCCGTGCTTCTCGAGATAATCGTGCGAGCAGCACAGCACGTGACGCCAGGTGGCGAGGCTGCGGACGATCAGGCTTGAATCCGGCGGCGAGGTCATGCGCAAGGCGACATCGTAGCCTTCCTCGATGAGATCGACGTCAGCCTCGCCCATTCGCAGATCGACCTTGAGCTCCGAATAGGTCGACAGAAGCTTTGCCACCACAGGCGCGACGAACTGCACCATATGCGTGGCGACGTGGATGCGCAGCGTGCCGCGGGGCACCGACTGCAATTCACTTGCGATATCGTCGGCCTGTTCGATGTCGGCGAGGATCTGGACGCACCGGTCGTAATAGGCCTTGCCGATCTCGGTGAGGTTGACCTTGCGCGTGGTCCGCTGAAGCAGCCTCACCCCGAGCCGGTCTTCCAGCGCCTGAACGTGATTGCTCACCATGGTGGTCGACATGTTGAGCTTGCGGGCGGCTGCAGAGAAGCCGCCGGTCTCTACCACCCGGCTGAAGACTTCGAGGCTGGTCAATCGATCCATGGCGCCGATTATCCGCCTTTGATGGATAATCGCAAGAAATTCACCCCGATTATCTATCAAAACACGGGATTTCACCCCGCGTGGAGCAGGACGCATGCGTTAGCAGCAATCGCTCGACGGGCGCGGCAATCCCGCTGGGGCAGTCGCGGGTCTGGTTCGCTAGACATCACAACCAAGGCGACCTCTCCGGATTATCCAACCCTGATGGATAATCCTTCCAGCATTTCGCCGATTATCACCCGGCCCAGAAAGACCAATAGTCTCAGGACGCCGATAGGAGACTTCCATGTCCGAGATGCCCCGCGCCGAGACTTTTCAGCAGGCAACTGAAATCACCCCCGATAACCCCAAGACCCCGCCGACTGCCCCGGCCCGGAACGGGGTGCGGCGCGCGGCGCTGGCGCTCGCGTTCCTCGCGGGCACGACAACCGCTGTTTATTACGGGCACGATTACTGGACCAACGGCCGCTACCTCGAGACAACCGACGATGCCTATGTGAAGGCTGACTCCACGATCATCGCACCAAAAATCTCCGGCTACATCGCCAAGGTGCTGGTCAGTGACAACGAAAAGGTGAAGGCGGGGCAGGCGCTGGCCAAGATCGACGATCGCGACTTCAAGGCGGCGCTCGACCAGGCCAAAGCCGACGTCGCCGCCGGCGCAGCCTCGGTGCGCAACATCGATGCCCAGCTCGAGCTGCAACAGCCGATCATCGAGCAGAGCACGGCTGACGTCACTGCAGCCGACGCCAACCTGAAATTCGCGCAGGAAGAGCGCGCCCGTTACGACGACCTCATGAAGACCGGCTCCGGCACGATCCAGCGCGCGCAGCAGACCGACGCGGCGCTACGCGCGAGCAGCGCGCAATTGCAGCACGCGAAATCCGGCCTTCTTGCCGCTCAGCGCAAGATCGACGTGCTCACCACCCAGCGCGCCCAGGCGGCGGCCCAGCTCGAACGGGCCCGCGCTGTCGCACAGCAGGCGGCGTTGAACCTGTCCTATACCGAGATCACCGCGCCGGTCGAGGGCACCGTCGGCGCTCGCTCGCTGCGCGTCGGCCAGTACGTGCAAGCCGGCACGCAATTGATGGCGGTGGTGCCGCTCGATGCGGTCTACGTGGTCGCCAACTTCAAGGAGACCCAGCTCACGCATGTGCGGCCGGGTCAGCCGGTCGAGTTGCACGTCGACAGTTTTCGCAATCGAACCCTGCACGGCCATGTCGACAGCCTGTCGCCCGCGAGCGGGCTCGAATTCGCGCTGCTGCCGCCCGACAACGCCACCGGCAATTTCACCAAGATCGTGCAGCGGGTCCCGGTGAAGATCGTGCTCGACGACCACAGCCTCACCGGCCTGCTGCGCCCCGGCATGTCGGCGGTGCCGACGGTCGACACCAAGCAGGCGGTGCTGGCCGAAGCGCGAGACGGCGAAGCGCCTCGCCGGCAACACGTCCCGCCCGAACGGCGGCTGAAGCCGGAAGGCCTCGGCAGGATTATCAAATCCTGCCGAACGATCCTTCCACAGCTTCATCGATTATCGAAACCATTCGCCTGACGCATCCTGTCTCCGTACCCGAGACGAGGCCTTCATGAGCACGCTGCAACCGACCCTCGACGCCGCCACCAATCTCGCCGCCCCCGCAGCTCCGAGCACGCCGGCCGTATCCGCAAAGACCTGGGTCGCCGTGATCGGCGCGACGCTCGGCGCCTTCATGGCGGTGTTGAACATCCAGATCGTCAACGCCTCGCTCGCCGACATCCAGGGTGCGATCGGCGCCGGCATCGACGACGGCGGCTGGATCTCGACCTCCTATCTGGTCGCCGAGATCGTGGTGATCCCGCTGTCCGGCTGGCTGGCGCAGGTGTTCTCGATCCGGATTTACCTTCTGACCAATGCGATCCTGTTCCTGGTTCTCTCGGCGGCCTGTGCACTTGCGCAGGATCTGCCGCAGATGATCGTGCTGCGCGCCGTGCAGGGATTTACCGGCGGCGTGCTGATTCCGATGGCGTTCACGCTGATCATCACGCTGCTGCCGCGCGCAAAACAGCCGGTCGGCCTTGCGCTGTTCGCGCTGTCGGCGACGTTTGCGCCGGCGATCGGCCCGACCATCGGCGGCTATCTCACCGAAAATTTCGGCTGGGAGTACATCTTCTACGTCAACCTCGTCCCCGGCGCGGTGATGGTCGGCATGCTCTGGTACGCGCTCGAGCCCAAGCCGATGAAGCTGGCGCTGCTGCGCGACGGCGACTGGGCCGGCATCATCACCATGGCGATCGGGCTATCGGCGCTGCAGACCGTGCTGGAGGAAGGCAACAAGGACGACTGGTTCGGCTCGCCCTTCATCGTCAAGCTGTCAGTGATCGCGGCCGTCGCGCTGACCGCCTTCCTGATCATCGAGCTCACGGTGAAGAAGCCGCTGCTCAACCTGCGCCTGCTCGTCCGCCGCAATTTCGGCTTCGGCATGCTCGCAAACTTCCTGCTCGGCATCGCGCTGTACGGCTCGGTCTTCATCCTGCCGCAGTATCTGTCGCGCATCCAGGGCTACAATTCCGAGCAGATCGGCATGGTGCTGGCCTGGACCGGATTGCCGCAACTTCTGCTGATTCCGCTGGTGCCGCGCTTGATGCAAAAGTTCGATGCGCGGATCATCATCGGCGTCGGCTTCGTGCTGTTCGCGGCTTCCAACTTCATGAACATCTATATGACCAACGATTACGCCGCCGACCAGCTGCTGTGGCCCAACGTCGTCCGCGCCATCGGCCAGGCGCTGGTGATGGCGCCGCTCTCGGCGGTCGCTACCGCCGGCATCGAGCCGGAGAACGCGGGCTCGGCCTCGGGCCTGTTCAACATGATGCGCAATCTCGGCGGCGCCGTCGGCATCGCACTGCTCCAGACCGTGCTGACCAAGCGCGAGCAGTATCACTCCAATGTGCTGATGCAGTCCGTCTCGGTGTTCGAGCAGGCCACCCGCACACGGCTGGAACAGCTCACGCAATATTTCGTCAATCACGGCATCCTCGACCGTGCGGATGCAGCACATCGCGCCTATGTCGCGATTGGCCATATCGTGCAGAAGCAGGCGTACATTCTCGCCTTCAGCGACACGTTTTATCTGCTCGGCATGGCACTGATCGTCGCGCTCGCCGCGGTCCTGTTCCTGAAGAAGCCCGGCCAGACCTCAGCCGGTGGCGCCCACTGACTCAACCCAGCAAGCAAGGAGAACGACCATGAAACCCCGCATGAACTACTATCAGGCCGCGCCGGATACGATCAAAGCGCTGATGGCGCTGGAGACGCAGATCCAGTCCACGGGGCTCGAGAAATCGCTGATCGAGCTCGTCAAGATCCGGGCGTCACAGATCAACGGCTGCGCCTTTTGCATCAACATGCACACCGAGGACGCCCGCAAGCGCGGCGAGACCGAGCAGCGCATTTATTTGCTCGATGCCTGGCGCGAATCCCCGCTTTACACCGATCGCGAGCGCGCCGCGCTGGCCTGGACGGAATCGGTCACGCTGATCTCGCAGACGCATGCGCCTGATGATGTCTACGAGCAGGTCCGTGCGCAGTTCTCCGAGGAAGAGACCGTGAACCTGACCATGCTGATCGGCGCCATCAACGCCTGGAACAGGATCGCGATCGCGTTCCGTGCGATTCATCCGGTGAAGATGAAGGCGTCGGTGGCGTGACGGGAGGCGCTCCCCTCACGGGTAAGTCTCGTAGGTGGGCAAAGGCGCACTTGCGCCGTGCCCACGTCTTCCCATCAAATAGGCAGGACGTGGGCACGCTGCGCTTTGCCCACCCTACGGCAGCTGAGTGCGCGGCTCAGACCGCCGTCGCCTTGGCGAACTCCACGTAGATCTCGCGCAGGCGCGTCGCCATCGGGCCGGGCTTGCCGTCGCCGATGGTCTTGCCGTCGATGGCGACCACCGGCTGGACGAACAGTGAAGCCGACGTCGCAAAAGCCTCCTTCGCGGCAAGCGCCTCGGCGACCGTGAACGAGCGCTCCTCGACACGGAGCTGACGTTCCTCGGCGAGCGCCACCACGGCCTTGCGGGTGCAGCCCGGCAGGATCGCGTTGGAGTTCTTGCGGGTCACGATGACGTCGTCCTTGGTGAGGATGAAGGCCGAGGACGAACCGCCTTCGGTGACGTAGCCATCTTCCAGCATCCAGGCTTCGCCGGCGCCGGCTTCGGCCGCCGCCTGCTTTGCCAAGACCTGCGCCAGCAGGGCCACGCTCTTGATGTCGCGCCGCTCCCAGCGGATGTCTGGCACGGTGATGACGTTGATGCCGGTCTTCGCCGAAGCGGCGTTGATGATATCCTTCTCCGAGGTGAACATCACCAGGCTCGACTTGACGTCGCCCTTGGGAAACGGAAAGTCGCGGCCCTTGTCGGCGCCGCGTGTCACCTGGAGATAGACCAGGCCATTGGCGACCTTGTTGCGCGCGATCAGCTCCTTCTGCAGCTCGGTGATGCGCGCGACCGTCTCCGGCAGCTTCAAGCTGATCTCGCCGACCGAGCGCTCCAGCCGCGCCAGATGCGAGGCGTTGTCGACCAGCTTGCCGTCAAGCACGGCCGAGACCTCATAGATGCCGTCGGCAAACAGGAAGCCGCGATCGAGGACCGAGATCTTGGCGTCCGAGAGCGGGACAAATGAGCCGTTGACGTAGGCGATCGGGTCCAAGGCAGGTCTCCTGGGGGGAAGGGGGATTTGGCCACCGGTATAGGAGATTTGGCGAGCCCGATAAACCCTCGATCCGTCATTCCGGGGCATTCGCAAAGCGAATGAGCCCGGAATCCATCTTACCTCGCGTACTGCCGCCCGATGGATTCCGGGCCCGCGCCAAGAGGCGCGTCCCGGAATGACAGGGGAGCTAATGCGACAGAATCTTCGACAAGAACTTCTGCGCGCGGTCGCTGCGCGGCTGGCCGAAGAAATCGTCCTTCGCCGCGTCCTCGACGATCTCGCCGCGGTCCATGAAGATCACGCGATTGGCCACTTTGCGGGCAAACCCCATCTCGTGGGTGACGACCATCATGGTCATGCCCTCATGGGCGAGATCGACCATGACGTCGAGCACTTCGCTGACCATTTCGGGATCGAGTGCCGAGGTCGGCTCGTCGAACAGCATGACGATCGGGTCCATGGCAAGCGCGCGCGCGATTGCCACGCGCTGCTGCTGGCCGCCGGAAAGCTGCGCGGGAAATTTCTGTGCCTGTTCCTTCAGGCCGACGCGATCCAGCAGCATCATGCCCTTCGTCACCGCCTTGTCAGACGACCTGCCCAGCACCTTCTGCTGCGCGAGGCAGAGATTATCGATGATCTTGAGGTGCGGGAACAGCTCGAAGTGCTGGAACACCATGCCGACGCGCGAGCGCAGCTTGGGCAGATTGGTCTTGGGGTCGTTGACCTTGGTGCCGTCGACGCTGATGTCGCCGCTCTGGAACGGCTCCAGCGCATTGACGCACTTGATCAGCGTCGACTTGCCCGAGCCCGAGGGTCCGCAGACCACGACGACCTCGCCCTTGGTGACGCTGGTGGTGCAATCGGTCAGCACCTGGAAGCTCGGAGTGTACCATTTGTTGACGTGGCTGATTTCGATCATGACCGACACGCTCTATCGAATGATGGCGATGCGCGCCTGGAGGCGACGGACGCCGAAGGACGCGATACAGGAAATGGTGAAGTAGACGACGGCTGCGAACAGATACATTTCGACGAGACGCCCGTCGCGCTGCGCGACCTTGCTCGCCGCTCCCAGGAAGTCCGTGATCGAGAGGACATAGACCAGCGAGGTGTCCTGGAACAGCACGATGGTCTGCGTGATCAGGACCGGCAGCATGTTGCGGAAAGCTTGCGGCAACACGACGTAGCGCATGGTCTGGGCGTAGGTCAGCCCCAGCGCGCTGGCCGCGGCCGGCTGGCCGCGCGAGATCGACTGGATGCCGGCGCGCATGATCTCGGAGAAGTACGCCGCCTCGAACATGATGAAGGTGATGAGCGAGGATGCGAACGCGCCGACGCTGATGGGACGCGAGGCGCCGGTTAGCCACTGCCCGATATAGGGCACCAGGAAGTAGAACCAGAAGATCACCAGCACCAGCGGCAGCGAGCGCATGAAGTCGACATAGACCCCGGCGATCCGGCCGAGCAGCTTGAGGCCCGACAGGCGCATCAGGGCGAGCGCCGTGCCGAAGACGAGGCCACCGAGGGCTGCAAGGCCCGTCAGCGTCAGTGTGAACGTCATGCCCTCGTAGAACAGATAGGGCAGAGCGCGGCGGATGACGTCGAAATCGAGATTGCCGAACATCGCTTATTTCCCCGTGATGTAGCCGGGGATCGCGACCCAGCGTTCGAGGAAGCGCATCGCGGTCACCACGACGGCGTTGACGAGGAGATAGAGGATGGTCGCGGCGGTGAAGGCCTCGAACACCTGGAACGAGAATTCCTGCATCGAGCGCGCCTGTCCGGTCAGCTCCAGCAGGCCGATGGTGATCGCGACCGCCGTGTTCTTGATGGTGTTGAGGAACTCCGACGTCAGCGGCGGCAGGATGATGCGGAACGCCATCGGCAGCAGCACGTAGCGATAGCCCTGCACGGTGGTCAGACCCAGCGCGGTCGCCGCCATCTTCTGCCCGCGCGGCAGTGAGCCGATGCCGGCCTGCAGCTGCACGGCCACGCGCGCCGACATGAAGAAGCCGACGCCGATCGCCGCCGTCCAGAACGGCGCGTTCGGCAATTGCTTGAGCCAAATGCCGGCGGCCTTCGGCAGCAGCTCCGGCAGCACGAAGAACCACAGGAACAGCTGCACCAACAGCGGCATGTTGCGGAAGAATTCGACATAGGCGAAGCCGAACCAGTTCGCCCCCTTCGACGGCAGCGTGCGCATGACGCCGACGATCGAGCCGGTGATCAGCGCGATGACCCAGGCCAGCGCCGCGGTTTTCAGGGTCAGCGCCAGGCCCGACAGCAGCATGTCGAGATAGGTGCCCGTCCCCATCGGGTTCGGCTGGAAAAAGATTCCCCAGTTCCAGTTATAGTTCACGTGTCCCCCGCGCGAACGCGCCAGTCAGAGATATCCTGGCCGCCTATGCAAATGTCCGGCCACCCCTGTGTCAAGAGTGGCCGGACATGATCCCGATCGAAAGATCGAGGTTATCTTACTTATAGTCGTCCGGGTTCGGCGAGTCCGTCGGCTTGGCGAACTCGTTCTTCAGCTCGGCCGAGATCGGCGTGTTGAGGTTCAGGCCCTTCGGCGGGATCTTGGCGGTGAACCACTTGTCATAGATCTTCTGGGCCTCGCCGGACGTATAGAGCGCCGCGGTCGCCGCATCGACCACCTTCTTGAAGGCGGCATCGTCCTTGCGCAGCATGATGCCGTAGGGCTCCGGCTTGGAGAATGCGTCCTTGGAGATGACGTAGTCAGCCGGCGACTTCGAGCCGGCGACGAGGCTGGCGAGCAGGATGTCGTCCATCACGAAGGCAACCGCGCGGTCGGTCTCGACCATCAGGAAGGCTTCGGCGTGGTCCTTGGCCGGAATGATGTTGGCGCCGAGCTTTTTCTCGACGTTGGCCTCGGTCAGCTGCTTGATGTTGGTGGTTCCCGCGGTCGAGACCACGGTCTTGCCCTTGAGGTCTTCGATCGACTTCAGGCCGCTCGACTTCTTGAAGACGTAGCGGCTCGCGGTCAGGTAGTGGGTGTTGGTGAAGGCAACCTGCTTCTGGCGCTCGGCATTGTTGGTGGTCGAGCCGCATTCGAGGTCGATGGTGCCGTTCGCCATCAGCGGGATACGGGTCGCCGACGTCACCGGGTTGAGCTTGACCTCGAGCTTGTCGAGCTTGAGCTCCTTCTTCACGGCGTCGACGATCTTGTAGCAGATGTCCATCGCAAATCCGACGGGCTTCTGATTGTCGTCGAGATAGGAGAAGGGGATCGAGGAGTCGCGGAAGCCCAGCGTGATGGCGCCGGTGTCCTTGATGTTCTTCAGCGTGCCTGTCAGCTCCTGGGCCCCGGCCTGGCTGACGGCGAAGGTCGCGGCGAGCGCGAGCCCAATGCTACGGAAATGTTTCACTTTTTTGGTCCCCTTTCAGGATGATGCGGCCCGGATGCAAGCACAGATTGGGCCGGATTAGAATGTGACTTTCGGCTGGCTTGCGGCAGAGGTTAATGGGCTCAGGTCAGCGGCTTGGGCAATTCCCCGAGATCCCAGAACAGGCCGGCCATCACCGTCAAGGCTTCTTCCGTCAATGGCAGCAGGATGTGCTCATTGGGCGCATGCTGGGAGCAGCCGGGATAGGAGTGCGGGACCCAGATCGTCGGCAGACCCAGGATCTCGGAGAATACGTCGTTGGGCAGCGAGCCGCCGAAGTTCGGCAGCACCGCCGGCGGCTTGCCGGTGGTCTCTTTCACCGAATCCGCCGCCCAATTGATCCAGGGGCTGTCGAAATCGGTGCGCGATGCAGCAAAGCTCTGCGCCGCCCGCACCTCGACCATCGAAAAGCCCTTCTGGACAAGATGCGCGCGGATCGCCTCGATCAGGCCGCCGACCTCGGTGCCGACCACGAAACGCAGTTGCAGCACGGCATTGGCATGGCCCGGAATGGCGTTGGCCGGCTTCTCGATATTGCCGGATGACATCGCCAGCACTTCCAGCGTGTTCCAGGCGTAAAGCCGCTCGGCGGCCGACAGCCCCTCCTCGCCCCAGTTCTCGGCAAGCGCCGGCTCGTCCTCGGTCGGCACCACCTGTACGTCGGCAAGATAGCTGCGGATCTGGTTGCTGAGGCGCGGCGGTTTCAGGGCGTCGAGCTGCAGGCGGCCATGGCCGTCGACCAGCGTCGAGATCGCATTCACCAGAATGGTCGCGGGGTTGGCGAGCACGCCGCCCCAATTGCCGGAATGGTGGCCGCCATCGCGCAGGTTCACATCCAGATGAATGCGGATGCCGCCGCGGCATCCCAGGAACAGCGTCGGGCGGTCGGCGGACAGGCGCGGCCCGTCGGAGGCCATGAACAGGTCGGCCTTGAGCGCGTCGCGATTGAGGTCGCACACCTTGCCCAGATCGGGTGAGCCGATCTCCTCGCCCATCTCGACGATGAACTTGGCGTTGAAGCCGAGCTTGCCGCCACGGGCGTCGCGCACCGCGCGGAGTGCCGCCATGTTGATGCTGTGCTGGCCCTTGTTGTCGGCGGTGCCGCGGCCATAGAGCCGCGTGCCCGCAACCGTCGTGCGCCAGGGATCGCGGCCCTCGCGCCACTCGCCCTCCATGCCGTCGACGACGTCGCCATGGCCGTAGATCAGCACGGTGGGCGCTGAGGCGTTTTCGTGATGCTCGGCGAACAGGAACGGCGACTTGCCACTGGGGGACTCGACGATGCGGCTGGTAAAATCCAGCGCGGCAAACGCCGGCTGCATCTCCTGTTCCAGATAGGCGCGCAGCTCGGCGCCGCGCGAGGGATTCTGGCTTTCGGTCTTGAAGGCGACGCGGCGGTCGAGTTCAGCGAGGAACGCACCGGATTTGAAATCCTCACGGGCGCGGGCGATGGCGTCGGCTCTGGTCATGACTTGCTTTTCGAGACTTTGAGACAAAGGACACTACCCGAGACAGGTGGCCCTTCGAAAGTGGCGGGGACGTCGATAGTTCTTGGAGTTCTCTTGAACTTCTCTTGTAGTTCTCTTGGGAATTCGTTCTTGCTCTCTTGAGACTGGCTTGCCAAGGGCGGCAGCCCGCTGATTTTGGCCTTGCCAAGCGCAGGTTATATGCAAGAACTTCGCCAAGTTCGGGCGCACATCTACCATTCGAAGAGCGCTCAGTATAGAGCGCCGGGGAACGATCATGGCCAAGCAGATCAGGCTCAATGCCTTTGCGATGAATTGCGTCGCGCACCAGTCGCCGGGCCTGTGGACTCATCCACGCGACCGCACCGCCGAGTATAACCGCCTGCCCTACTGGATCGATCTTGCCAGGACACTGGAGCGCGGCCGTTTCGACGGGCTGTTCCTGGCCGACGTGCTCGGCGTCTACGACGTCTACGGCAACAGTCCTGACGCTGCCTTGCGCAACGCAGCACAGACGCCGTCGAACGAGCCGCTGCTGCTGCTCTCGGCGATGGCCGCGGTGACGAAAGACCTCGGCTTCGGCGTCACCAGCAATCTGTCGTTCGAGCCGCCCTATCCGTTCGCGCGGCGGATGTCGACGCTGGACCATCTCACCGAGGGCCGGATCGGCTGGAACGTCGTCACCGGCTATCTCGACAGTGCCGCGCGTGGCGCCGGCAAGGACAAGCAGACCGGGCATGACGACCGCTACGACATCGCGGACGAATATATGGAGGTGGTCTACAAGCTCTGGGAAGGGAGCTGGGAGGACGACGCCGTGCTACGCGACCGCAAGCGCGGCATCTTCACCGATCCCAGCAAGGTTCACCGCATCAATCACGAGAGCGCGAACTACCGCATCAACAACACCATCCATCTCAGCGAGCCCTCGCCCCAGCGCACGCCGGTCCTGTACCAGGCCGGCACCTCGCCGCGCGGCCGGCAGTTCGCGGCCAAGCATGCCGAATGCGTGTTCATGTCGGGACCGTCGGCCAAGATCATCGGGCCGCGTGTCGCCGCGATCCGCCAGGAGGCCGCCGCGGTCGGCCGCGATCCGGCTGAGATCCTGATGTTCAACATGATGACGATCATCCTCGGCAACACGGAAGCAGAGGCTGCGGCGAAATATGCCGACTACCGGTCGCATATCAACCCGGAAGGCGCGCTGGCCCTGATGTCGGGCTGGACCGGCATCGACTTCTCCGGCTACGAGCTCGACCAGCAGGTCCGTCACGTCCAGAACGATGCCGGTCGCAGCGCACTCGACAACGTCACCCGCGGCGATCCGGACCGCGTCTGGACCGTGCGCGACGTCATCGAGCATGTCGGCATCGGCGGCGCCGGCCCTGTCGTGGTCGGCACGCCGGAGATGGTCGCGGACAAGATCGAGGACTGGTTCGAGAAGACCGACGTCGACGGCCTCAACGTCGCGTTTGCGATCTCGCCCGGCGATTTCGAGGATATTGCCGACATGCTGGTGCCGGAGCTGACGCGGCGCGGACGGTACAAGTCGGAATACGCCAAGGGCACGCTGCGGGAGAAGCTGTTCGGCGCCGGCCGCGCAAGGCTCGATGCGCCGCATCCGGCGGCCGGATATAGGGTGGGGAGGAAGGGGTAGTTGCCACGTCCTAGGTGTCGTCCCCGCGAACGCCGGGACCCATAACCCCAGGGAGTGGTTTGGCGAAGACTCCTTGTTCGGGATTAGCTCTGTCCGCAATCGATAGATCGCGCGGTGGGTCCCGGCGTTCGGAAGCAGCCTGCCCTACACCTTCCCGTCCACCATCACCTCGATCAGCTTCGTCCCCGGCCGATTGAACGCCGATGCCAGCGTCGCCTTCAGCTCGCGGGGATCGCTGACCTTGATCACCTCGCAGCCGAGCGCCTTGGCGACGCCGGCGAAATCCACGGGCGGATCGACGAAATCCATGCCGACATAATTGTCGTCGCCGTGGAAAGCGAGCAGGCGCTGCTTGATGATGCGGTAGCCACCATTGTTGACGATGACGACGTTGAGCGGCAGCTTGTGATGCGCCGCGGTCCATAGCGACTGGATCGAATACATCGCACTGCCATCGCCCGAGAAGCAGACGACCGGACGATCAGGATTGGCGATGCTAGCGCCGACCGAGGCCGGCAGGCCCCAGCCGATGCCGCCCGAGGCAAGACCGTGATAGCCGTAGCGATCGCGATGCGGCCGCAGCGCCGTCACTTGACGGCTGGAGGTGAGGCCTTCGTCGACCAGGATGGCATTGTCAGGCATGGCCTCGACCATTTGCAGCACCAGGAAGTCCGGATCGATTGGCGTGCGGCCAGCGCTCTTGCCGATCTGCTCGACCAGCGCCGCGCGGCGTGCGGTCCAGTTCTTCGGCGCGAGTTCGGCGAGACGCTGCTTGGCGCGGCTCGCCAGTGTCGCGCCACCCATCTCTTTCAGCACCGGGATCAGCGCGCGCAAGGTTTCCTTCAGATCCGCCTTCAGGGCGATCTCGACGCCATAATTCTTGGCGATCTCCCAATCGACGAGGCCGATCTGCACGACACCGAGACCATCCGGCAGCGCATCAACCTCGCTATAAACAGACATCCGCAACGGATCGCCGCCGAGCGCGATCAGGAGGTCGTATGGCGCAAGCGTATCGCGCGCGACCTTCTGCACGCGTGCCAGCGTGCCGACGAAGCTCGGGCTCTCCGACAGGAAGTGCGAGCCATAGGGCGTCGAGGACTGAAAGGCCGCCGCGCCGAGCAGTTCGGCAAGTTCGGCGGCCTCCTTCAGCGCATCGCTCTTGACCACCTCGTCCATGGTGACGATCACGGGGCGCTCCGCCCTGAGCAGGCGCGCAGCAAACGCCTTGAGCGCTTCGTCCGACGGTCTCGTCCGCGCGTCGATGCGGGTGGAGCGGCCGAGATCGATCCCGGCTTCGCTGTTCAGGATGTCGCCGGGCAGCGAGATGAACACCGGCCCCGTCGGCGGCGTCGTCGCAATCTTGGCGGCACGGCGCACGATGCGCGGCAGATCCTCCAGCCGCGTCACCTCCACCGCCCACTTCACCAGCGGCTCGGCCATGCGCACCAGCGGGCCATACAGCACTGGCTCCATCAGGCCATGGCCCTGCTCCTGCTGGCCGGCGGTCAGGATCATCGGCGTACCCGTGAACTGGGCGTTGTAGAGCGAGCCCATCGCGTTGCCGAGGCCGGGCGCGACATGGACGTTGCAGGCGACGAGCTTTCCCGAAGCGCGGCTATAGCCATCGGCGATCGCGACCACCAGACTCTCCTGCATCGCCATCACGTAGGTGAGGTCTGGATGGTCCTTCAGCGCATGCATGATCGGCAGCTCGGTGGTGCCGGGGTTGCCGAACAGATGCGTGATGCCCTCGTCCTTGAGCAGCGCGAGAAAGGCGGAGCGGCCGGTGATCTTGTTCTTCATGTTTCCTCCAGGAGCGGACGTTGCCGCAAGGACTGAAAGCATGATGGCCGAAGTCGCGGGAGGCGCGCAAGGAAGCGTGGTCATGGCTGCGTTGCATGGAAACCCCGCTCGTGTCCCGGACGCGACGCAGCGCGCAGCGGTGCGGCGCAGAGCCGGGACCCAGTTGCTCGCCGCATTCTCCGCCGTATGGGCCCCGGCTCAGCGGAGCGTCACTTCGTGCCGCACCGCTTCCGGGGCACGAGAGCGGAGTACGTTGCGCATTACATCTCCTCCCGCCCCAGCTCGAACGGATCCTCGCCACCCGCCCGCTTCTTCTTTTTCGAGCGCTGCCAGACCACGCCCGGAAAGCCTTTCAGCGGCACCAGCGGCTCGCCGGTATAGGCCCAATCCTGCAGCTCCTCGATCGCGATGTGATAGAGCGGCTGGCGGCCGGTGCGCTCCCTAAAGAGCGCACGCGGGATGTTGACCATGTGCGGACCGCGCGGACGTTCATAGGCGATCGGCGTCCCGCATTGCGAGCAGAAGCTGCGCGTGGTCCTGGTGGACTTGTCCTCGTAGCGCGTCAGAGCCGTCTTGCCTGACGTAATGCGAAACCGCTTCTTCCAGCTGCCGACATAGGTCGCGTACGCCGCGCCGTGAGCGCGGCGGCTGGAGGCGGAGTGATCGTGCCAGGCCCAGCGCGCAGGGATATCG
This sequence comes from Bradyrhizobium sp. SBR1B, assembly GCF_014198205.1. Classification (NCBI taxonomy): domain Bacteria; kingdom Pseudomonadati; phylum Pseudomonadota; class Alphaproteobacteria; order Hyphomicrobiales; family Nitrobacteraceae; genus Bradyrhizobium; species Bradyrhizobium sp. SBR1B. The sequence continues at coordinate 423,353 of NZ_JACIHC010000002.1, forward strand.
ATCTCGAAGGTGACCTTGCCGCAGAGGCATTGCCCGGTGGCGAGGCCTGCGGCGGCTGCGGCTTTGGCCATTTGTGTTTTCCCTGCTGTCATTCCGGGATGGTGCGAAGCACCAGACCCGGAATCTCGAGATTCTCCGGTGCGCAATTGCGCACCATAGTTCGATGCTACGCATCGCCCGGATGACGGAAGAGATCAGGCCGGCGTCAGCTCGTCATAAACAGGATAATCCGTGTACCCCTTCTCCTCGCCGCCGTAGAACGTCGCGCGGTTGTACGGGGTGATCGGATAGTCATGCTCCAGCCGCCGCGGCAGGTCGGGGTTGGAGATGAAGATGCGGCCGAAGGCAATGATGTCGGCGTGCCCCTCGGCGATCGCGGCATTGGCGGTCTCGCCGGTGAAGCCTCCGGCGGTCATCAGCACGCCGCTGTAGTGCGGACGGAACAGCACCATCGCGGAAGGCACGTTCTCCCAATGGACGTCGGCACGGCCGGCGCCGCTGGAGCGCGGCTCGATGAAGTGCAGATAGGCAAGGCCGAGCTTGTCGAGCGCCTTCACCACGTGTGTATAGAGCGGCATCGGGTCGGGCTCGCCGGAATCATTGGCGATGCCGTGGGGCGACAGCCGCACGGCGACGCGGTTGGCGCCCCAGACATCGATCGCGGCCTGCGTGACCTCGAGCAGCAGCCGCGCGCGGTTCTCGATTCCGCCGCCATATTGATCGGTGCGCTGGTTGCTGCGTGATTGCAGGAATTGCTCGAGCAGATAGCCGTTGGCACCGTGGATCTCGACGCCGTCGAATCCGGCCGCGAGCGCATTCTTCGCGCCTTGCCTGAAGGCCTCGACGATACCCTTGACCTCCTCGGTCTCCAGCGCTCGCGGCGTCTCATAGTCCGAGATCTTGCCGTCGGCCGTCATCGCCTTCATGCCCTCGGCCTTGATCGGGATCGCCGAAGCCGAAACCGGCAGCTCGCCGCCGTGGAAGGAGGAATGCGAGACGCGGCCGACATGCCAGAGTTGGAGGAAGATGATGCCGCCCTTGGCGTGCACCGCATCCGTCACCTTGCGCCAGCCGGCGATCTGCGTTTCCGAATAGATGCCGGGCGTCGCGGGATTACCGCGGCCATGCGAGAGCACCGGCGAGGCTTCGGCGATGATCAGGCCACCTTGCGTCGCACGCTGGCCGTAATATTCGGCGTTGAGCGGCCTCGGAGAAAAGCTCGCGCGCTCGGCCCGCATGCGTGTCAGCGGCGCCATCGCCACGCGATGCGCAAGCTTGTACGGCCCGACCTGCAACGGTCTAAACAACGCCTCGAATTTCATGCTGACCCCGAATTACTTTGGAAGGATGCGGATCATATAGCGAGGGGCGGCCCCCGGAAAAGGCGCCGCCCCACAAAAGCAGATATTCCCTCTCGCGGAAGGCGGAGAGCACAGGGGCTAGGCCGTCTTGACCCAGACGGCCTTCACGTTGAGATATTCCTCGACATGCTGCTTGCCGGACTCGCGGCCATAGCCGCTCATCTTGTAGCCGCCGAAGGGCACGGCCGGGTCCATGGCCTGGTAGCAGTTCACCCAGACCGAGCCGGCGCGCAGCGACTTTGCAACCGCATGCGCCTTGCTGACGTCGCGCGTCCACAGGCCCGAGCCGAGGCCGAAGGTGGTGTTGTTGGCGCGCTTGACCAGCTCGTCCATGTCCTTGAATGCGATCGCTGAGATGACGGGGCCAAAAATCTCCTCCTGCGCGATGCGCATGTTGTCCTGAACGCCCGCGAACACGGTCGGCGAGACGAAGAAGCCCTTCGACAATGCCCCCTCGGTGACGCGGCCCCCGCCGGCGAGCGCCTTCGCGCCTTCCTTCTGGCCGATGTCGAGATAGCCGGTGACGCGCTCGAGCTGCTGCTCGGACACCAGCGGGCCGATCTGCACATTGGGATCGAGACCGTTGCCGACCTGCAGCTTCTTGCCGAACTCGGCGACGCGGCCGACGAACTCCTCGTAGATCGACTGCTCGACGAACAAGCGCGTGCCGGCGCTGCAGATCTGCCCCGAATTGGCGAACACCGCCATCGCCGCACCCGGCACTGCGGCGTCGAGATCGGCGTCGGCGAACACGATGTCCGGCGACTTGCCGCCGAGCTCGAGCGAAACACGCTTGAGGTTACCGGCGGAGGCGCGGATGATCGACTGACCCGTGACGTGCGAGCCGGTGAAGGCGACCTTGTCGACGTCATGATGCGAGGCGAGCGCGGCGCCCGCGGTCTCGCCATAGCCGGGCACGACGTTGACGACGCCGGGCGGAATGCCGGCCTCCATCGCCAGCTCGGCGATACGCAGCGATGTCAGCGGCGCCTCTTCGGCGGGCTTGAGCACCACGGTGCAGCCGGTCGCGATCGCCGGGCCGATCTTCCAGATCGTCGCGGTCAGCGGGCCGTTCCAGGGAATGATGGCGCCGACGACACCGATCGGCTCCTTCAGCGTGTAGGAGAAGATTTCGCCGGGCAGCGAGTTCTCGATGGTCTCGCCGTGGATCGCCGTGGTCTGGCCGGCGTAATAACGCAGCATGCCGACGGCGCGCAGACGATAGGCCCGGGTGCGGCTGAGAGGCGCACCCATGTCGAGGGTGTCGAGCTGCGACAATTCGTCGAAATTCTTCTCGACGAGATCGGCGAGCTTGAGCAGCAGATTCTGCCGCTCGAACGGTTTCACTTTGCTCCAGGGGCCCTCGAAGGCGCGGCGGGCGGCGGCAACCGCACGATCGATGTCTTCCTTGTCGCCCTCGGCGACGGTGGCGAGCAATTCGCCGGTGGCAGGGTTGTGAGTCTCGAAGCGCTTGCCTGAGGCTGCGTCGACCCACTTCCCGTCGATCAGCATCTGCTTGTAGGACCCATTCGCGAACGGATGGCGCGTGATCGGAATAGCCTGCGACACAGCCATGGCTGCACTCCCTGTCAGGTGATTTATTGGTTCGATCTGGGCGGGATCGTTGGGATGAAGGATACAGCCGTGCCGGATAGGCGTAAAGGCAGCGCCGAACGAAGACCTCCCATGCCAACTTGTGCAGGGTCGGAGTGCTGCCATGTTATAACGCGACGAAGAGTCCTCCCCGGAGATGATCCATGCCACATCCCGCCATCGTCAAAGACAATGTCGCCGTGATCACAGGTGGCGCATCCGGAATCGGATTTGCGGCGGCCGCAGCGTTCGCGCGCGCCGGCATGAAGGTGTGTATCGCGGACGTGGACCAGAAGCGGCTGGCGGACGCTGCGACAAAACTGTCATCCGTCACGGTTGCCACGAACGTGATGACCTTCGCCGTCGATGTCAGCAGCGCGGAGAGCGTGACGGAACTGGAACACGCCGTGGCTGCGCAGTTCGGCGGAACGGACCTGCTCATGAATAATGCCGGCATCCAGCCGGGCAGCACGCTGTTCGGCGAACCCGACAATTGGCAGCGCATCATCGCCGTCAATATGTGGGGCATCATCAACGGCTCGCGCATCTTCGCGCCCAACATGATCGCACGCGGCAAGACCGGCCTCATCATCAACACCGGCTCGAAGCAGGGCATCACCACACCGCCGGGCGACCCCGCCTACAATGTCTCCAAGGCCGGCGTGAAGGCATTTACCGAAGCGCTTCAGCACGAGCTGCGCAACATGAGAGACTGTCGCGTCACGGCACATTTGCTTATTCCCGGCTTCGTCTTCACCGGCCTCACCGCGAAGGGGCGCACCGAAAAGCCGGACGGCGCGTGGACGCCGGAGCAAACGGTCGATTTCATGCTGGCGCGGCTGGAGGCGGGCGATTTCTACATCCTGTGCCCGGACAACGACGTGCCGCGCGCGCTCGACGAGAAGCGCATGCAATGGGCCGCCGGCGACATCGTCGAGAACCGCCCGCCGCTGTCGCGCTGGCACCCGGACTACGCGGACGCGTTCACCAGGTTCGTGGAAGGGAAATAACTGTCAGACCCTCATGGTGAGGAGCGCGCCCTTGCGCGCGTCTCGAACCATGCAGGCCCGGCTGCAACAGCCCGGCCTCGATCCTTCGAGACGCCCGCTTTCAGCGGGCTCCTCAGGATGAGGGTTGGAGTGTTCGCGGCGCGGTAAGTCGCAACCGCCCTACAGCGTCTCTTGCTGATGCCCGCAATTCTTGCAAGCGAACTTGACCCGGGTCTGGCCTTTTTCCGCCTGGATCCGGTTCGGCGCGCCGCACTTGCCGCAGACGGCCTCGATGCGGGTCGCGCCCTGCTTGACGACGATGGTCTTCTTTTCCATCGATTCGCGGATCAGGCGCTCGGCCTCCTCACGCAGCGATTGTTTCGACAAAGCTCGTCTCCGCCTCTGGAAAGCGCGAGAGCCATAACGCACCTGCGTTCGAAGTACAATGCGGGATGCGGATCGGAAGGCCCGATCAAAACGTCATTCCGGGTGGTCGCGGACGCGAGAGCCGCGGCGCGACGCTCCGCGGCTCTCTTGCTCGTGGTCCGATTGGCGCAAGGCACATTCTTCAAGCCGCCTTGGAAACCTCCATCAGCAGCCGTTCGGCCTTGGCATCCTCGATGCGGTTCACCAGCCGGCTGCTCTCGTGATTGTCGCGCACGGTCTTGGTCAGGGTGATGCAGGTCTGGATCAGCATCACGATGCCCATGGTGAGATAGCCCTTCATCCAGAGGTCGATCGGCAGGAAGAAGATGCCGATGGCAATGAGGAACGCGGAGGCTGCGAAGGACGCGTAAGTGAAGGTCACCCAGGCGCTGCTATGGGGTTGGCCGTTCTGGTTCATGATCGTCTCCTGTTGGTTCGAATGATGATGGGGTTGGGGATCAGGCAGTCGGCGCGCGCTTGGACTTCAACCGGACCAGCACGTCGTCCGCAGTCGTCTTCAGCCGGGGGCCAAAACCCTGCTCGGCGAGTCTCTCGGCGGTGGCGAGCGGACCGGTGGCCGCATCGAGCTCGACCAGCGCATCATCGGCCGCCTGGGCCTCCACCTGCCGCTCGCGCAGGCGCCGCAGGGTGCTCTCCGCCTCCGGCAGCGTGGATTCGTAAGGGCGTGCCGCCTCGATGCCGCTGCGGCGAAGCGAGCGCACCGCCTCCGAGGCGCGGGCGACGCGGCGGCCGCGATCGAGCTCGGTGATGCGGGCCTGCGCGGTTGCGACGTGTCGCTTCAGCCGGGCGATCTCGGTCGCGAACAAGGCGCGGGCCGTCATCGCCGCATCGCGGTCGGCCTCCAAGCCTGCGATGGCTTCGGCAGCGTCCCTGGCGAGATCCTCGCGGCCGCCGTCGAGCGCCGCAACCGCGCGCGTCTCGAGATCGGCAATGCGGGCGATCGTCGCCTCGAGCTTGCGGCCTTCCTGCTGATCCTGCGCGATGGCCAGGGCCAGCGTCCGCTTGCTGCGCTCGACGGCGGCTGCCGCATCCCGCATCTGCTGGTCGAGGATCAGAAGGGCAGTTCGGTCTTCCAGCTCTTCGCCGGCGGCGGCCACGCTGCCGCGGAAAAGTGTCACGACGGTCTTGAACATCTGTTGCTCCCTGTTATGAGCGTTGCTCACAGAACCTTTGTAGCAACAACCTTGAACATTGTTCAAGAGAAATTTGAGCAACGCTCAAGAATTTTGCCGACATATGTCTAAAGCCTTGGAACGTCGAGAGAAACTTCGATCCGCGCTCATCCTGGCGGCGGAACGGATGATCGCGGACCGTGGTTTGTCAGGGCTGAAAACCCGCGATCTCGCCCGCGAGATCGGCTGCGCCAATGGTGCGGTCTATAATCTCGTGGCCGACATGGACGAGCTGATCCTGCGTGTGGGGTCGCGCACGTTGCTCCGGCTCGACGAGGCGCTGAGCGTGGCGGAAGGCGCGGGCGTCCCCTCGCCGCAGGAGACCCTGGTCCGCATCGCCATCGCCTATTGCGATTTCGCGGCGGAAAATCTCCAGCTCTGGCGCGCGCTGTTCGAGCACCGCATGGAGGCCGACAAGGTCGTCCCCGACTGGTCCGTCGCGGATCAGATGCAGCTGTTCCGCCACATCTACCAGCCGCTGGCCGCGCTGTTTCCAAAGCGCGGCCAGGAGGAGCTCGGCATCACCGCGCGCAGCCTGTTCTCGGCGGTGCATGGCATGGTGGCGCTGGGGTTGGAGCAGAAGCTGGTCGCCGTGCCGCTACCGGCGCTGCGCAAGGAAATCGCAGGCCTCGTGCGCGCGATGATTGACGGACTGATCGCGCGGGCGCCGTAGAGCCGCGCAGCAGCGGGATCGTAGAGATCTCGCCTGCACCAACGAACGTGCATATGCGCTCCGCTTTACTTCCTCGCACAGCACCGGATCCGAATCTCGACGAGAGTAGGAACGAACATTCCGAGGGTCGGTTGACGCGCATAGTTTCCCTCAGAGCGCGAGCCCTCCCATGTATCATCACGTCAAAAAACTGATGTTCACCGTGCGTGTCGACGAACCCGATCCCCGCTTCGGCAATATGCTGCTCGAGCAGTTCGGCGGCGCCAACGGGGAACTCGCGGCCGCGATGCAATACTCGATTCAAGGTTTGAATTGCGAGGACCCCGACCGCAAGGATCTCTTGATGGATATCGGCACCGAAGAGCTCAGCCATCTCGAAGTCGTCGGTTGTCTCGCACGGATGCATCTTGCGCCTTCGAAGAACGACCGCCAGGCGGCGGAAGCCGATCCGCTGATTGCGATCGCCGGCGGCGGCGGCGTCAACCTGTTCAATTCGCAAGGCAATCCCTGGACCGCCGACTATCTCAAGATCACCGGCGAGCTCGACGTCGACCTCCGCAGCAACATCGCCGCCGAAGCGCGCGCGAAGATCGTCTATGAACGGCTGATCAATTTCTGCGACGACGCCGGCAGCAAGGACGCACTCCAGTTCCTGATGACGCGGGAGATCACTCATATGAAGGCGTTCGCGCGAGCGCTCGAAAGCCTGTCGAAGCCGGCCTTCAGCGTCGGCAGGATCGCGCCGACGCCCGGCCTGGTGAACCAGTACTTCAACGATTCCACCGGCAGCGGTGAGCACGGCGAAATCGACACCCGCGGTCCCTGGAACGAGGGTGAGGACTGGGTGTTCACGGAATCGCCCGCGCTGCAGTCCGCCGATCCCGGCGCCGGCACGCCGATCGTCACGGAGAGCTCACCGCCCGTCGACGAAGCCGGCCTGACCGATCTGCTGCTCCATGAACTGCGCGACATTCTCCATGCCGAGAAGCAGTTGACCAAGGCGCTTCCCAAGATGGCGCAGGCCGCCCGCTTCGACCAGTTGCGGGAATTGTTCGAGCAGCATCTGGCCGAGACCGAGAATCAGATCGAGCGCATCAACGAATGCTTCGAGCTGCTCGGCGAGAACGCTCGCGCCAAGCCTTGCAAGGGCATGATGGGCCTCATCGAGGAAGGCCAGGAGGTCATGAAGGAAGGCGAAGAACAAGAGGACGCAGCCGCCGACCTCGCACTGATTTCTGCGGCTCAACGCGTCGAACATTACGAGATGTCCGGCTATACCACCGCACGCAACCTGGCACAGCAGCTCCGGCATAGCGCAGTGGTCGCCCTGCTCTCCAAATCCCTCGCCGAAGAGGAAAACGCCGATCTCCTGCTCAATCAGGTCGCGCGATCGCTGATGTCGGTTGCGAAGATGCCTGCCGCTCTGGAGCAGGCCGAATAGGAAGCGCCTGGCGCAACGCACCGGCGCACTGAATGAAACCGCCTCGCGCCGTCGCGCGAGGCGGCCGGCCATGGATACGGTACGATCATTCGTGCCGGTGGCACACACCTTGCCTCTCGATACCGGACAATTGCCGGACAGGAGGCCCCCATGAGCAGTTCACCCTTCCATATCAGCCGCCGCAGCGTGGTGCTCGGCGGCGTGGGTGCCGCCGGCATCAGCGCCGTCGCGCCTTCCTTCGCCTGGGCGCGGGGCCGGAGCGAGACGCTGCTGGTGGTGCAGGAGCTGGGTCCGAACTCGCTGGACATGCAGGGCGTCGGCTCCAACCAGACCGTGAACGGGCTATCGTGGAATTGCTACGACCGCCTGCTCTCCTACGCCTCCAAGACGCTGCCGGACGGAACGCTGTCGTATGATCGCGAGAGGCTCGCGCCCGAACTCGCCGAGAGCTGGGAGGTCGCGGCCGACGGCATGTCCTGCACCTTCCGCCTGCGAAAAGATGCAAAATTCCACGACGGGACGCCGGTTACGGCCAAGGACGTGAAATGGTCGTTCGACCGCGCGGTGAAGGTCGGCGGCTTTCCGACCTTCCAGATGTCGGCGGGATCGCTGGAAAAGCCCGAGCAGTTCGTAGTCGTCGACGATCACACTTTCCGCATCGACTATGTCCGCAAGGACAAGATGCTGCTGTTCAACGTCGCCGTCGTGGTGCCGTTCATCATCAATTCCGAGCTGGCGAAGAAAAATGCGACGGTTGAAGACCCGTGGGCGCTGGCGTGGCTGAAGAACAACGAGGCCGGCGGCGGCGCCTACAGGATCGAGAGCTGGAAGCCCGGCAGCGAGACCGTGCTGGCGCGCTTCGACGACTGGAAGAGCGGACCGTTGCCGAAGATCAGGCGCGTGATCGCACGCGACGTTCCCTCCGGCGGCACGCGCCGCGCCATGCTGGAGCGAGGCGATGCGGACTTGTCGAGCGGCTTTGCGCCGCGCGATTTCGACCAGCTGATCAGGGAAGGCAAGGTCAGGGTGTCGGGCGTGCCGATCCCCAATGCGCTCTGGTACGTTGCTCTGAACACCGCAAAGCCGCCGTTCGACAACGCCAAGCTGCGCCAGGCCATCGCCTGGGCGATGCCGTATGAGCAGATCCAGAGCAGCGCGTTCTTCGGCCGCGCCGTTCCCATGTACGGCGGCGCCGCCGACGTTTCAAAGCCGGTTTGGCCGCAGCCGTTTCCCTATGTCACCGATCTCGACAAGGCCAAGGCGTTGATGAAGGAAGCCGGCTTCGCCTCTGGCCTGGAGACGACCTTGTCGCTCGACACAGGCACCGCGACCGTCGGCGAGCCGACCGCGATCCTGATCCAGGAGAACCTCGCCAAGATCGGGATCAAGGCGGGAATCGAAAAGACCCCCGGCGCAAACTGGCGGACGACGCTGAATAAAAAAGAGCTGCCGCTTGCGCTCAACCGTTTCAGCGGCTGGCTCGATTATCCCGAATATTACTTCTACTGGAATTTCCACGGCAACAACTCGATCTTCAACATCTCCTCCTACCAGAACAAGGAGATGGACGCGCTGATCGACAAGGCCCGCTTCACCGCGGACGCGGCCGAGTACGACCAGTGCGTGAAGGACTTCATCGCGCTCTGCATGCGCGACGTGCCGATCGTTCCGCTCAACCAGCCGATCCACGACGTCGCCATGCAGAAGGCCGTCACCGGCTACGAGTTCTGGTTTCACCGCGAGCCGGACTACCGTCAGTATGTGAAAAGCTAGTCCTGGCGGGCGAGGCTGATCGCGCCCGAGCCTACGAGTGCCTGCTCGATCGGAAATCCTCTTTCCAGACGCGTCGCGCTTGCGCGCAGCATCGCCGCATCGAGCCGGCCCTGCCGCCAGCCGTCCAGAGCGCAGGCGAAGACGCGGTAGAACTGCGTTCCGTCATAGGCGACCAGCAGCAGGTCGACGCCGGCATTGATCGCCTCGACCACGGCCTTGCAGACGTCGTTCTGGTAGATCGCCCCCATCACGAGGTCGTCGGTCATCACCATGCCCTGGTAGCCCCATTTGTCCCGGAGAATGCCATCGACGACGCGCTTGGAATGCGAGGCCGCACGGTCGGGATCGACCGCGGTCAGCGTGACATGGCCGACCATCAGCGCGCTACGCGAATGCGACAGCACCTCGCGGAACGGAAGCCAGTCGGTGGCTTCCAATTCCCCAACCGGTGTATCGAGATTGGCACTGAAATGATGCGTGTCGTTGCGCACGCGGCCGATGCCCGGAAAATGCTTGAGCGTGGCACCGACGCCGGATTCTTCCAGCCCGCGGACATAGGCACTTGCGATCGTGCTGACGACAGCAGGATCGGTTGCAATTGCGCGCTGGCCGATCAGCGTGTGGAAATCGAGACGGTTGCGCCTCGCCGGCGGCTTGAGGTCGAGCACCGGCGCGAGATTGAGGTTGACGCCAAGCGCACTGAGCTCGTGTCCGTGAATGCGGCCGAATTCTTCGGCTTTGGCTTGCTGGTCGTCGGGCGCCAGCCCGGTGAGCGTCGCCAGCGCCGGCACCTTGGTCAGCGGCGGGGCAAGATGCCCGACGATGCCGCCTTCCTGGTCGGCAGCGACGACCAGCGGCGGCAGGCCCGCCGCGCGCCGCTTGTCCTGAAGCGCCGAGATTTCGGCACGTAGCGCCGCAATCGTCCGGCCCCGGATGTTGTGCCGGGTCACGTAGACGCCGCCGATCAATCCCTGCTCGGCCAGCCGCGCGACCTCGGGAAACGAGGAATAGCCGACCATGAAATGAGGCCCGAGCTGTCGCGCCTCGGCGGCGCTTGCGCCGAGAACGTCGTGCTTGCGCAGCTCGAACTTCAGATGTGCCGCGGACATCAGGAGCGGCGACAAGCACCAGAGCGTGACGAGCAGCTTGCCCGCGATACTACGCCAGCGCCCGCGGCGCAGCAGGAGAACGACGATCGCGATGCTTGCGACGACAAGCGCGATGTTTCCGGCGCCGCGCAACGGGACCAGATAGGGATCGTTCTTGTTCGCGGCCGCGAATGCGACCACAGGCGCGGCAAGCCAGAGCAGGATGAGACCGATACCGCGGAGGAATTGCATGATGCATCACGCGCTGGGAGTGGCGATGCTTCGCACCTATCAAAGCGATTTGCGCTGGGCGAGAGGCAAAAGCGCGCCTGCACGAAAACTGCAAAAGACTCCTGAAACCGTGCAGACGATGATCCCGGCTTCTGCACAAGCACCGTTCAGACTTCGTGATGCCACCCATCACGAAAGGTCTTCTGGACATGACGAGCCTGGCTTCGACGATAGCAGCGGACCTCCAGCCGCTCAGGCATTCCTCCATTCCGGCCAAGCTCGGCCTCGCGCTGGTGCTGGCCGCACTGGCGGACTGGCTGTTCTATGGCCACCGGATCGGCCTATCGCTGGCCCTCTTTGCCGTCGCCACGGCTTGCGTGTCGGTGCTCTTCAATCACGCGGCCCTGAACCTGCGGCGCGCCCTGATCGCCACAGCCATTCTCATCGCCGGCCTCGCACCGGCCGTCGAGGAGCTCAACGCGATCTCGTTGCTGATCCTCGGCGCGGCTCTGCTTATCGCCCTGCTGCTGGCGACCAATCCGGAGACGACCGGGCTCGCCGACCGCGTCCGCGCGCTACGCAACTTCGTCCTGCTCGGCCCCTTCAGGTTCTTCCTCGATGCGCCTCAGGGGTTCAACGCGTCGGCGCTGACCCGCGGCATCGCGCGCTGGCTGCTCCCGGCAGCACTCAGCACGGTCTTCGTCGCGCTGTTCGCCGCGGCCAATCCGGTGATCGAGCAATGGGTGTCCCTGCTCAATCCGAAACTCATCCTCCAATATATCAGCATCCCGCGCGCACTGTTCTGGGCCTTGATGCTGGCGTTGGTCTGGCCGTTCATCCATGTGCGCTGGCGGCGCAAATCCATAGTCGCCACCGCCGTCGCGGACGGACCTGTGCCGCCGCCGCTCCCGCCGCTGGTCTCGGCGGAGTTTCTTGGCCCCTCCACCATCCTGCGCTCGTTGATCCTGTTCAACCTGCTGTTCGCGGCGCAGTCCATTCTCGACGGCATCTATCTCTGGGGCCATATGGCGCTGCCGGACAATCTGACCTATGCGGGCTATGCGCATCGCGGCGCCTATCCGCTGATCGTGACCGCCCTGCTCGCGGCGGCTTTCGTGCTTGTTGCGATGCGCCCGGGCGGGCCGGCTGAGAAATCGCCAGTGATCCGCCCGCTGGTCTATCTCTGGGTCGGGCAAAACGTGCTTCTCGTCGCCTCCTCCATCCTTCGCCTCAACCTCTACGTCGACATCTACATGCTGACCTACTGGCGGATCGCGGCCTTCATCTGGATGGGGCTGGTCGCGCTCGGACTGGTCCTGATCGTGACCCGCATCGCCCTCAACCGGTCCAACCAATGGCTCGTGGGCGTCAATCTGATCGCGCTCGCGATCGTGCTCTATGGCTGCTCACTCGTGAACTTCGATGCCTTCATTGCCGACTACAATGTCAGCCACAGCCGGGAAGCATCGGGCAACGGCGTGCAGATCGACATCGACTATCTCCTGACGCTCGGACCGCAGGCACTCCCCGCCATCGACAGGGCCATCGCACTTCGGCCCGGCGCCAGCGAGAGCTGTCTTGTGTCGCGACGCGACCGCCTTGTAGAACAGCAGCGTCAGGATCTGGCCTGGCGGAGCTGGGGCTTTCGGAGCTGGCGACTGCAGCGCAGGCTGGACGCGCAGGCGAAAGATCAGACCGGCAGCCGGCCGGCAGGGTGAGCGGAGACTTTCTTGGCGCATCGCATTCTCATCGTCGACGACGAAGGCCATATCCGCGAGGTCATCCGCGTTGCGCTGAAGAAGGCCGGCATGGACGTGATCGAGGCCCGCGACGGCAAGGAGGCGCTCAGCCGCTTTGCCGCCGACAGGCCCGATCTGATCGTGCTCGACATCGGTATGCCCGAGTTCGACGGCCTCGATGTCTGCCGCGAGATCCGCAAGACGTCCGACGTGCCGATCCTGTTCCTGTCGGCGCGCGACGAGGAGATCGACCGCATCCTCGGCCTCGAGATCGGCGGCGACGACTACGTGACGAAGCCGTTCAGCCCGCGCGAGCTGGTGGCGCGGGTCAACGTGATCCTGCGCCGGCTCAGTCCGCGCAACGGCGAGATCAAGGCGGGTCCCACCGCGCTGTCGCAAGGCGGCCTGCTGATCGATCCCGAGCAGCATGTCGCGACCTTTGCCGGCACGCCGCTGAAGCTGACCGCGATCGAGTTCGGCATCCTGCGTGCGTTCCTGACCCGACCGACCTCGGTGTTCAACCGCGAGCAGCTGATGCGGGCGGCCTATCAGCTCAACATCCAGGTCTCCGACCGCACCATCGACAGCCACATCCGCAACATCCGAGCCAAGCTCGCCGCGCTGGCCTGCGACAACGTGATCGAGACCATCCACGGCGTCGGCTTCAAGCTCGGCCGCTGCGAGAAAGCGGCATGAGCGCGGCGCCCGACAAATGGCGGCCGTCGCTGGCCCTCGTGATCTTCACGGTGCTGACCACCGTAGGCGTGCTGCCGCTGGTCGGCCTGTTCTTCTTCCGCCTCTATGACAACCAGTTAATCCGCCAGACCCAGGCCGAGCTGATCGCGCAAAGCCGCGTGCTGGCGACGATCTATGCACAGGAGGTCACGGCCAGGCTCGACAGCGGCCTGACGCTCGGCGCCGAGGTGCCGCCGAACGTGCTGCCCGACCCCGGCGACCAGGTCACCCCGATCCGCCCCGCGCTCGATCTCACCGCCAACGATCTGCTGCGGCGGCGGCCGGATGCGCAAGCCGCGTCTCATCCGTCGCAGGCGGCCTATGTCGAGATCGGCGCAAGGCTGACGCCGATCATCCGCGAGACCCAGAAGGTAACGCTGGCGGGCTTCCGCATCCTCGATCCGCAGGGCGTCGTCATCGCCGGGTGGCAGGAGGTCGGCCAATCGCTCGCCCATATCGAGGAGGTCGCGGACGCGCTGCACGGGCAATACCGCGCCACCTTGCGCAACCGCGTGCCGGACAAGCCGCCGCCGCCGATCTATTCCTTCAGCCGCGGCCTCGGCGTGCACGTGTTCTCGGCGATGCCCGTCATCGTCAACAACCGCGTCGCCGGCGTGATCTACACCACGCGGACGCCGAGTAACATCTTCGACCATCTTTATCAGGAGCGCGCCAAGTTCGTGCTGGCCGGGCTCGCCGTCATCCTCGGCACGATCGCGATCGGCCTGGTGTTCTCGCGCACCATCACCCTGCCGATGCGCGAGCTGATCGACCGTGCCGCACGGATCGGCCGCGGCGACCGCGAGGCCTTCCAGCCGCTCCGGCATTACGGCACGCGCGAGTTCGCCCAGCTCTCGCACAGCTTCCTCGGCATGGCCGAGCAGCTGGCGCGACGTTCCGACTATATCGCGACATTCTCGGCCCATCTCACCCACGAGCTGAAATCGCCGCTGACCTCGATCAAGGGCGCGGCCGAGCTGCTGCAGGATTCGTATCAAGGCAGGTCTGACGGACTGACGCCGGCCGAGCAGAAGACGTTCATCGCCAACATCCTGTCCGACACTCAGCGGTTGGAGGCGATGGCGCAGCGGCTGCGCGATCTGGCGCGCGCCGAGAGCCTGCCGCAGAACGAGCGCACGGAGCTTGCACCCGTCATCGCCGATCTCAGGAACAGGTTTCCGGCAAGCTCCATCGAGGCCAGCGGCAGCCTCGACCGGGCGATCGGCATGTCCAGCGAAAAGGCGCTGATCGTGCTGTCGCATCTCGCCGACAACGCGATGCGGCACAAGGCCGGGACGATCAGGCTGCATGCTGTGGACGAGCGCACGACCCTGCGTCTGACGGTGAGCAATGACGGCGAGCCGATCTCGGCACCGAACCGCGACAGGATTTTTGATGCCTTCTTCACCACCCGCCGCGACCAGGGCGGCACCGGGATGGGGCTTGCGATCGCGCGGGCGGTGATGGCGAGCCATGGCGGCTCGATCAGGCTGAAGCCGACCGACGAGGGCGCGGCCTTCGAGCTACAATTCCCTGTCGCCTGAGGCGCGATGAGGTCATCGCCCCTCAGCTTTTATTTGGGCATGATCTGTTCGGAAAACCGCTTCACACTTTTCCGGATCATGCCCTAGATCGCAAACACCCACGCCGCGACGATTGTGCCGATGGTGACGAGACCAGCGATGGTCCAGCCAGCGGCATATTCCAGCTCAGGATGACCGGTCGCCCGCATGATCTCTGCCGGATCGGCGGTATGCTTGTGTGCCATGACAGCCTCGCACGTTTCTTCCCGCGTCATATGTAAGTCGCACCAGCCGCCATTAGGTTCCATCACGGAAATGCGAGGCATGACGCAGCTTGGCTTGTTCGCCGTCCCTGACGAAGGCCCTACCGGTCTTCGCTACGCGGACAATTTTATCGAAACCGCCGTCGAGCAAGGCTTGATCGGCCGCATCGCAACATTGCCGCTCGAGCGTTTTCAGTTCGGGGCGTTCGAGGGCAACCGCCGGGTGGCGTCGTTCGGCTATCGCTATGACTACACGCTGCAGCGGCTCGCCGAGGCGGAGCCGATCCCGGACTGGCTATTGACCATCGCGCGTCAGGCCGAGGCCTGGGCCGGGCTGCCGGAGGCCAGCGTCCGGCAGATGCTCTGCACCGAGTATGAGGCCGGCGTCGGCATCGGCTGGCACCGCGACAAGCCGCACTTCGACAAGATCCTCGGCCTGTCGCTCGGCTCGGCCTGCAAATTCCGCTTCCGCCGCCGCAGCGGCGACAAATGGCAGCGCCATACGCTCGAGGCCCAGTCGCGCTCGCTGTACATGATGGAGGGCGAGGCGCGCTCGCAATGGGAGCACAGTATCCCGCCGGTCGAGGCGCGGCGTTACTCCATCACGTTCCGGACGATGAAGCGGGCCTAACGCGGCCGGCCAAACAAAAAATGCGAAAACAACCCCATGCAAAGTAGAACGCCCGTTCTGCCCGAGGCGTGGCCACGCCGCACAAGGGTTTGACACATCGGTGCAAAACCGCCGCCTTGCGCAATCACCGCACGGCTTGCGTCTTGCCTTCCGAATCCGGTTGCATGCTAGATTGGCAGCACGCATTCCGCGGCAGGAGGGAAGCATGGCCGACAACAAGGCAAAGCGCGGCGGGGCCGATCGGGCGCTGATTGCGCTCACGGAAAAATATGAAGTCGCCTACTGGTCGAAGAAGTTCAAGGTGACCCCCGCCAAGCTGAAATACGCCGTCAAGAAGGTCGGCCGTTCCGCCAAGAAGGTCGAGGCGTATATCAAGCTCCAGAAGCACCGCGCCTCCGACAAGAGCCGGATCGCGCTGAGCGAAGCCTATGAGGTCCGTTACTGGTCGAAGAGATTCAAGATCACCCCGGCCAAGCTGAAAGCTGCCGTCGCCGCGGCCGGCCATTCCTCCAGGAAGGTCGAGGCCTATCTCGCCGCCCGGAAGGCTGCAAAGAAGAAGTCCGCCAAGAAGACGACGAAGAAGGCTGCCAAGCGCAAGAGCGCCGCCTGAAACGCCGCCAAGCCTTGAAACGGCGGACGAACCAAAGGTGCCGTGAAATCGCCTCAAGGCGGACGAATAAGGCGAATTGAAAAGACAGGCCAAACCGGCGAACCAATATGGGGGGCGCAAAGGCCGGCACCAAATGAAGAATTATCTCGCTTTTTTCCTGTTTCTGACCATCACGACAGCATCCGCGCATGGCCCGTTGCCGGCGCCGCTGACGCCGCCCTCCGACCTCATCCAGACAGGCCTGACCGATTCCGACACCACCGCCGGCGGCACCGCGCGGCTGTGCGAGCAGGTCACCTTCTCGCGGGGCCTGCGCTACGGCGAGAGCGAGGCCAACGTGCTCGACGTCGCCGCCAGCACGACCAAGGCGGATACGCCGCGGCCGGTGCTGCTGTTCGTGACCGGCGACAGTTTCACCGGTGACCGCGCCGCCCCCGAGCTGTCGCGCCAGATCCAGGACCAGGCCATGTGCTTTGCCGCCCGCAATGACATGATCGGGGTGCGCGTCAATTATCGCCTGGCCCCCGCAGCGACCTGGCCGATGGGAGCGACCGACGTGGCGGCGGCGCTGTCCTGGGTTCACGGCAATATCGACCTGTTCAACGGCGACGCCCGCGAGATCGTCGCGGTCGGCTACGGCGCCGGCGCGTTCCATGTCGCAACCCTGCTGGCGCATCCCGACCTCCAGGCCGACCGTGCCGATGTCGCGGCCGTCGTGCTGGTATCCGGCATCTACCGTGCCGGCAAGGACGCCAGCGACAGCGAGAAGGCCTATCTCGGCGGCGACGCCAGCCAGTACAACGCGCGCTCGGTATTCCCCGGCATCCTCAATGTCGATGTGCCGATCGTGCTGGCCTGGGCCGCGGACGATTCCCCTGGCCTCGTGACGCAGGGCGAGACCCTGAAGAAGACGCTCTGCGGCGCCGGCCATTGTCCGCGCAGCGCGCTGCTGCGCAGCCGCGACGGCATCGCCTCCGCCTTCGGATTGGATGGCTCCGGCGACAGCCTCGCCGAGCCGACCCTGCTGCTGGTGCATCAGCTCGAGGCGCGCGGGCTGCCGTAGCGGCGTGTCAGTACGCCTGCCATTTCGTACGGGCCTGCGCTGTATTGAAGCGGGCTGCCAAGCCACACGATTGCCAAACGCCTGATCTAGATCAACTCGCCTTGGTGCGGACTGAGCCGACCTCGTTGGGGGCCAACGACAAGGTGTCGAGCATGCGCGTCACCGGCAGACTGCTGTTCGTTTTGATCGCCGCACTCGCGTCGCTTGGCGCGATGTCCGAGCAACGCGCGGACCAACCCACAAGCGACAAGGAAATCCGCGTCGGCAATGTCATGCCGTATTCGGGAGCGCTCTCTGAATTCGGCGCGATCGGTCAGGCGGAGGCCGCCTATTTCGACATGGTCAACGCGCGCGGCGGCATCAATGGCCGCAAGATCCGCTTCATCACGCGCGACGACAATTCCGATCCGTCGACCGCGCTGGAGCTGACGCGCAATCTGGTCGAGAAGGACGACGTGCACCTGATGTTCGGGTCGTTCGGCACGCCCGGCAATCTCGCCACGCGCTGGTATCTGAACGAGAAGAAGGTGCCGCAGCTTTTCGTCGCCTCCGGCGACGAGGAGCTGAGCCAGGCCAGGGCTTTCCCCTGGACCATGGGCTGGCAGCCGTCGATCCGGTCGGAGGGGCGCATCTACGCCAACTACATTCAGGCCTATTATCCCAGGAAGAAGATCGTCGTGCTCTGGCAGAACGACCAGTTCGGACGCATGCTCTACAAGGGAATCCAGGACGGACTTGGCGATCTAAACCGCCATGTCCTCGTCGACATCGCCTTTGACATCGGTGACGAGCACCTCGACGGGCACGTCTCGATCCTCAAGCGCGCCGGCGCCGATATCTTCGTCTTTCTAGGCGTACCGTCGACGGCATCCAAGGTGATCAGGCTCGCGGCTTCGCTCAACTGGCGTCCGGTCTTCATCGTCAACGATACTTCCGCCTCGATCGCCAATGCGATGGCGCCCGCAGGCCTGGAGAATTCGGCCGGCGTGATCTCGGCGGCCTTCCTGAAGGACCCCAGCGACCCCGCCTGGAAAGACGATCCTGCCATGAAGGAATGGTTCGCCTTCATGGACAAATACCATCAAGTCGAAAGCACCAACAACAGCGCCGCGGTCTTCGGCTACGCCGCGGCCGAGGCGTTGACGCAGGTGCTGAAGCAATGCGGCGACGACCTGTCACGCGAGAACATCATGCGTCAGGCGGCTTCGCTGAGGGGTTACAACCCTTCCGTCGCGCTGCCCAACATCAGGATGAATACCTCGCCGAACAACTATCTGCCGATCAAGCAGATGCGGCTGGTGCAGTTCGACGGGCGGTCGTGGCAGCCTTTTGGTGAGGTGATCGAGACGGCGTTCACGGAGGGGGCGGCGAGGTGAGGCCCACGTAGACCTTTTGGTGGGCCTCCTTCCTCTCTCGTTGCGGGAAGCGCACGCTTACCCTCCCCTGGAGGGTAAGAGAGCATGCCCCACGGAAGCTCTCTCAGAACAGCAGCCCTCACGCGGGCTTGAGCGAAGCCAGTGCGTTTTCCAGCAGCGCGCGCCGCATCGCCGGATTTCACCACCGCGGGATCGAGATAGAGCTCCAGGCCCGGCGCGCGCTCGGTGATGACACCGCTTCGCTCGGCCGCCGCATCGCTCAGCGCGTCGACCGAATAGGGAATCACCTCGCGGCTGATGGAGACAGCTCTGAGAACCAGGAGCCTATGCCGCATCGAGGGCTTGCATTGAGAGACCGGGTCTGGCTGGTTCTAGCTCCTGACAATCAGACCGGAACTCACCATGATCCAGTTCGACACGTTGCTGACCTATATCGCGGTGGTTCTCGGCCTCTTTCTCATTCCGGGTCCCGCGGTGCTCTTGGTGCTCGGGCGCGCGTCTGTGGGCGGGCATCGCGTCGGAATTGCCACCGGTCTTGGCATCGCTACTGGAGACCTGCTTCACACCGCGATGGCTACGCTCGGATTGTCGGCGGTGCTGATGACCTCGGCCCTCGCCTTCAGCCTGGTGAAGTACGCCGGCGCTGCCTACCTCATATATCTCGGCATCCGCGCGCTTATGGAAAGAGGCGAGGATATCAAGTTGGCGCAGTCGCGTTTGGTCGACGCGTCGCTCGCCTTCCGGCAGGCGGTGCTGGCCGAACTGCTCAACCCGAAGACGGCGCTCTTCTTCCTGGCCTTTCTCCCACAGTTCGTACATTCCGAGAAGGGCTCCGTCGTTGCCCAGCTTGCAATTCTTGGCCTCATCTTCGTCATCATGAGCGCGATCTACACCGCGTTGATCGCTCTTGTTGCCGGGCAAGTCGCTGGCTGGCTCACCCGTCATCGCAGCATCGGCCGCTGGCAGGGCCGCGTCATCGGGGCGATCTACCTGGGTCTTGGCGTTCGCATGGCCTTGCAGCAAAAGTAGCCTGATCGTTCCGCCCCCGCCTGGAGAGACTCATGACCGAGACCATTCGCATCAAGCGCTTCCATGCGCGGCCCGTGATCGTGCCGATGAACCTGCCGCTGCAGACCTCGACCGGCGCTGTCGCCAAAGCCCCGCTGGTGCTGATCGACTGCGAGACCGACCAGGGCGCCCGCGGGCACGCCTATCTGTTCTCGATCACACCGTCGGCATTGAAGCCGCTGACGGCGATGGTCACGGAAATGTCAGACCTGCTTGCCGGCGACGAGCTGCTGCCGTTCGAGATCGAGCGCAAGCTGACCCAGCGCTTCACCCTGCTTGGCCTCGCCGGCCTGCAGCGGCTGGCGCAATCCGGCATCGACATGGCGGCGTGGGATGCGCTTGCCCGCAGCAGAGGCCTGCCGCTGGCACGGCTGCTCGGCGGCGCGCCGAAGCCGGTCAGGGCGTACAATTCGAAGGGGCTCGGCATCATGCCGGCGGGCGCCGCGGTCGAGGAGGCGCACAAGCTGCTGGCCGAGGGGTTTCAGGCCGCCAAGATCCGCGTCGGCCGGCCTGATGCGCGGGAGGATCTCGCCGTCGTCCGCGCGGTGAGAAAGGCCGTCGGCGACGAGGTGACGCTGATGTGCGACTACAACCAGGCACTGACGGTGACCGACGCCATCCAACGCGGCGAGATGCTCGACGACGAGGGCTTGAGCTGGATCGAGGAGCCGATCCGCCACGACGATTATGCCGGCTGCGCCCGCATCGCCGACGCACTGCATACGCCGGTCCAGATCGGCGAGAATTTTGACAGCGCCTTCTCGATGCAGGCGGCGCTTTCCGCGGAAGCCTGCGATTACGTGATGCCCGACGTGCAACGGATCGGCGGCGTGACCGGATGGCTGCGCGCCGCGTCGCTCGCGCATGCCGCCGGCATCGAGATGTCCTCGCATCTGTTCTCCGAAGTGAGCGCGCATCTGCTCTGCGTGACGCCGACGGCGCACTGGCTGGAATATGTCGACTGGGCCGACGCTGTGCTGTCGACGCGGCTCGATATCAAGGACGGCTTTGCGCTGCCGAGCGAGGAGCCCGGCAACGGGATCGCGTGGGACGAGGCGGCGATTGCCAAATATCTCGTCAGATAACGCTGCCCGCTATGACCGAACAGCGGCAATCATGTTCAGCTCGACCGGCGCCCCTCGCGGCAACTCGGCGACGCCGACGGACGTCCGCGTATGACGACCGCGCTCGCCGAGGCGTTCGATCAGCCGGTCGGAGGCACCGTTCATGACTTGCGACTGCTGGGTAAATCCAGGCGCTGAAGCGACGTATCCAACGAGCTGCAGGACCTGGACGATCCGGTCCTCTCCGCCTGTGGCGTGATTGATGGCGGAGATGCAGAGATCAGCGCAAAGGGCAGCAGCTTCCTGTGCGGCCGCGATATCGACGCCTGCTCCGACCTTGCCCACATACAGCAGGTCTTCGCCGCGACGCGGCAGCTGGCCACTGACATAGGCGAGCCCGCCATGGATGATCACCGGCAAGTAGTTGCCGCCGGGCTTATTCACGCTGCTCATCTCAATAGCCTGCCTTCTCTTCACATCCGGCGGAGCGACGCATTTCGTCGCACGCGATAGCTCGATCGCACCAGCTCGCCGTGGCGGATGACCGGACAATGACAGGCCGCGAATCATGGATCAAGCCTGCGAAGCTGATCAGGCCTGGCGTGAAGACCTGACCTTCGTGCATTGCACGGAGGCGGCGCGCGCGATAACGATCCGTCATGACCATTTGGCGCCCTCATCCCCACATCCGCGTCGTCGCGATCGGCCTGCACTGGCGGGACGGGCGCCTGCTGGCGGCCGAAATTCGCGACGATGCCGGGCGGATCAAGGGCGTACGCCCGCTCGGCGGCGAGATCGAGTTCGGCGAGAGCTGGCGCGCTGCGCTGATGCGCGAGCTCAACGAGGAGCTCGGCATCGACGTCACCATCACAAGCGAGCCGTTGGTGCTGGAGAACATTTTTGTGCACGAGGGATCGACCGGGCACGAGGTGATGTTCATCTGCGAGGTGGAGTTTCCTGACGGCGCCTTCGCCGGTGAGGACCGCATCGACTTCCTCGAGGACAATGGAGAGCCGATCGTCGCGCGCTGGTTCAACCTTGCCGATCTCGATGTGGACGACGGACCGAGCCTTTATCCGACCGGGTTGAAGGATGTGCTGCTGGGAGCAAAAGACGGCGGGACGTGAGAGGAGGCGCTCCCTCACCGGCCCTCGCCGCCATCGCGCCGATAGCGGAAGTCGCAATGGGACGCGCCTTGCATGATCGTCTGCGTCCGCGTGAGCTTGATGTCGGGACCAAAGCCTTCCGCGGTCGCAAAATCGGCCGTGCAGATCAGGAGGAAGCCGAGCTCCGGTTCGCCGAGCGCTTTATAGAATTCGGCATAGGCGCAGCGCCTGACGTCGAAGGCAAAGGCATCATGCGACTGCTCGATGACGTCATAGGCGAGCGCGTCATCGCGGGAGTAGGTCTTGAAGGCAGACGATACAGCCTTGCCAAGATCGGCTTCGCTCTCGCCCCCGTTCTTGGCCTTCCAGAATTCCTCGCCGAAGCCGCGATAGAGATCGCCGAGCGCCTTGCGCACCAGCGCGTTGGCGCGCGCCTCGCCGAGCTCGGCCTGGAGCGCCTTGACCAGCGGCACCAGCACCTGGGCCTGGATTTTTGCTTGCTCGATGACGGATATGCTCATGGGCGGGCTCGCGTCGGAAGGCCACATCGCAGCCAGGATGGAGCGCAAGCATAATCTCCGCGGCGAGGATTGGCTAACTCTCGGCTGGGTAGGCTAGGCGGCCGTCAGCCACGCCCCGCGCCGCCGGGTTCATTTCGGCCGGTTTGACCTGCCCGGGACCGAGAATGTGGAACACCGTCTCGCCGGCGGCGAGCAGGTAGTCGGTGATGATCCTACGGTGACATCGCCACCACAATGTCTCCGCGCACATGATGGCGCAGCGCTCCATCTGCCCGACGGCGCGCAGATGTGCGAGCCCTTCGTGAAAGGCCGCGCCCATCGCGTGGTCGGCGTAATTGTGAAAGCTGCCGTTCTGCCAGAAGGCATTGGTCTCACGCGGCACCTCGCGCTTGCGGCTGCGCAGGCCGCCGAGCGAGGCAATGTGCTCGTAGCCGATCGAAGCAGCCGCGAGCGATTGCGGCAGGGTCTCGCGATTGTACTGCGGGTTGGTACGGGAGCGGGGCACGGTCCGAACGTCAACCACGAAGGTGACCGCGCTGTGATGCAACAATTCGAGGAATTCCTCGATCGAACGTGTGGCGTGGCCGATGGTGAAGAACGGATGAGCCATGGTGAGACCTCGACCGCTCGGCTCGCCGGCCGTCAGCTTTTCAACGACCGCAACGCCCGGCCCTTGTGCAGGGCGACGTGATCGGTCTTGTCGCTCCTGATCTCGTACTGCGGATCGTCGGGCGTGGCGTGATGGACGTAGCCCTTGTAATCGACGTCGGCGGTGTGCACGCGCTGGATATGGCCGCGCACCCGGCCGGCCTCGGAATTCCAGCTGACGTGGTCGCCGACGGCAAACCTTTTTCCGCGGGTCTTGGACATGGCGGATCAATGCGCGGCAGCACCGGCCTGTTCCAGGGGGCAGCCCCCGACCGCGCGGGGCAGGCTAAATCCCTGCGGCAATCCACCAAGGCGTGGGCAACGAAGACGTGATGCAGCGGCGACCGCGGATCGCGCGATCCTGAAAGGTCGGCGAGGCGATCGATGATATTACGGCTATCATTCAAAACGAGAGGTAACCATGCCCCCTTCCGAGATGTCTCGAGGCTCCATCAGGCCGCGGCCATCTGGGCGATGCCGTCGTGCTGCGGCAGCGACCGCAGCGCTGGTGCTCGCCGCAACGTTCTGGTCAGCAGGAGGGGCGCAAGCTGCCGCAAATGACGCCGAGGCACGAGCCATCTTCGAGAAATTCATCGCCGCGCAGAATGCGCATGATGCGGACGATGTGAAGGTGATGCTCTGGAATTCGCCCGGCACGCTGTTGTTTGCGAGAGGCATCGAGACGCGAGGCCGCGATGCGGTCGCCACCCGCTTCAAGGCCTATTACGAGGGCACCTGGCACCTCGAACCCGACATGTCGAAATTCCACGTTGCGGTGATCTCGAACGAGGTGATGCAGATTCTCGTTCCAATCGTTTTCACACGCGGCCTTCCGAGCAAGCCGTCGCAACAAAATACGTTTCTGATCAGCCAGACCTACGTTCAGGATGCGACCGGCTGGCACGTCGCCTCCATCCTGCCGGTGGCGAACACGGAACTGAAGTGATGGCCGGGATGGGCCTCTGCAGGGGCAACCCGGATTGCGCTTCGCTCCATCCGGGCTACGGGCTGTCCAGCGAAACCGAGCAAGACGCCCCAGTCCGTCTCCGCTCTTCGAGCTACGCCGGACACGCTTCGCATTGAGATCGTGGCTTGCCGAGCCGTAGCTCGCGGCGGCAGCCCGCCTGCGCCCTTCGGCGCGGCATCCTTTTCTCGCTTCGCGAGCGAAGGATGGTGGGCACGACAGGGATCGAACCTGTGACCCCTACCATGTCAAGGTAGTGCTCTCCCGCTGAGCTACGTGCCCTAATAGTCCACTTACGTCGGGTGGGGTCCCTATAACGGACGAGGGGACCCTGCGCAAGGACGGAACGGGGCCGATTTAGGCCGCCAGCATCTTGTTCACTTCGCTGACCAATTCGCGCAGATGCACGGGCTTGGACAGCACCTTGGCGTTCTTGGGGGCGTCCGAATCCGAGTTCAGGGCGACCGCGGCGAAGCCGGTGATGAACATGATCTTGATGTCGGGGTCGAGTTCCGAGGCCCGGCGGGCGAGCTCGATGCCGTCCATCTCCGGCATCACGATGTCGGTGAGCAGCATCTCGAACGGCTCTTCCCGCAACCGCTGATAGGCGGCCATGCCGTTGTCGTGGGACGAGACCTGAAAACCGGCGTTTTCCAGCGCCTTGACCAGGAAACGGCGCATGTCGTTGTCGTCTTCGGCGAGCAGGATTTTTGGCATGGCAGGAAACGTCGAATCCCCAGAGGATATCAGCAGAGCTTACTAAGCCGGACAGAGGGTAAATTTGGGGTGAAAATCTTAACCCCAAGCCGGCTGCGCTGCCGGCTCCTTGTGAACCGGAATGCTGCTCGAATCAATCGAGCCCCCGGCGCATCCCCGCTTCCCTGCCCACACGGTTAAGACATGTTCCAGCGCCAATCACATCTTTTCGCTTGGCAGAATGGTTGCGATTCCGGACAATGACGACACATAAGAGCCGCATCGATCGGCCGAATCAATTCGATCCGGGGCCCGGATCCTGCCGCTAAGGGACGAAGCCTGAGAAGATGACCCGGTTTGACGGCGAGGTGTCGCCAGCCTTCGAGATCGTTGAGCCCGCGCAATGGCGCGCGCCTGTCATCTTCAACTCGCCCCATTCCGGCTCGACCTATCCGGACGAATTCCTCGCGGCGTCCAGGATCGACCTGCCGACGCTGCGGCGGTCCGAAGATTCCTTCATGGACGAGCTGATCGGCCATTTGAGCGAGCGCGGCTTTCCGACCGTGCGGGTCAACTTTCCCCGCTCCTATGTCGACGTCAACCGCGAGCCCTATGAGCTCGATCCCCGCATGTTCAGCGGACGGCTGCCGAGCTTTGCCAATACCCGCTCGATGCGGGTCGCCGGTGGCCTCGGCACCATTCCGCGCGTGGTCGGCGACGGCCAGGAGATCTACCGCGACCGCATCCTGGTCGACGATGCGCTGGGGCGGATCGAGACGCTGTACAAGCCCTACCACCGCGCGCTGCGCCGGCTGATCAACAAGGTGCACCAGATGTTCGGCACCGTGGTGCTGGTGGACTGCCATTCGATGCCGTCGGTCGGCGTGTCCCGCGACGAGCCGCGCCGGCCCGACGTCGTGATCGGCGACCGCTACGGCACGAGCTGCACCCCGCTTCTGCCCGACCGGGTCGAGGAGACCATGACCGGCCTCGGCTATTCGATCGGCCGCAACAAGCCCTATGCCGGCGGCTTCATCACCGAGCATTACGGCAATCCCGCGAGTGGCCTGCACGCGGTGCAGCTCGAGCTCAACCGCGCGATCTACATGGACGAGCGGCGGCGCGAGCGGAGTGCGCGCTTTGCGCAAGTGGCATCCGACTTCGGCGTTCTCGCCGACGTGCTCGCGACCACGATTCCCTTCGGCGATCTCGGCCCGTTCCAGGCCGCGGCGGAATAGGCGCCGGCCTTCCTTCGTCAGATCGTATTGCCTGTGATTGGCGCGAGCGCGCCTTCGCTTTGCTTTCGAGGCGCACGTTGAAACGAAAACAGAGCCGCAAAGAAAAAAGGGCCGCTCGCGAATGACGCAAGCGGCCCAAGTCTAGGGAGGAAACGCCCAAGGAGGGCAGCGGTAACGCCAAGAGCTACCGCACCGCAACAATATGCGACCGCGACGCACAAAGTGCAAGGGCTTTCGAGCCGTTTCCCATGCAGTACGC
Organism: Bradyrhizobium sp. SBR1B; assembly: GCF_014198205.1. Lineage (NCBI taxonomy): Bacteria > Pseudomonadati > Pseudomonadota > Alphaproteobacteria > Hyphomicrobiales > Nitrobacteraceae > Bradyrhizobium > Bradyrhizobium sp. SBR1B. Next base: position 449,625 of record NZ_JACIHC010000002.1, read on the forward strand.
ACATGGCTCAATTGCTTCTATGGAAACCCAGATTCAGTTTCTTTGATAAGGAAATTCAATGGGTTGATAGTCATTTGCATACGAACAAGGCATATTCGGAACTAAGTTTTCAACTCCGTGATCGATATTTGGCCAGCAGATGACTTGAATGAGGCAGCCGCCTTCGGCATCCAAAATACCAGGGTGCAAGATCAAGACAGCGCTGCACGAGGGAGGCGAATTGAGCTAGGCAGGAGGAAGCTCCATCCAACTTTCGCTTTGAGGATTTGGCCTGTGACGGTGATCGACTTCTCCGCCTTCATCGGACGGCTCGCCACCGCCTCCGGCGAAACTATCCTGCCGTTCTTCCGCACCTCGCTGTCGATCGACGACAAGAGCAAGACCAAGGATTTCGACCCCGTCACGGAGGCCGATCGCGCCGCTGAGGCGGTGATGCGCCGGCTGATCAAGGCCAACTTCCCCCAGCACGGTATCGTCGGCGAGGAATTCGGCAACGAGCGCGAGGACGCCGACTATGTCTGGGTGCTCGACCCCATCGACGGCACCAAATCCTTCATCGGCGGCTTTCCGATCTGGGGAACGCTGATCGCACTGCTGCACAAGGGCGCGCCGGTCTACGGCATGATGCACCAGCCCTTCATCGGCGAGCGCTTCTCCGGCGACAACGGTTCGGCCAACTACAAGGGCCCGTCCGGCGAGCGCCGGCTCCAGGTCCGCCGCTGCGCCTCACTTTCGGAAGCCACGACCTACACCACCAGCCCGCTTCTGATGAACGACCGCGACCGCGCCATTTTCAGCCGTATCGAGCAGGGCGCGCGTCTGTCGCGCTATGGCGGCGACTGCTACTCCTATTGCATGCTGGCGGCCGGCCACGTCGATCTCGTGGTCGAGACCGAGCTGAAGCCTTACGACATCGCAGCGCTGATCCCGATCGTGACCGGCGCCGGCGGCGTCGTCACCACCTGGGAAGGCGAGCCGGCCCAGGGCGGCGGCCGCATCGTCGCGGCCGGGGATGCCAGGGTTCACGAAGAAGCACTGAAGCTGCTCAACCAATAACAAACGCGAGCGGAGGCTTGCATGACCATCTCACGCAGGCTTCTTCTTGGATTATTGCTGCTGCTGCCGACGCTGGCGTCCGCGCAGAACTTTCCGACGAAGCCGATCAAGTTGATCGTGCCGTTCCCGGCCGGCGGGCCCAACGACATCATCGCGCGGGTGATCGGCCAGCGCATGTCGGAGCTGTCAGGGCAGCCGGTGCTGATCGACAATCGCGGCGGCCAGGGCGGCGTGCTCGGCACCGATGCGGTCTCCAAGGCCCCGCCCGACGGCTACACCATCGCGATCTCCTCAGCCGGCGCGCTCGCGATCAGCCCGAGCATGGAGAAAGTCGCCTACGACACCTTGAGCGACCTTACCCCGGTGACGCTGGTTGCGACCGTGCCGGAAATGCTCGTGGTCGCCACCAACGTGCCCGCCAAGGACATCGGCGAATTGATCGCGCTCGCCAAGGCGCAGCCGGGAAAGCTCAACTTCGCCTCCTCCGGCGCTGGCAGCCTGCCACACCTCGCTGGCGAGCTGTTCAAGCTGACGGCGAAGATCGACATCGTCCACGTGCCCTATCGCGGCGCAGCTCCCGCCGTGAACGATCTCTTGGGCCAGCAGGTGCAGATGACGTTTCTCGATCTCCCCGTGCTGCTGCCGCAGGTCAAGGCCGGCGCGCTGCGTCCCATTGCGGTCGGCTCGGCCGCGCGGGCGCCGACCGCGCCCGATGTGCCGACCACCGCGGAAGCGGGTTTTGCCGGCCTCCACATCGAGAACTGGTACGGCATGGTCGCACCGAAGGGCACGCCGAAGGAGATCGTCACGGCGCTGCATGGCCTCGCCACCAAGGCGATGGCGGATCCGGCGGTGAAGGGAAAGCTCGCCGCCCAGGGCGCGACGCTGGTCGGCGACGAGCCGGAGCACTTCCGGCAGTTCATCGCGGACGAGACCGCGAAATGGGCCAAGGTGATCAAGGACGCCGGCGTGGAGACGGCGAAGTAGGGCCGGCTGACGGGCCGCTGGCGGCCGACCTCGCCGAACCCGATGTGCCGCGACCCCAGGCGTGCCGAGCCCATTTGGAACGCCGCCTCACTGGCCGCGTTTCAATGTCGAAATTGGAGATTTCCATGAAGCGTCGTTTGCTGATAGCTGCCGCCACTCTGTCGTTCATGGCGTGCCTTGGCTGTTCGACCTCGGCAGTTGCGCAGGATCGCTACGGCCTCCAGGGCCGGACCTGGGGCTATCCGGGCAATTGCCAGTTTGCCAGTTACGCTCAATGCATGGCGACCGCCTCGGGCACGCACGCCTATTGCGGCATCAACCCGCGCTATGCCCAGGCACGCCGTTACAGGGAATACCGGTAAGTAACCTCCGCCAAGGCGAGCCGTGCCATGGACCCGGAGCGATCCCTGACGGCCGTGGTCTTTTCCGGCGGCCTGGGCCTAGGTGCCTATCATGGCGGGGCATTCGAAGCCCTGACTGATCTGGCACCGCGGATCGATTGGGTGGCCGGTTCATCGGCGGGCGCGATCACGGCAGCCTTGATCGCGGGAGGCGGTCACGCCATCCATCGGCGCAATGGTGGTGATGTCCCAGTTGGCCAAGACGGCTTCCTGCACAGGATTGCGCTGCGCGACAAATACAAAGGATTTCGGCCGGTCCTGGCGGTGGCCGGAATCGTCTCAAATCTGCCGGTGCAGGAGCAGACGTATGTTGGGGGCGGACATGCTGTAGCCGACCAACAGCAGCATGCTTCCCAAGGCGTCGGCGCGGAAACGGATATCTAGCGGGGAATTGAGCAATCCGGAGAAAGACCAGATCGATCCGAAGCGGCCACCGGTCGACCTGGAGAATGGCAGAAATCGAACAGGCACTAGGCGCGGTCTGTCAGGACGTCGCTCCTCGATCGCGACGGCACTGCTCACACCGTCTCTGCCCTTAAATGCTCCACCAGCATCTTGGCCGGCCGTGGCAGCGCCTTGAAGCTGCGCGCGCAGATCACGAGGCGGCGGTTGGCGAAGGCATCGCGCAGGCGGACGATGGCGAGCGGCATCAGCTTGGCGCAGCGGCGGGCGGCGGATTCGGGCACGAGGGCCACGCCGACATCGGCGGCGACCATCTGGCAGATCGCGTCGAAATCGCGCAGGCGTGCGCGGAAATGCGGGCGCATGCCAAGCCGCGCCGCGTGCTTCGAAATATGCATCTGAAGCGCAGTGGCGCTGGTCAGCCCGACGAACTCGCACGCCCCCGCCTCCTGGAAATCGATCTGGCGGCGGCCGGCGAACGGGCCGCGGCGCGAGGTCACCAGCGCCAGGCGGTCCTCGCTGAACACAAAGCGCTCGATATGATCGGGCAGCGCGTGCTCGGCGGCGAAGCCGAGATCGGCCGCGCCTGCGGTGATCGCGGCTGCGATGTCGGTGCTCTCGCGCTCCTCGATGTCGACGGCGATGTCGCGATGCTCGCGCAGAAAGCCGGCCAGCGCCTTCGGCAGATGCTCGGACAGGCCGGAGGTGTTGGCGAGGAAATGCACACTGGCGCGCACGCCAGAGGCAAAGCCGGCGAGATCGCCGCGCATGGCGTCGATCTGGTGGATGACCAGCCGCGCATGGTCGAGCAGGCTTTCGCCCGCCGCGGTCAGCTCGACGCCGCGCCGTCCGCGCTTGAGCAGCGCGACCCCGAGCGCGTCCTCGAGCCCCTTGATGCGCGCGCTGGCCGAGGCCAGGGCCAGATGCGACCGCTCCGCACCGCGGGTGATGCTGCGCTGGTCGGCGACCGCGATGAACAGCTGGAGGTCGACGAGGTCGAAACGCATGGCAGGTCTCTTTCTTGTTGTTGGAGCACGATCTTGACGGAAAACCGCTGCGCACTTTGCGCTGACGCGGCCCTGCGGGTCCGGATCATGCGTCAGCCTTCGTCTCCAACGAAGGCTTGCTCCGTAACCTCCAGATTGTGCGTCGGCGCGGCTTCGGTCAATGTGCAGGCATGATCGACCCGCTTCTCATTGTCATCGCCGCCGTCTTCCTGGTCGCCGGATTCGTCAAGGGCGTGGTCGGGCTCGGCCTGCCGACCGTGTCCATGGGCCTGCTCGCGGTGAGCATGACGCCCAGCCGCGCGATCGCCATCGTCATCGTGCCCGCCATCGTCACCAACATCTGGCAGACCTTCGTCGGCCCTTATCTGCGCGACATCCTGAAGCGGCTGTGGCCGCTGATGATCGGCACCGTGATCGGATGCTGGCTCAATGCCGGCGCGCTGACCGGCCCGCATGCGCGCTACGGCACGATCGTGCTGGGCGTCCTGCTCGTCATCTACGCCGTGATCGGCCTGAACAAATTCCAGTTCCGCGTCGCGCAGCAAAACGAGAAATGGGTGGGCGGCGTGGTCGGTGTCGTCACCGGCGTGATCTCGGCCTCGACCGGCGTGCAGGTGATCCCCTCGATGCCGTTCATGCAGGCGATCGGCATGGAGAAGGACGAGCTGGTGCAGGCGCTCGGCGTGTTCTTCACGACAGCGACGCTGGCGCTCGCCTTCAACCTCACCGCCGTTGGCCTGGTGACGCCAGCCAATGTCGTGCCGGGCGCGGTGGGTATGGCCATGGCTTTTGCCGGCATGTTCGTGGGACAGTCGGTGCGGGCGCGAATGCCGGCGGAAGCGTTCCGCCGCTGGTTCCTGATCGCGATGATCCTGCTCGGCCTTTATCTCGCCGGCAGCGCGGTGGCGAAGGAATTCGGCTAGGGCAGACCGTAGGGTGGGCAAAGCGAAGCGTGCCCACGCATTTTTTGTGATCGAGAGAGGGTGGCGGGCACGGCGCAAGTGCGCCTTTGCCCACCCTGCGCAGCTTCCCTCATCCGTTCGAACGAGCTACCGCGTCTCCAGCATGGCGACGCGGATGCCGAGATAGATGAAGAGGCCGCCGAGCGCGCGGTTGACCCAGGCGATCGCACCTTCGGATTCTCGCAGCCGGTGGGCGGCTTTGGCCGCGAACGCGGCCAGCACCAAGCACCACAGCGTCCCTGTAGAGATGAAGATCAGGCCGAGCGTCAGGAAGGCGAGCGGCTTGTGCGGTGAATCGGCCGCAACGAATTGCGGCAGGAAGGCCAGGAAGAACAGCGCGACCTTGGGATTGAGCGCGTTAGTGAAGACCCCTTGGAGGAACACCCGCCGCAGCGAGCTTCGCACCGGCTCGTCGATCGCCGCCGCCAGCACAGGACGCGACCACAGCATCTGAATCCCGGTGAACACGAGATAGGCCGCGCCGACCAGTTTCAGGATCGAAAAGGCGGTCGACGAGGCCATCAGCAGGGCCGAAAGGCCGATCGCGGCGGCCGCGACATGGACAAAACAGCCGCAACTGATGCCGAATGCGGCCGCGGCGCCGCCCCGCCAGCCCATCTGCATGCTGCGACCGATGACGTAGACGGAATCAGGCCCCGGCGTGATGTTGAGCAGCACGCCCGAGAGGATGAAGAGCCCGATTTCGTGAATGCCCAGCATGCAAAAGGTGCCCCTGCCGCCCGTTCGTGCGTCGCAATTCCGCTTAGTCGGTTCGGCCGCCGCCGTCCACCGCCGGGATTGCGTGGGATTTACCTCGAATTTGCAATGCGGATCATGCTTCCGCTCGGCCACATCTGCTTTATAAAGGCGAGGTTCTTGAAATGCGGGATTCGAGCCGACTTGCCACGCTGTGGCCAGTCCCAGGTCCCTTCACGATCACTTATCGATCCCTTGGAGCTTCCGGGATATGGAAAGACGTCTGGCCGCCATCGTCTGCGCCGATGTCGCCGGCTATTCGCGCATGATGGGCAGCGACGAGGCCGGCACCCATGCCGCCTTCAAGGCCCATCGCAGCGCGATCCACCCGATCATCCTCAATCACGGCGGCCGCGTCGTGAAGAACACCGGCGACGGCTTCCTGCTGGAGTTCCCCTCGATCGTCGGCGCCACCGAGGCCGCGATCGCGATGCAGACGCTGATGGCGGAGCGCAACCACCATCTGCCGGCCGACCGCGCCATGCAGTTCCGCCTCGGCATCCACATGGGCGACGTCATCGCCGATGAGGACGAGGTATTCGGTGACGATGTCAACATTGCCGTCCGCCTGGAATCGGTGGCGAGCCCCGGCGGCTTTGCGATCTCGGCCAAGGCCTACAAGGAGGCGAGCAAGCATCTCAGCGTGCCGCTGGTCGATGCCGGCAATCATCGCTTCAAGAACATCAAGGATGCGGTCGGGGTCTGGACCTGGACACCCGAGGGTGCGCCGGCGCTCGCGCCCGAGCTCCGCGAGGCGTCCGCCCTCTCGCAACAATACCGCACCGCGATCGTCGGCGTGCTGCCCTTCGCCAATCTCAGCGATGCCCAGGACGAATATTTCTCCGACGGCCTCACCGAGGATCTGATCCACGCGCTGTCGCTGCAATCCTTCTATCGCGTGCTGAGCCGCAACTCGACTTTCGCCTTCAAGGGCAGGAACACCAGCACCCGCCTGATCGCGCGCGAGATCGACGCCACCTATTTGATCCAGGGCTCGGTGCGGCGCGCCGGAGCCAAGATCCGCGTCACCGCCGAGCTGATCGCGCCGGAGACCGGCGAGCAGCTCTGGACCGGCCGTTACGACCGCGACATCGGCGACTTCTTCGCGATGCAGGACGAGATCACGACCAATCTGTCCGCCGCCATCGCCACCGAGATCGTCCGTGCCGAAGCCTCGGCGCCCGCGCGACTCTCGACCGACGTCACCGCCTGGGACCGCTTCCTCAAGGGGCTGTCGCATTACTACCGGCAGACCAAGGAGGACCTGGCCACCGCCGTCGATCTGTTCCGGGAGGCCATCAGGGTCGATCCCAAACTGTCGATCGCGCACGCCTATCTCGCCACGATCCAGATCCAGAGCATCCAGTTCGGCTGGGTCAAGGGCACGCGAGAGATGTGGGCCGAGGCGATGAACCTCGCCGAAACCAGCGTCCGGCTCGACCCGCGCTCGTCCTTTGCATTCTCGATCCTGTCCTGGGCGCACGCCATGGAAGGGCATTATGAGGCGGCGATGGACGCGGCCAAGCGCGCGGTCGCGCTCAATCCCTACGACATGGGCGCGCGCGGCGTGCTCGGCATCTGCCATTTCGTCATCGGCGAGCACCGGGAGGCGATCGAGCTGTTCTCGATGGCCGCGCAGCGCGACAACAGCGACCCGCGCTACCAATGGGCGGCACTGAACGCCTTCAGCCATTATCTGTTGCGCCAATATGACGCGACCCTGTCATGGGCGCGCGAGCAGCTCTACATCAACCCCAACCACATGCAGGCGCTGGCGATCCGCGCCGCGGCCCTGGCACAATTGGGCCGGAGCGCCGAGGCGAGCGAGGCGACGGGCGTGCTGATGGGCAACTACCCGACCCTCAATGTCGATCGTCATTTGCGCAACTTCCACTGGAAGCGGCCCGAGGATCTCGCCCATTATCGCGAGGGGCTGCTGAAGGCCGGCGTGCCGCTCGGCAAGCTGACCCTGGTTCAGAGCGACGTCAAACGCGTCGCCGAGTCCTGACCGGCAGACCGCGGTCTCCCGCAGCCGTTCCCTTTGGTCTTTGGCCAGAACCGCCTGCTTGTTGACAGGACAGTGAATTCGGCCACACTTCGCCACACGCTGAAGTAGTATAATCTGATGTCGGTTTGTTAGGACTTTCCGCGCTTGATCGGCGCCTCATTTCACGATTCGCTGTTTTCAGGATTTTGGGCCATGCATGACCCCGCTTCGAAGCCGCCGTTCGATCCCTCGGTCCAGGTCTCGCCGAACAATCCCTGCCCATTCCTGCGCGGCCTCGTCGGCGAGGGCTTCGTCGAGGGCGGCACCGTCCCGCTCGGCAAGCTGTCGGAGACGATCGCGAACGCGACCGGCGAGACCGGGCTGAAGAAGGCGTCTGCCCAGCTCCAGGTCCGCGGCGTGGCGCTCATCGCCAATGGTCTCGGTCACATCCTCAAGAGCATCTTTTCGGGCGCGCAGCTCGATGCGCTGCGCGGGGGCCCGCTGGACAAACGCGGTGCCGGCTCGCGCATCCTCGGCGTCGACGGCAAGGTCAACGACGACGAGATCGCTCGGTTCGCGAGTTTCGGCCGGACTTACACCGATCCGAATGGCGGCTCCGAGCTGGGCCTCAACGCCTCGGAAATCGAAATCTTCATGCGCGACAACCTCAAGCGCGCCGGCAGCGCCGCGCGCTGGTACTACCCGCTGCTGATGAAGTTCGAATGGCCGATCCTCCTGAAGATCATCGGCAAGGGCACGGGCGAGGATCGCTATCTCAGCGTTGCCGACGTGCGCACGCTGTTCAACGAGCGCCAATTCCCCGCGCGCATCAACCAGCGACTGGTCCCGCCGGTGCTATCGACCTGCCAGCGCGTGGTGCGGGGCGCCCTCAAGCTTGCGGCCTTGCTGATCGCCGTCGGCCTCGTTGCTCTTGTCGCGGTGGCCGAATTCCCCAATCAGGTTCGCGCCATGCTGCCGCAGAAGGGAATTCTCGTAAATCTCCTGCCGCCGCCCTTGCCTGCGGTCCCGGAGACGAAGGCCGCCTTCTGGCTCGAGCAAAACTGGTCGCTGAAGGACCGGCACTGGTTCCACCATGCCAGCCAGGGCACCGCGACCTTCCCCGTGCCCTATGAATGGTTCATGGCGCTGGAGCAGCCACGCCTTCATCTGTTCTCGAAGCCCGGCATGATGAAGGACAGCGCCTACCTCGAAGGCTTCGGCTTCATCCCGAGCCCGCAATCGATCCAGACCGACACGACGACGTTGCGCCGCTTCGGTTACGCCAATGTCTACGAGACGACGCAGGTGCCGGACTGGTCGACCAGATGGACGCCGGTGGAGAACGTCGACGGCCTGCCGGTCGGTTTCGCGCGGATGACCGGCGTCGTCGATCCCGCGACCGGCCGTCGCGAGGAAGATAAGATCGGGCTGACCTGCGCGGCCTGCCACACCGGCCAGATCCATTACCAGGGCGTGGACGTGCGCTTCGACGGCGGCCCGGCCATGACCGACCTGAAGAAGCTGGAGCTCTCGACCGGCCTGTCGATCGCCTACACCCTGTATGTCCCGTTCCGCTTCCAGCGCTTTGCCGATCGCGTGCTCGGCCCCGATGCCAGCAAGACTGACCGCGCCGCACTCAAGCAGAAGCTCAACGCGATCGGCACGTTCCTGATCGACCGGGCGAAAACCCAGCAAAAGACGGTTGAAAGCAAGAAGACCTGGAACGGCAGGCAGCAGCAGGACACGGAGGAAGGGTTCGGCCGCCTCGACGCTCTCAATCGCATCGGCAACCAGGTCTTCTCACAGGATCTCGCGCTGAGCGGGGTCAAGGGCTTCGAGAAGAACCTGCATGCCCAGGACGCGCCGGTCAGCTACCCCGCGATCTGGACCGTGCCCTGGTTCAAATTCGCCCAGTACGACGCATCGATCGAGCAGCCGTTGATCCGAAATGCCGGTGAAGCGCTCGGCGTGACTGCGCTGCTCAACCTGTCCGATGCCTATCCGGAGGACCGGCTGTGGCGGTCCTCAGTGAACATCAGGACACTCGGCTGGATCGAGGACATGCTGAGAGGCCCCGATCCGTTCAAGCCGGCCGATCCCTCTGCCGATCCGAAATTCGGCGGCCTGCTGGCGCCGCAATGGCCCTCGCAGATCCTCGGCGATGCATGGAGGATCGATCAGGCCAAGGTCGAGAACGGCCGCAAGATCTACGCCGAGATGTGTTCCGGATGTCACCTGCCGGCCGTCAACACCAAGGCTTTCTGGTCCTCGACTCATTGGGAGGCGAGCGGCGACAGCAAGGTCCTGAACGCGGTCACGATTCCCCTCAAGGAGATCAAGACGGATCCCGAACAATCCCTTGTTCTCAGCAACAGGATCGTCGATGTGCCCGGCTTCCTGAAGGTGAATACGGCCGACCTCCAGAAATGGTGGCAATGCGACATCCCGACCGCGAGCAAATCGCCCAATGAGATGGTCTATGCGCTCGGGCTCATGACGGTGGTCGATCTCGTCGCCCGCAAATGGATGGACGACGAGAAGGTCCCGGAGGCCGAACGGGCGAAATTGTGGAATCTCGCGCGCAAGAATTGTCTCAATCCGGCGCCCGACCCGCGCTATCGCGCGCGGCCATTGAACGGCATCTGGGCAACGGCGCCTTACCTGCACAACGGTTCGGTGCCTTCGCTGTATTGGTTGCTGAAGCCGGCGAACGAGCGCCCAACCAAATTCTGCATGGGCCGCCGCGACTATGATCCCGTCACCGTCGGCTTTGCGGTGACCGCGGATGAGACGTGCAAGACGGGCGAAACGCAGTTCTCGGCGGGGTCGGAGAAGGACCCGGTCCAGGGTAACAGCGTGCTCGGCCATTCCTTCGAGCGCAAGGAAGGCGAACCGAAACGCGACGGCGTCATCGGCCGCATGTTCAAGGACGATAACGAGCGCTACGACCTGATCGAGTATCTGAAGACGCTGTAGATGATCTTCACCTCTCCCCGCTTGCGGGGAGAGGTCGAATTCGATTGCAGATCGAATTCGGGTGAGGGGGACTCTCCGCGAATCCAACTCTCACCGCCCCCGCGGAGACTCCCCTCACCCCGACCCTCTCAGCGCGAGCGAAGCTCGTCGCGTCCCCGCATCCGCCTTCGCCAAGGCTTGGGCGGACATGAGCGGGGCGAGGGAGAAGGTCTCCTCACTTAAACAACGGCGTGCCCGGCACGAAGGCGTCGAAGGCGGCCCAGAACTGGGAGCGGTAGCGGTCCTGCTCCTGGAGGATCTCGTGCTTGGCGCCGGCGATCACGAGATGGGAGCCGGCGCGCAGATGATAGGCGAACTCCTCGATCGCCGCGGTCGAGACCACGGCATCGTTGGAGGCCGCCAGCATCAGGATCGGCTGGCGGATCTGCGAGGGGTAGTTCTTGCCCTTGAAGGTGTTCATGGCGCGGAAGGCGGTGTCGGCCCAGGCCACGGTCGGTGATGCCAGCCCGAGCGTCGGGTCCTCCTCCAGGATCGCGGCATTGCGCGCATAGCGCACCGGATCGCTGGTCACGGGATTGTTGATGAAGGGATCGAGCCCGGTGAGACGGTCACTGCCGCCGGGGACATAACGGCCGCCCTGCCCGAGCAGGCGCATGGTCTTGAGCAGCGCACGCACCGGAAGCGAGGTGGTGCGGCCGGGCAGGTCGATCATCGGTGCCGACAGCACCATGCGATCGAACCAGCGCTTGCCCGCATGCGCCACCCGCAGCATCACCGTGCCGCCCATGGAGTGGGCCAGCGCGAAGAAGGGCGGCGGGCAGTCCGGCAGCACGACCTGCTGCACGAAGGCCTCCACGTCGACCTCGAAATCGGAGAAATCGCGCACATAGCCCTTGCGCGGGTCGCGCAGGCGGCGCGAGGAATGGCCCTGCCCGCGCCAATCGATCATCGCCACGGCAAAGCCGCGGTCGCGCAAATCGCGCACGGTCTCGAAATATTTCTCGATCTGCTCGCTGCGTCCGGTGAAGACGCAGACGGTGCCCTTGCGGTTCGCCGGCGGCGCCCAGCGCGCAAAGCGCAGCTCGGCACCATCGGGCGTCTTGATGGTACCGCTGACGACGTCTTCGGGGACGGGATTGGACGGGATCGAGACCAGCGTCATGATTGGAAGTGCTTGGGCGCGAAGTGCTGCAAATCAAGGGGCGGGAGCGCCGAAAAGGCGCTGATTGCCGCCCTCTTGAACGCCGTCTCGTTCCACCCATATCATCTTCGTGCAGGCCGCTACCAGTGTTTCGGAACCGGAACATCAGGCTGCACACAGACTAAAGCCCGGCCCGATTGGCGGGCGGGTTACCCAACAGTCGCTCAATGGAGGACTTGACCATGCGTAGCTATGATCTCACCCCCTTCTATCGTTCCACCGTCGGCTTCGACCGCCTCTTCAGCCTGCTCGACCAGGCCAGCTCGGACGGCAGCCCCGGTTATCCCCCCTACAACATCGAGCGTACCGGCGAGAACGCCTACCGCATCACCGTTGCGGTCTCGGGCTTCGCCAGGGATGAGCTCTCCATCGTCGCGAAGGAAAACACGCTGACGATCAAGGGCGAGAAAGTCGCCAACGAGAACAGCAAGTCCGAAGTGCTCTACCGCGGCATCGCCGCGCGTGCCTTCGAGCGCGCCTTCCAGCTCGCCGACTTCGTGCAGGTGAAGGACGCCTCGCTCGAGAACGGGCTGCTTCACGTCGACCTCGTCCGTGAGATTCCCGAGGCGAAGAAGCCGCGCCAGATCGCGATCAACACCAGCGCACCCAAGGCGCAGGTGATCGAGAACTCGGTCGCTGCCTAAGCAATAGGCCACTTCCAGGTTGCGAAAACGCCCCGGTGCCCCGGGGCGTTTTTTGCGTGCTCAGTCCGCGGCTTTTGTTTTCGGTCGAAATGGAAATACAGGTTCGGGTCGTCATTCTAAGTCTGGTCCGGTTCAGGCGCGGGAAACCAGAGATAGCTGCATCGATTGCGCAATCGCGATGCTCCCCGACCAGACGCTTGTCACAGCTTGGTGACCGCGCGTAACGCCGACGCTCCACGTGCCGTCCTTTCGAGATCGAACCCAAAACAAGACGGAGAAAGATCATGTCACTCTGGCGCAGCCTTTTTGTCGCCGCGAGCCTTCTGGCGGCTCCCCTCAGCCTTGCTCATGCGCAGACGCCGCAAACGGTGAAGGCGAAAAACGTCGTGCTGGTGCACGGTGCCTGGGCCGACGGCTCGAGCTGGTCGGAGGTGATCCCGATCCTCCAGGCCGCAGGCCTGCACGTGACCGCGGTGCAGAATCCGCTGTCGTCGCTTGCGGACTCGGTCGAGGCGACCAAGCGCGCGCTGGCCGAGCAGGATGGTCCGACGGTGCTGGTCGCGCATTCCTGGGGCGGCACCGTGATCAGCCAGGTCGGCACCGATCCGAAAGTAACCGGGCTCGTCTATGTCGCCGCCCGTGCGCCGGATGCGAACGAGGATTTCGTCGCACTGTCGAAGCAGTTTCCGACCGGCCCGGTGCGTGCCGGCATCGTCGAGCGCGACGGCTACACCAAGCTTTCAGAAGAGGCCTTCCTGAAGTACTTCGCCAACGGCGTGAAGCCCGAACAGGCCAAAGAGCTCTACGCCGTGCAATGGCCGACCGCGGCGTCGATCTTCGCCGGCCGCACCACGGAAGCTGCGTGGCATTCGAAGCCGAGCTGGTACGCGGTGTCGAAGAACGATTACACCATCAATCCCGATCTCGAGCGCTTCCTCGCCAAGCGCATGAACGCAACCACGATCGAGCTCGATGCCGGCCATCTCTCGCTGGTGTCGCATCCGAAGGAGGTCACGAATTTGATCCTGGAAGCGGCGGGGTATCCGCGGAGCTGAGGCTTCACCGCGACAACGCAAAAGCGCCCGAGATCCTCGGGCGCTTTTTGTTTTGCTCAGTCTCCCGGATGTCGTCCCCGCGAACGCGAGGACCCATAACCCCAGGGAGCAGTTTGGCGAAGGCCAGTGGTCCGGTACTCGCACCTCATCCGCACCGATAGATCACGCGGTATGGGTCCCTGCGTTCGCAGGGACGACGGCGTGGGTGCGGCCGGCGCGATCGCGTCAAACTCGCGGTGCTAATCCAGCCCCTGCGCGGCAGGCATCTCCTGCGTCGGCAGAATCGTTGGGGCCGGCTTGGCCTGGCCGACGGTTGGCGCAATGGCTTGTGGCGCGGCCTCGGCAGGCCTCGCCTGCGCGGCAGCGGTCTGCTGCGGGGCTTGGGCCTGCGGCGCCTGAGCCTGCTGCGCCACCGGCTCCGCCGGCTTGGCGGCGGCGACCGGCGTCTCGCCGCGTCGCGGGGCGGCCTTGGGCAGCGGCACGGCGCGGCTCGTCACATGCGGGATCGCGGCCGGCGGCCGCGGCGGGCCGCTGCGGATCACGGTCGGCGGCGGCAGCGCGCTTTGCGGACCGTAAGGCGAGGACGCGCGCTCGTCATAGGCGGGCGCCATGCCGTAGGCGTCGGCGGCTGGCATGAAACGGATGATCCGCCCGTCGCGGGCGTCGATCACGAGCCGGCCGTCGTCACCGCGACGGTCGATCACCGCGATGGTGTAGACGCTGCCGCGCAGGCGCGGGATGCCGAGCGGCGAGAAGCCGTTTTCACGCAAGACCGCGTAGACCTCGGTCGACGGCAACAACGCCGGACCGCGCTCTTCGTAACCATAGCCGTAACCGTAGCCTTGGCCGTAACGCGGCGGCGGTGGCGGGGCGGCTTCGGGGGGCGCATAGGGTCCGTCGAAATCCGACGCCGGGATGATCGCCCCTCTCGCAATACCGTTCGCGGGAACTTGCGCCAAAACCTGCCCATGCCCGGCGCTCATGGCGAGCGCCAGCGTGGCGGCAGCCACACATCCTGTGAAAAACTTCATCGTCGACACGCTCCTGTCAGGCCCCCGAATGCCTCGCGCTCTTTCGCTTCTTGCGGCGTGGCGCGCCTTTCGAAGGGTTGATCCGAAGCTTCATTTGGGATTTCGGCGCCCACAGGGCCGGATCGGGGCGCGTTTGCTTCAAAACCGGGGCCGCGCAACTTTCGGAAAGCGATTGATTGACATATCGGGAATCGGGACTTCCGCACGCTTGTGTGCTAGACAAAAATTTGGCAAGGTGATGGTTAGGACAGGAAGACTGTCTCAATTTTGCTTGCGGTTCCGGCATTGGAATTTCAACGAAAGCGGGTGCTTTCGAGCACCATAAGGCAACGGGCAAAGCCGTTCTCGGGGACGAAGAACGCCTTGGCCTGAATTTAAGAAAATGCGGCTCGCTAGCGGACGAGCGGTGACCCAGAGGCGGGTGCCGCGGAACGCCCAAGGTGCGCCGATGATGGCGGTGAGGCAGCTTGCCGCATGGAGAGGATTGGAACAATGAACGGGTCGCAATTCGAGCGCGCAAACATCGTGGCAGAAGAGCTGTCGGCGACGGTCGCCTCGAAAACGACCGATCCGATTCAGGAACACAATTCGCGCCCGCCAGCCGTTGGCCTCTACGATCCGAGCCTGGAAAAGGATTCCTGCGGCGTCGGCTTCATCGCCAATATCAAGGGCAAGAAGTCGCACGAGATCGTCGCGGACGCGCTGAGCATCCTGTGCAATCTCGAGCATCGCGGTGCCGTCGGCGCCGACCCGCGCGCCGGTGACGGCGCCGGCATCCTGGTGCAGATCCCGCACGCCTTCTTCAGCCGCAAGGCGAAGGAGCTCGGCTTCGCGCTGCCGGCGCCCGGCGAATACGCCATCGGCGCGCTGTTCATGCCGCGCGACACCGCATGGCGCAACGTCATCAAGAGCATCATCGCCGACCAGATCAAGGAGGAGGGCCTGACCCTGCTCGGCTGGCGCGACGTGCCGACCGATAATTCCTCGCTCGGCGTCACCGTGAAGCCGACCGAGCCCGCCTGCATGCAGGTGTTCATCGGCCGCAACGGCACCGCCAAGACCGAGGACGAGTTCGAGCGTCGGCTCTACATCCTGCGCAAGTCGATCTCGCAGGCGATCTACCAGCGCCGCGACCGCGGGCTCGCAGGCTATTACCCCTGCTCGATGTCCTGCCGCACCGTGATCTACAAGGGCATGTTCCTCGCCGACCAGCTCGGCAAGTACTATCCCGACCTGCACGAGACAGATTTCGAGAGCGCGCTCGCGCTGGTGCATCAGCGCTTCTCGACCAACACCTTCCCGGCCTGGTCGCTGGCGCATCCCTATCGCATGATCGCGCATAACGGCGAGATCAACACGCTGCGCGGCAACACCAACTGGATGGCGGCGCGCCAGGCTTCAGTGAGCTCCGAGCTCTACGGCAAGGACATCAATCGGCTCTGGCCGATCTCCTACGAAGGCCAGTCGGACACCGCCTGCTTCGACAACGCGCTCGAATTCCTGGTGCAGGGCGGCTACTCGCTGCCGCACGCCGTCATGATGATGATTCCGGAGGCGTGGGCCGGCAATCCGCTGATGGATGAGAAGCGCCGCGCCTTCTACGAATATCATGCCGCGCTGATGGAGCCGTGGGACGGCCCCGCCGCGATCGCCTTCACCGACGGTCGCCAGATCGGCGCCACGCTCGACCGCAATGGCCTCAGGCCCGCACGCTATCTCGTCACCAAGGACGACCGCATCGTGATGGCGTCCGAGATGGGCGTGCTGACGATCCCCGAGGACCAGATCATCACCAAGTGGCGCCTGCAGCCCGGCAAGATGCTGCTGGTCGACCTCGAACAGGGCCGCCTGATCCCGGACGACGAGATCAAGGCCGAGCTCGCCAGGAGCCATCCCTACAAGGAGTGGCTGGAGCGGACCCAGATCGTGCTGGAGGAGCTGCCGAAGGTTCCGACCACCGGCGTGCGCTCCAATTTGTCGCTGCTCGATCGCCAGCAGGCGTTCGGCTACAGCCAGGAAGACATCGCGATCCTGATGACGCCGATGGCGGCTACGGGCGAGGAAGCCGCGGGCTCGATGGGCAACGACACGCCGATCTCGGCGCTGTCGGACAAGTCCAAACCGCTGTTCACCTACTTCAAGCAGAACTTTGCGCAGGTCACCAACCCGCCGATCGACCCGATCCGCGAGGAGCTGGTGATGAGCCTCGTCTCCATCATCGGACCGCGGCCCAACCTGTTCGATCTGCAGGGGCTTGCCACCACCAAGCGCCTCGAAGCGCGCCAGCCGATCCTGACCGACGCGGATCTCGAAAAGATCCGCTCGATCTCGGATGTTGCCGAGTCGCACTTCAAGTCGCGCACGCTGGACACCACCTTCCACGCCGGTCTCGGCGCGGCAGGCATGGACCAGGTGCTCGACGAGCTCTGCGCGCGCGCCGAAAGCGCGGTGCGCGAGGGCGTCAACATCATCATCCTGTCCGACCGCATGGTCGGCACCGACCGGGTGCCGATTCCGGCACTGCTGGCCTGCGCCGCCGTGCATCATCATCTGATCCGCGTCGGACTGCGTACCTCGGTCGGTCTCGTCGTCGAATCCGGCGAGCCGCGCGAAGTACATCACTTCGCCTGCCTGGCCGGCTACGGCGCGGAGGCGATCAATCCCTATCTCGCGTTCGAAACCATCGTCGCGATGAAGGACCGCCTGCCCGGCTCGCTCGACGATTACGAGATCGTCAAGCGCTACATCAAGTCGATCGGCAAGGGCCTTTTGAAGGTGATGTCCAAGATGGGCATCTCGACCTACCAGTCCTATTGCGGCGCGCAGATTTTTGACGCGGTCGGCCTCAAGGCGGACTTCGTCGCAAAGTTCTTCGCGGGCACGCATACCCGCGTCGAGGGCGTCGGCCTTGGCGAGATCGCCGAGGAGGCGGTGCGCCGTCATGCCGACGCGTTCGGCGAGGCGCAGGTCTACAAGACCGCGCTCGACGTCGGCGGCGAATACGCCTATCGCAGCCGCGGCGAGGACCATGCCTGGACCGCCGAATCGGTGTCGCTGCTGCAGCACGCCGCGCGCGGCAATTCGCAGGAGCGCTATCGCGCCTTCGCAAAGATCCTCAACGAGCAGTCGGAGCGTCTGCTGACGCTGCGCGGCCTGTTCCGGATCAAGAACGCCGACGAAGAGAAGCGCAAGCCGATCCCGGTCGACCAGGTCGAGCCCGCCAAGGACATCGTCAGGCGCTTCGCCACGGGTGCGATGAGCTTCGGCTCGATCTCGCGCGAGGCGCACACCACGCTCGCCATCGCCATGAACCGGATCGGCGGCAAGTCGAACACCGGCGAAGGCGGCGAGGAAGCCGACCGCTTCAAGCCGATGCCGAACGGCGATTCCATGCGTTCGGCGATCAAGCAGGTCGCCTCGGGCCGCTTCGGCGTCACCACGGAGTATCTCGTCAACTCCGACATGATGCAGATCAAGATGGCGCAGGGCGCCAAGCCCGGCGAAGGCGGTCAGCTGCCCGGCCACAAGGTCGATGCGACCATCGCCAAGGTCCGGCACTCGACGCCGGGCGTCGGCCTGATCTCGCCGCCGCCGCACCACGACATCTACTCGATCGAGGATCTGGCGCAGCTCATCTACGATCTCAAGAACGTCAACCCGACGGGCGACGTCTCGGTCAAGCTCGTCTCCGAGATCGGCGTCGGCACGGTCGCCGCGGGCGTTGCCAAGGCGCGCGCCGACCATGTCACCATCGCCGGCTTCGAAGGCGGCACTGGTGCTTCGCCCCTGACCTCGATCAAGCATGCCGGCTCGCCCTGGGAGATTGGGCTAGCCGAAACCCACCAGACCCTGGTGCGCGAGCGGCTGCGCAGCCGCATCGTGGTCCAGGTCGACGGCGGCTTCCGCACCGGCCGTGACGTTGTGATCGGCGCATTGCTGGGCGCCGACGAGTTCGGCTTCGCCACCGCCCCGTTGATCGCGGCCGGCTGCATCATGATGCGCAAGTGTCATCTCAACACCTGCCCGGTCGGCGTCGCGACCCAGGACCCCGTCCTGCGCAAGCGTTTCACCGGCCAGCCCGAGCACGTGATCAACTACTTCTTCTTCGTTGCGGAGGAAGTGCGCGAGATCATGGCTTCGCTCGGCTTCCGCACCTTCAACGAGATGGTCGGCCAAGTTCAGCTGCTCGACCAGACCAAGCTGGTCGCGCACTGGAAGGCCAAGGGCCTCGATTTCTCCAAGCTGTTCGTCAAGCAGAAGGAAGAGAAGGGCCAGAAGATCTATCACTCCGAGCGCCAGAACCATCATCTGGAGGCGGTGCTCGACCGCTCGCTGATCGAGAAGGCAACGCCTGCGCTCGACCGCGGCGCGCCGGTGAAGATCGAGGCCACGATCAACAGCACCAACCGCTCCGCGGGCGCGATGCTGTCCGGTGCGGTCGCCAAGATCTACGGCCATGCCGGCCTGCCGCACGACACCATCCATGTCAGCCTCAAGGGCACCGCAGGCCAGGCTTTCGGCGCCTGGCTCGCCCACGGCGTCACCTTCGAGCTCGAAGGTGAAGGCAACGACTATGTCGGCAAGGGTCTCTCGGGCGGCAAGATCATCGTCAAGCCGCCGAAGAACTCCGCCATCGTGCCGGAAGAAAGCATCATCGTCGGCAACACCGTGATGTACGGCGCGATCGAGGGCGAGTGCTATTTCCGCGGCATCGCCGGCGAACGCTTTGCCGTGCGCAATTCCGGCGCGGTCGCCGTGGTCGAGGGCGCCGGCGATCATTGCTGCGAATACATGACCGGCGGCATCGTGGTCGTGCTCGGCAAGACCGGGCGCAACTTCGCGGCCGGCATGTCCGGCGGCATCGCCTACGTGGTCGACGAGACCGGCGATTTCGACAGGCTGTGCAACATGGCGATGGTCGAGCTCGAGCCGGTGCTGTCGGAGGAGCTGATCAACGCCGGCACCTATCACCATTCCGGTGACCTCGAGGCGCACGGCCGGGTCGACGTGTTCAACAACCTGCTCGCCTCCGACGTCGAGCGGCTGCACGTCTTGATCTCGCGCCATGCGAAAGCCACCGGCTCCAAGCGCGCCGCCGACATCCTTGCCAATTGGAAGGAATGGCTGCCCAAATTCCGCAAGGTGATGCCGGTCGAGTACCGGCGCGCGCTGCGCGAGATGGCCGCCAACGCGGACGCCGAGCCGAAAATCGCGATCGGGGCGTAAGAGAAAGCCCTCATGGTGAGGAGGCGCGGAAAGCGCCGCCTCGAACCATGAGACCACCATCCGGGCCTCTATCCTTCGAGACGCGGCGCGAAGAGCGCGCCGCTCCTCAGGATGAGGAGTGAGAGAACAAAGAACTTAAGCGGCAGGGACTTCGGGTTTAATGGGCAAGATCACGGGTTTTCTGGAAATCGAACGGCATGACCGCAAGTACACCCCGGTCGCCGAACGCGTGAAGCATTACAACGAGTTCGTCGTTCCCTTGACCGAGAAGGAAACGCGCGACCAGGCCGCGCGCTGCATGAATTGCGGCATTCCCTATTGCCACGGCACCGGCTCGGTCGCGCCCGGCACGCCCGGCTGCCCGGTCAACAACCAGATCCCCGACTGGAACGACCTCGTCTACCAGGGCAATTGGGAAGAAGCCTCGCGCAATCTGCACTCGACCAACAATTTCCCGGAGTTCACCGGGCGCATCTGCCCGGCGCCGTGTGAAGCCTCCTGCACGCTCAACATCGACGACAACCCCGTCACCATCAAGACCATCGAATGCGCGATCGTCGACCGCGCCTGGGATAATGGCTGGCTGAAGCCCGAGATCGCTGCGGTCAAGACCGGCAAGAAGGTCGCGGTGATCGGCTCGGGCCCGGCCGGCATGGCCTGCGCCCAGCAGCTCGCGCGCGCCGGCCACGACGTGCATTTGTTCGAGAAGTACGCCAAGGCCGGCGGCCTGCTGCGGTACGGCATCCCCGACTTCAAGATGGAGAAGGGTGTCATCGACCGCCGCGTCAAGCAGATGGAGGGCGAAGGCGTCACGTTCCACTACAACAGCCATGTCGGCGTCGACGGCAATGTCGATCCGCGCGAGATGCTCAACGAGTATGACGCGGTGGCGCTGACCGGCGGCGCGGAAGCCCCGCGCGACCTGCCGATTCCCGGCCGCGAGCTGTCAGGCATCCACTACGCCATGGACTTCCTGCCGCAGCAGAACCGCCGCGTCGCCAGCGAGCCGCTGAACGGCGTCAAGGAGATCCTGGCCGGCGGCAAGCACGTCGTCGTCATCGGCGGCGGTGACACCGGATCAGACTGCATCGGCACCTCGCTGCGCCAGGGCGCGCTGTCCGTGACCCAGCTCGAGATCATGCCCGCCCCGCCCGAGCGCGAGAACAAGGGCCTGACCTGGCCGAATTGGCCGCTGAAGATGCGGACGTCCTCAAGCCAGGCCGAAGGCGCAGTGCGCGAATACGCCGTGCTGACCCAGAAGTTTTCCGGCGAGAACGGCCAGGTCAAGAAGCTGCACTGCGTGCACGTCGACGACAAGTTCAAGCCGATTGCCGGCACCGAGTTCGAGTTAGAGGCCGAGCTCGTCCTGCTCGCCATGGGCTTCGTCCATCCCGTGCACGAGGGCCTGCTCAAGATGCTCGCCGTCGAGCTCGACCCGCGCGGCAACGTCAAGGCCAACACGCTGGACTACCAGACCTCGCGTCCGAACGTGTTCACCGCCGGCGACATGCGCCGCGGCCAGTCGCTGGTGGTGTGGGCGATCCGCGAGGGCCGGCTGTGCGCAAGGTCGATCGACACGTTTTTGATGGGGAAGACGGATCTGCCGCGCTGAGCTTTTTGCTCCGCCGCCGGTCAGCAAACGTTGTCATCGCCCGGCTTGACCGGGCGATCCAGTATTCTAGAGACATCTAACGTATACGGATAGGCCGCGGCGTACTGGATGCCCCGGTCGAGCCGGGGCATGACAGCGGAGTAAGTGGCGAGAGCGGAGCCGAACCAAGCCGCATGCGCTCAAACGCGCCTCACCGCAGCCCTCAATTCTGCAATCTCACGCCCACCATCACCACCGTCCCCTGCGAGCTCGAGCCCGGCTGGTTCGAATCCAGGATGTCGTGGCGCAGCGTGCCCTTGACCCAGATGTTGCGGTTGAGCTTGTAGATCAAATTGCTCTCGAACGAGTAGGTCTTGTCGTTGCGGTTCTGGCCCTGGTAGTCGAGCGTGCCGTAGGTGAACTTGCCGACGGCGGTGAGCCAGCGGCGGAAGTCGTGGTCGACTTCGGCCGAATAGGTGCGCACCAGCACGCCGGAGGAGCCTGGGATGGTGGTCTCGGCGATCTGCGTGTCGGTGAAGAATTTCACCGTGGTGAGGCCGCTCGCATTCCAGATCAACGAGCCCGTGGTCAGAAATCCTGCGAGCTGGCTGAGGCGCGGGTCGGTGTAGTTGCGCGCGGAATAGCCGACCGAGATTTCGCCGGTGAGGATGCGCGAGAATTCGAAGGACGAGCCGACCTTGGCGTAGCCGCCGTTTGAATCGCGGAAATAGCCGTTGCGGTCGGCGGCCTGGTCGTGGACGCGGGTGTCGCCCTGGATCTCGACGAATGGCTTCAGTCCCGGCTTGAGGTCGTAGGAGAAGCGGCCGATGCCGCCATACTGGTTGAAATCGCGATCGCCGTTGCTGAAGGTCGAGCCGTCGGTGAGCTTGGAGTCCGTGTAGGCGGTGCGATCGACCGTGGCGCCGGCGGCGACCTGGAAACGATTGAAGGTCTGGTCGAAGCCGACGGTGGTGCCATAGGCGGCGTAAACCGGATATTTCTGCAGGCCGGCCTGCACGTTCGGGCTGCCGGGATTGTCGGTGGCGAGCCGCAGGCGCAGCTGCGAGGTCAGCTTGAGATCGCGGTCGACGTCGAGGCGGCCGTCGACATGGCCGGTGAAGTCGGGACGATCGGCCTCGACCGGCGAAGGCGAGGCAAAACCATTGATCGTCGCCGGCATGTTGTTGGTGTAGCCGGAGAACGAGCCGCGCAGGTCAGCGACCAGCGCGTGGCGCTCCCAGTCGGACATCACCAGCAGATCAGGCGCAACGACATAGACTGGCGATCCCACCGGCTTGTTGAGACGCGTCGGATTGCTGTCGTAGCCGGTGGAGAGCTCGAGCCCGCCCTTGATCAGGAAGCTGCCGGCATAGTCGCCGACGGCTCCGAACGCATCGTCATCCGCCTTGAGGCGGCGGCGCAGCGGCTGGCCGGGCACGGTGCCCGCCATCGCCGCCGGCACCGGCGCCTTGTTGGCGGACGCGGATGGCGGCGGCGCGATTCTGGGCAGGCCGAGCGTCGAGTGCGGCGGCGCCGTGGTCGGCACCGGCGAGCCGGGCCCGGCGGCGCGCTTCGGCTTCGGCTGGCCCGGATAGAGCTTGGGTTGCTGTCGCTTGCGGTTGAGCGAATCATAGCCGGAGGCGCTCGCGCCAGTGGCGGCGGGCAGTCCGTAGGTCGGGACCTGACCGACGCGCGAGGTCGCCGGCGTCTGCTGGCGTTTGCGCGGATCGGCACTGGGATCGGGCAGTGCCGGCAACGCATCCGACGGCGCCTGCGGCACGCCTGCCGTGCGGCGCGTCGGCAGCGTCTCGGGCGCGGCGAAGCCGCCGCGGTTGGGATTGAACAGATCGGACGTGAGGCTCTGGCCGGCCGCGGGCACGCTTGTGAGGGCCGTCAGCGCAAGACCCGGCGCAAGGCACGGCAAAGCCGCGCGCAGGAACTGCGCGCGTTTGCTCCGGCCGGTGCCTGGAGACGACCCCACGATGGAATAACTCCAACGAAATCAAACACTTTCACGGTGACCTCCGCCGGCTGGCGGGAACCATCGTTAATGGAGTTAAAACAATTATGGTTAATGACCGGTTGAGGGCTTAGGCGCGCTCGTCGCCTCCACCGCCGCGGCGTGCTAATGAGGCGCCGACCGGGCAAACGCCCCCTCCTCCCTGGACCAGAACATGCCGAGTTCGAAACCGCTGATGACCCAATCATCCGGCCCCATCCCCGACAGCGTCGAATCCGCGCTCCGCACGCTGGAGACGGAGAGCGGCGGCATCAACGCGCTCGCAGCCGCCCTGCGCGGCCCGCTGGGCGAAACGTTTGTCAAGGCGGTCGATCTGATCCGCAACGCCAAGGGCCGCGTCATCGTCACCGGGCTCGGCAAGTCGGGCCATATGGGGCGCAAGATCGCCGCAACGCTGGCCTCGACTGGCACGCCGGCCTTCTTCGTGCATGCCGCGGAGGCCGGCCATGGCGACCTCGGCATGATCACCACCGACGACGTCATCATGGCGCTGTCCTGGTCCGGCGAGCAGCCGGAGATGAAGAACCTCGTGAACTACTCGGCGCGGTTCGCCATTCCCATGATCGCGGTGACGTCGAACGCGGCGTCCTCGCTGGGACAAGCCGCGGACCTCGTGATCGAGCTGCCGAAGGCGCGCGAGGCCTGCCCGCACAATCTGGCGCCGACCACCTCGACCCTGATGCAGGCCGCGATCGGCGATGCCCTCGCGATCGCGCTGCTCGAAGGCCGCGGCTTCACCGCGCTGGAGTTCGCGCATTTCCACCCTGGCGGCAAGCTGGGCGCGATGCTGAAATTCGTCCGCGACTACATGCGCACCGGCGCCGAGATTCCGGTCAAGCCCCTGGGCACCAAGATGTCGGAGGCCGTGGTCGAGATGTCGGCCAAGGGCCTCGGCTGCGTCTGCATCGTCAACGAAGCGAACGAGGTCGCGGGCATCATCACCGACGGCGACCTGCGCCGCCACATGCGGCCCGATTTGCTGACGGCGTCGGTCGACGAGATCATGACGAAGCAGCCGAAGACCGTGCCGCCGTCGATGCTCGCCACCGAGATGATCGAAGTGCTGAACACAAGCAAGATCACGACGCTGGTCGTGACCGAGGCGGGCAAGGTGGTGGGCATCGTGCATCTGCACGATCTGCTGAGGGCGGGCGTGGCGTAATTTCTTCGCCTCTCCCCGCTTGCGGGGCGAGGGAGTCCACCGCCGGAAATCGCGCCGCGTTCTCCTCCAGCGGCAGCCGCAGCCCGTTCGCCAGATACGACACCGTGCGATAGAAGCCGCACAGCAGCATGATCTCCAGGATCTGCGCCTCGTCGTAATGCGCGGACAGCGCGGCAAACTCTTCATCGCTGAACGTCGCGCGGTGATGCAGCGCGTCGACCGCTGCGATCAGCGCCTGTTCGGCCGGCGACCAGCACGGTGACTTCGCATCGCCCTGCACGGTGGCACGCACCTCGTCTTCGGCGAGCTTCGCCGGCCCGGCGAAAACCGCGACATGCACGCCCCATTCATACTCGCATCTGTTCAGCGCGCAGGTGCGGTCGATGACGATTTCGCGCTGGCGCAGGGAGAGCGGGCCGGGATCGAGCAGGCCGCCGGCGCGAAACTTGTCCCAAGCGCGGGCATGGCCTGCCATCACCCGGAACAGCACCAGCGGCGCCGCGCCGCGCATGATGCGATCGAACTGCGCCTGGATCTCCGGGGGATAAGGCGGGGTGAGCGGGGCAATGCGCGGCGTGGACTGGGACATCGGCCGCCTCCTTTTGCTACATTTATTGTAGTAATACGCTACACTATCTGTAGCACGACGCAAGGGGGCGGGGCGATGGCAAAACAGGCAGCATCAGGAAGCGTCCGCGGCTCGCGCACCGGGCGGCCGATCATGGCGCTGCTGGACCTGCTCGGCCGGCGCTGGAGCCTGCGAATATTGTGGGAGTTGCGCGGCGAGCCCCTCACCTCCCGCGCATTGCGCACCGCCTGCGACGAGGCCTCACCGACCGTGCTGCAAGCGCGGCTGACGGAGTTGCGCGAGGCGGGGTTCGTGGAGCTGGGGGAAGGCGGAGGCTATCGGCTGACGCCGCTCGGGCGGGAATTGTGCGAGATGGTCATGCCGCTGCACCGGTTTGCGGAGAGGTGGAAGGGGTAGCGCTTTTTCTTACGCCGCCGCCACGGTCAGGTTCGCACCGTCGACCTGCACCACCTTCACCCGCGTCCCCGCCGGCGCATCCGGACCTGCGACGCGCCACACGGTGTCGCCGATGCGCACGGTGCCGCTGCCGTCGATGATCGGCTTCTCCAGGGTGAACTCGCGGCCGAGCAGTGCCTCGGTTCGCTTGTTGAGGAACGGGCTGGCGCTTGCTTCCGGCTTCGGCCGTGCAAGGCGGCGCCATATCGGCACGGCGGCGGCGGCAAACACCGCGAACATCACGAGCTGGATCTGCCACGATATGACGACGGTGAACGAGATCAGGCCGACGAGCAGCGCGGCGAGCCCGAGCCAGAACAGGAATATGCCCGGCGCCAGCACCTCCAGCGCCATCAGGATGAAGCCGAAGATGAGCCAATTCCAGCTGCCGAGCGATACGAACATGTCGGTCATGACACGACCTTCCATCATGGTGCATGCCCCCGTGCGGAGGGACATGCGCCGGTGACTATCCCTGCCGCGGCGGCACCGCCGGCGGCGTGCTGCCTGTCGTCGGCACCGAGCCGGTGCGGCGCGCGGCGGCGGCTGCGGAGGCGGCGCTTTCGCCGAACGTTGCCTTTGCGATCTCGCCGATGCCGGCGAGCGAGCCCAGCATGGAGGTTGCTTCCATCGGCAGCATGATGATCTTCTGGTTCGGCGCGTCCGCGAACTGGCCGAACGCCTTGATATATTTGTCGGCGATGAAATAGTTCAACGCGGCGACGTCGCCCTTGCCGATCGCTTCCGACACCGCCAGCGTCGCCTTGGCTTCGGCCTCGGCCAGACGCTCGCGCGCCTCGGCGTCGCGGAAGGCGGCCTCGCGGCGGCCTTCGGCCTGGAGGATCTGGCCCTGCTTGGCGCCCTCGGCGCGCAAAATCTCGGACTGGCGCTGGCCTTCGGCGGCGAGGATGTCGGCGCGCTTGACGCGCTCGGCCTTCATCTGCCGGCCCATGGCTTCGACGAGGTCGGCGGGCGGCACGATGTCCTTGATCTCGATGCGGTTGACCTTGACGCCCCAGGGCGACACCGCGGCGTCGACGACGCGCAGTAGGCGCTCGTTGATCTCGTCGCGGTGCGACAGCACCTGGTCGAGATCCATCGATCCCATCACCGAACGGATGTTGGTCATGGTCAGGACCGTGATCGCCTGGGTCAGATTGGCGACCTCGTAGCTCGCCTTCGCGGCGTCGAATACCTGGTAGAAGGCAACGCCGTCCACCGTTACCGTGGCGTTGTCCTTGGTGATGACCTCCTGCTCGGGGATGTCGATCACCTGCTCCATCATGTTGATCTTGCGGCCGACGCGATCGAAATAGGGCACGATCAGATTGAGCCCGGGGCTCAGCGTCTGCGTGTATTTGCCGAACCGCTCGATGGTCCAGTCATAGCCCTGCGGCACCGTCTTCACGCCGGCAACCAGCGTGACGATGACGAGCAACACCAGAACAATCGCAAAAATGTCGAAACCGCTCATATTTCCTCCAAGGCAGGAAAAAGCTCCTTGCCGCGCCGTCATTGGTCGGGAGCGCAACCCTACCGGTTCAGCGGTCGCAATTCACGTCGGTATCGATCCAATTCTGCACAAGTCATCCAAACGGGGAAGGATCAAGATATGTATTTGTAGCGGGCCCTTGGAAGCGTGCAGCGGAAACCTAGCGGCGAAAATTAACGAATCTGAAGGCGCACGTTAGACGATTTCATTCGATCACGTCATTCGCGAGGGCGATGAGGCCCGGGTGAAGTGTGACGCCGCACTCCCTAGCGGCCTTGAGGTTGACCGCTAGCTCGAACTTGGTGGGGTTCTGCACTGGCAGGTCGGCTGGCCGCGCGCCCTTCAGAATGCGGTCGATATAGTCCGCGGCGCGGCGGAGCTGCTCGGCGCTGTCTGTGCTGTAGGACATCAGCCCGCCCTCCTCGACGAAGGTGCGGCTCCAGAACACCGCCGGCACGCGCGCCTGCGCGATCGCCGCCAGAAGCTGGCCGCGATTGGCCATGGTGAAGAAGTCCGGCAGGATCAGAAGGCCGCCGTCCCTCCGCGACGCCAGCGCTGCTATGGAGACGGCGTCATGCACCGGCGCGGGCTCGACCGTCACCTGAAGGGTCCGTGCGGCGTCCTCGATCGTGCGCAGCATCAGCGGCGCGAACGGGGCGGTGGCGGGATTGTAGACGACGAAGACGCGAGACACCTTTGGCGTGACCTGCGTCAGCATCTCCAGCCATTTGCCGGCCAACGGGCCGTCGTAATCGGTAAAGCCGGTGACGTTGCCGCCGGGATGCGCGAGGTTTTCGACAAAGCCCTGGCTGACGGGATCGGTGACGACGGCGAACACGATCGGGATCGTGGTGGTGCGCTGGCGCAGCTCCTCGACCGAAGGCGTGCCGACCGCCAGCAGGACGTCGGGCCTGAGCGCGATCAGCTCGTCGGCGAGCCGCGCGATGCGCGCGCGGTCCCCGCCACCACTGCGCCAGTCGATCTTGAGGTTGTCGCGCTCTTTCAGGCCATGTCCGGCGAGCGCCTCGAGCAGGACCATGCTGCGCGTCTGGCCGATCGCATCATCGGCAGCCGTGACCGAGAGCACGCCAAGCCGACGTGCCGCGTTCGGTTGTTGCGCCAGGACTGGGACCGGCAGCGCCGCGATCATCCCAAGAAACGCCAGACACTCTCGGCGGTTCATGGGACGCCCATCAGATCCAGCCCTGGAGCTCACGCAGCACCAGGGTGCGGATCACGTCCATGCCCGGGTCGCTGTCGTTGAGGCAGGGGATCGCAGAAAACTGCTCGCCACCATTGTGCTTGAAGATCTCGGCGTTCTCCTGCGCGATCTCCTCGAGCGTCTCCAGGCAGTCGGCGGAAAAGCCCGGCGTCACCACCGCGAGGCGGCGCACGCCTTCCTTCGCGAGCCGCTCCATAGTCTTGTCGGTGTAAGGCTGGAGCCACTCGGCATTGCCGAAGCGCGACTGGAAGGTCAGCAGCAGTTTGGTCTCGTCCATGCCGAGCCGGCGACGCAGCGCTTCGGTGGTGGCGATGCAGTGCTGCTGATAGGGGTCGCCCTTGTCGACATAGGATTTCGGCATGCCGTGGAACGACGCCACGATCAGCTCCGGCTTGAAGGACAGGGTTGCCAGATGCGTCTCGATCGAGACGGCAAGCGCCTCGATATAGGCCGCATCCTCGTAATAAGGCGGCGTCACCCGCAGCGTCGGCTGGTTACGCAAACGGGCGAGCACGCGGAACACTTCGTCGCAGACCGTCGCCGAGGTCGAGGCGGAATATTGCGGATAGAGCGGGACCGCCAGGATGCGCTCGCAGCCTTTCGCGATCAGTGCGTCGATGCCCGACTTGATCGAGGGATTGCCGTAGCGCATCGCCCAGTCGACCACGACGTGGGCCCGGTCCGACAGGGCGGCGGCCAGCTTGTCGCTCTGCGACCGCGTGATGGTCTTCAGCGGCGACTCGTTCTTCTCGGTGTTCCAGATCTTCTGGTAGTCGAGCGCCTTGGTGCGGGGGCGGCTGCGCAGGATGATGCCGTTCAGCACGAACTTCCAGACCAGGCCCTGGTCCTCGATGACGCGGGCGTCCGAGAGGAACTCCTTCAGGTAGACCCGCACGCCGGGCGCATCGGCCGTGTCGGGCGTTCCGAGATTGATCAGGAGCACGCCAGCGCGCGGCAAGGCGGATTGGGCGGCCGGTCTCGCGGCCTCGATGGGGACGACACTGGTCATGGCTCTGTGGGTCGCGCGTTGGTCCGAACTTGTCAAGATGAGGCCGGTTTCGCTAGGGTCGCACCCAGGCAGGGGAGGCAAAGATGACACTCGCGGAATGGTGCGTCTTTGGAGCGCTGCTGCTCTATCTGTCGACGATCGGCTCGATCAAATGGATCAGGTTTCGCCGCTTCGACAATTCCCGGCCACGCGACCCCGCCTTCTACGAGGACGCGCTCTCGCAGCGCGCGCTCGGCGCGCACCAGAACGGCATCGAGACCTTCCCGTTCTTCGCCTTCGCGGTGCTGCTCGCCGAATTCAGGGATTCGCCGCAGCGGCTGATCGACGAGCTCGCGGCCCTCTTCCTCATCGTGCGCCTTGCCTATGTGCTGACCTATCTCGGCAACCGCCCGACGCTGCGCTCGATCCTCTGGAGCATCGGCTTTGCGATCAATCTTGGGATCTTCTTCATGCCGGCGCTGAAGCGGTTTCTGCCGGTGTGAGGTTTGCGACCGTAGCCCGGATGGAGCAAAGCGTAATCCGGGGTCTTTCCACGGCGGCACTGTCCCGGATTGCGCTGCGCGCCAGCCGGGCTACGAGACCTTCGCCTAGAAACACGTCGTCCGCTCGGCCGCGATGTAGCCGAACAACAGGCCCGCGCCAAACAGCAGCACGACGCCAGCAGCCGCGAATTCGATGCCGCGCATGAACAGCGCGCCGCCGCCGTCGCGCCCTGCGCTGAGGCGGGCGGCGATGTCCTTGGCGGAGACGGCGACGACCGCGATGGCCGCGACCGTGATCGCGGTGCCTAATCCCATCAGGAAGGTGGCGGCGATGCCGGCCCAGAACAGGCCCTGGGCGAGCGCGAACACCAGCACCAGGATCGCGCCCGAACAGGGGCGGATGCCGACGGTCAGGATCGCAGCGAAGCCGCGCCGCCAGCCACCGGGGCCGGCGAGCTCGCTCGGCGTGGGGCCATGGGAATGACCGCAATGCTCGTCATGGACGTGGTCATGCCCGTGGTGGGCATGATCATAACCGTGATCGTGATGATCGTGGGCATCGTGATGATGGTGATGACCGTGATCGGGATGATGCGGCACGCCGGCGATCGCCGGCACCGGCTGGGCCGCCTGCAGCGCCCGGATGAAAATGCGGCCCTTGACCCAGACGAGGCGCAGCCCGAACAGCGCGATCAGGGCGTAACTCGCGATCTCGATCGCCCCTTCCGCCTTGCACATGGTCTTGGCCGTCGCATTCAGCACCCAGGCAGAAATGCCGACGATGAGGATCGCCACCAGCGACTGCATCAGCGCCGAGGCGAACGACAGCGCGATGCCGCGCCGCGCGGTCTCGCGGTTGGCGACGAGATAGGAGGCGATCACTGCCTTGCCGTGGCCGGGGCCGGCGGCGTGGAAGATGCCGTAGGCAAACGAGATGAAGAGCAGCGTCCACACCGCCGAGCCGTCGGACTTGGCGGCGCGAATGGTTGCCGACATCTGGCGATAGAATTCCGACTGTTTGGCCAGCAGCCAGCCGATGAGGCCGCTGGCCTCGGGCTGGGCCGCCTGCGCCGGGCGCGGCGCGCCAAAGGGATTTTGCGCGAAGACATCGTGAAGCGCCGCATCAGCCACGCCCATGACGAGGAAGACGGCGGCGCAGACAAGAAGCCCGCAGGCGAGCGGAGAGCGAAGACGGCCGATCAAGGGCAATCCACCGTGATCTTGTTGGCGAACATCATGCCGAAATTCGAGTTCTCGCCGTTCATGAAGGTCTGCTCGTTGAGCTTCTGCGCGCTCGCGGTGCCGTCGCTCGGGCGCTCCAGCTTCATCTGGCAGCCGGCGGGCGCGCCCACCAGTTTCACCGGGCTCTCCTTGGCCATCTGGAAGTCGATGAAGAAAGAGCGGTCGAACACTTCGAGCACCAGCTGCTTGGACTTGACCGGGTTCTTCAGCGGCAGCGTGAAGTGCAGGGTCAGGACCGTATCCTTGTAGTCGAGGAAATAGTCGACCGGCTCCTGGAATCGCTCCTTCTTGCCGTCCGCTCGCGCGAAGGTGAAGTAGGCGTATTCCTTGAGCGACTCGACGTTGGTCTGCGCCAGCGGCCCAAGCTCCTCGCGCGTATAGGCGCCCTTGGTCTTGCTCTCGAGCCCCTGCACCGCATAGGACGAGAACATGTCATCAAACGTCCAGGCGTGGCGGACGCCGGTGATGGAGCCGTCGGCCGCGTAGAGCAGCTCGCTGGTCGCGGTGATCCAGACATGCGGATGGGCCTGCGCCGTGCCTGCCGCGAGCGACAGGCCGGCGGCAAGCAGCGATCCGAACAGGGCGCGCATGCCCATCAGGCCGCCTTCGCGTCATCGAGCAGGCCGCGCCGGCGCAGCAGCGCGTCGGGCTCCGGCGGGCGGCCGCGGAACGCCTCATAGGCGGCCTCGGGATCGACCGATCCGCCCGAGGCGTAGATGTCGTCGTGCAGGCGCTTGGCGACGGCGGGGTCGAAGATGTCACCGGCCTCCTCGAAGGCGCCGAAGGCGTCGGCGTCCATCACCTCCGACCACATGTAACTGTAATAGCCGGCGGCATAATGGTCGCCGGTGAAGATGTGACCGAACTGGGTGGGCCGGTGACGCAGCGCGATCTCCTCGGGCATGCCGATCTTCTCCAGCTCCTTCTTTTCGAAGGCGCGGACATCCTGCGCCGCTTCGGCCGGCTGGGTGTGGAATTCGAGATCGACCAGGGCCGAGGAGACGAATTCGACCGTGGCAAAGCCCTGGTTGAATTTTCGCGCGGCCAGGAACCGCTGCAACAGCTCGTCCGGCAGCGGCTCGCCGGTCTGGTAGTGGCGGGCGAACTTCTGCAGCACCTCGGGCCGCTCCTGCCAGTGCTCGTAGAGCTGCGACGGCAGCTCGACGAAATCGGTGAACACGGAGGTGCCCGACAGCGACGGATAGGTCACGTTGGAGAGCATGCCGTGCAGGCCGTGGCCGAACTCGTGGAACAGGGTGCGGGCATCGTCGGGCGACAGCAGCGAAGGCTCGCCGCCGGCGCCCTTGGCAAAATTGCAAATATTGAGAACCAGCGGCGCAACATCGCCGTCGAGCTTCTGCTGGTCGCGCAGCGAGGTCATCCAGGCGCCGGAGCGCTTCGACGGCCGGGCGAAGTAGTCGCCATAGAACAGCGCCTTGTGCTTGCCGTCGGGGCCCTTGACCTCCCAGACCCGGACGTCGGGATGCCAGACCGGAACGTCCTTGCGCTCCTTGAAGGT
Organism: Bradyrhizobium sp. SBR1B; assembly: GCF_014198205.1. NCBI lineage: Bacteria > Pseudomonadati > Pseudomonadota > Alphaproteobacteria > Hyphomicrobiales > Nitrobacteraceae > Bradyrhizobium > Bradyrhizobium sp. SBR1B. The sequence goes on from NZ_JACIHC010000002.1 coordinate 482,079, forward strand.
GATACCGAACAGGCGCGTGGCGCAGTCGAAGGCGGCGGCGATCATCTGGTCGAGCGACAGATACGGCTTGATCGCGGCATCGTCGAAATTGGCGCGCTGAAGGCGCAGCTTCTCGGCGTAGAAGCGCCAGTCCCAGGGAGCGAGCTTGAAATTGCCGCCCTCTTCCGTGATCAGCGCCTGCATGTCGTCGCGGTCGGCGAGCGCCCGCGCTCTGGCCGGCTTCCAGACCCGCTCCAAAAGGCTCCGGACCGCATCCGGCGTCTTGGCCATGGAGTCCTCCAGCCGGTAAGCGGCGAAGGTCGGATAGCCCAGCAGCTTGGCGCTCTCTTCACGCAGCTTGAGGACCTCGACGATGGTTCCATTGTTGTCGTTGGCATTGCCGTTGTCGCCCCGCGCGGTGAAAGCCTTGTAGACCTTCTCGCGCAGATCACGCCGGGCGGAGCTCTTCAGGAACTGTTCGACTGAGGAGCGCGACAGCGTGACGATGGCCTTGCCTTCCATGCCGCGCTCTTCTGCCGCAGCCTTGGCGCTGGCGACGAAGCTCTCCGGCAGGCCCTGGCGGTCGGCCTCTCCCAGCTCCATGACCCAGTCTTGCTCATCGCCGAGCAGATGATGGCTGAAGCTGGTGCCGAGTTGGGCGAGCCGCTCGTTGATCTCCGCCATCCGCATCTTGGCCTCCTCGGAGAGGCCGGCGCCGGCGCGGTGGAAGCGGGTGTAGGTGCGCTCCAGCAGGCGAAGCTGCTCCGGAGCCAGGTCCAGATTGGCGCGGTTCTCGTGCAGCTGGGCGATGCGGCCGAACAGCACGGCGTTCATCATGATCGGATTCCAGTGCCGTGCCATCCGCAGGGAGACCTCCTTGTCGATCTCCAGGATGGCCGGGTTGGAATGCGCCGAGACGAGGTCGTAGAACACGGCCGCCACCTTGCTCAGCAGCTTGCCCGAGCGCTCCAGCGCCGTGATGGTGTTAGCGAAGTCGACCGCCGCCGGATCGTTGGTGATCGCCGCGATCTCGGCGGAGTGGTCGGCGAAGGCCTGCTCGAAGGCCGGCAGGAAGTGCTCGGGCTTGATCTCGTCGAACGGCGGGGTCGCAAACGGCGTCACCCAGGCCTTCAGCAGCGGGTTGGTCTCGGAGTCCGTAATTTGGCGGGGTTCTGACATCACAAGTCCCGATTTCGTGGCTCAATTGTTGCGGCCAGCTATAGCACGCGATAGGGCTTTTTTGGGCCATTTGCCCTTGCTCCCGGCCGCCTTTTCGGGGAGATTGCGGCCCTCGACAGACTAGGGATCCCTGAGCTCATGAACGCGCCTTCCTCCTCGTCCCGTCAGATCGCCTGGCCAAGCGTCATCACCGTCATCAGCGCCGCCATCCTGATCGGTGCGGAGGTGTTCGGCGCGGCCTTCGCCGGCGGCTGGGCGCTCGCGATCCTGTTCGGCCTCGGCGACCAGGGCACGCACATCCTGCAGGCCGTGCTGTTCGCGCTCGGTGTGCTCGTGATGACCGCGTTCATCCGCGCGGCCCAGCGTGTCGAGCCCTTCACGAAGCGCCGCTGACGCTTCTCGCGCGCGAGAGACGCGCGCGCTGCCGCAGAAAACTTAACGCGTGTTCATCTTCCGCGTCGCTCGCGCAACACCGCGCAAGCAGATGTTAGGCAATTCTGTTCTCAGCCTAAAAAAATTCTTGCGAAGCTGATTCAAAACGCTTATGTGCGCTCTTGCCCAATTTCGCACGTGCCTGTGGTCGTGTGTCAGTCGGTAGGTATCCGGACAAGAGGCCGGACAGCCGCCAAGGGGTGAAGAAGCCGAGGGGCTCTTCGGAAGTGCGGAAGTCGGAAGACGGAAGGTCGCAAGGCCTGAAGGTCGGACGAAGAAGCAAACCCGGAGCGTCCAGCATCTCTCTCAAAGAGATGCCTTGTCGAAGGTGACTTCGCTCTTTGCAACCGTGACTGGCAGCCGGAGGCGAACCGGCGCACCCCGCTCTCAACGGGGGACGCGACTTAAAGCAACGACGGATCGGGCTTTTTTGGTCTCTACCGGCATTCCAACGCCGGCGCGGGCTACTGAAAAGGCTTGTCCTTCATTGCCAGGTGTGCGGGCGGGAAATTCCCAACCAATCCACGGCAGCACAATTCGGTCTAGGGGTCTTTGCCCTGTCGCGTCTCCATCGTGCGGCAGCGGCGTAGCACCCTCGTCCGAGAACCACTTTGAACGAGCTCCGTCGCTGGGGCCGCTTTGGAGAGTGCTATGACCGAACGTATCCAGGAATTCCTGCGCAACCGCCGCAAGGATGGCCTCGACACCGAGCCGTGCCTCGTCGTCGACCTCGAGGTCGTGCGCGACAATTACCAGACCTTCGCCAAGGCGCTGCCCGACAGCCGCGTGTTCTACGCCGTCAAGGCGAACCCGGCACCGGAAGTGCTGGCGCTGCTGGCATCCATGGGCTCCTGCTTCGACACCGCGACGGTCGCCGAGATCGAGATGGCGCTGGCCGCGGGTGCGACGCCCGACCGCATCTCCTTCGGCAACACGATCAAGAAGGAGCGCGACATCGCGCGCGCCTTCGCGCTCGGCATCCGGCTGTTCGCCGTGGATTGCGCCGCCGAAGTCGAGAAGGTCGCCCGTGCCGCACCCGGCGCGAAGGTGTTCTGCCGCATCCTCTATGACTGCGCCGGCGCCGAGTGGCCGCTGTCGCGCAAGTTCGGCTGCGACCCGGAAATGGCCGTCGAGGTGCTCGACGTTGCCAAGCGCCTGGGCCTGGAGCCGTGCGGCATCTCGTTCCATGTCGGCTCGCAGCAGCGCAAGGTGAAGGCGTGGGACCGTGCGCTGGCGATGGCCTCGCAGGTGTTCCGCGACTGCGCCGAGCGCGGCATCAACCTGTCCATGGTCAACATGGGCGGCGGCTTTCCGACCAAGTACCTGAAGGACGTGCCGCCGGTCGTGACCTACGGCCGCTCGATCTTCCGCGCGCTGCGCAAGCACTTCGGCAACCAGATTCCGGAGACCATCATCGAGCCGGGCCGCGGCATGGTGGGCAACGCCGGCATCATCGAATCCGAGGTCGTGCTCATCTCGAAGAAGAGCGACGAGGACGAGGTGCGCTGGGTCTATCTGGACATCGGCAAGTTCGGCGGTCTCGCCGAGACGATGGACGAGTCGATCCGCTACGCCATCCGTACCCGTCATGACGGCGCGGACATGACGCCGTGCGTGCTCGCGGGTCCGACCTGCGACAGCGCCGACGTGCTGTACGAGAAGAGCCCGTATCCGCTCCCCGTCACGCTCGAGATCGGCGACAAGGTGCTGATCGAAGGCACCGGGGCCTATACGTCGACCTACTCGTCGGTGGCGTTCAACGGCATCCCGCCGCTGCGGACGTACCATATCTGATCCGCCTCTTTCTCTGAGGCCTGACGAACCCGGGAGCCGGCTTGCCGGCTCCTCCCTGACAGTTCGATCTGACGACGTCTTGGACAGGCGTGCTGCGCGCACGCCGGTTCAAGCGGGGACTGACGCGCCATGACTGCTTTTCGGAAGCCACAGATCGCCCTCACCTCGAAAGCCGCTCCGTTCGCGATCCGTGCGGAACGTGCTGTCGACGTCGCCGCCCGTGAAGCGCTGCTGGATGCCTGCTTTGGCGAGAACCGCCATGACCGCACCTGCCAGCGCCTGCGCGACGGACGCGCGCCCGCCACAGGCCTTGCCCTGTCGGCGGTGCGCGAGGGCAAGCTCGTGGGAACCGTGCGGCTGTGGCACGTCAGCGCCGGAGGCAGGCCCGCTCTGGTCCTCGGACCGCTGGCGGTGGACCCTGCCTGCCGCGAGCTCGGGATCGGCGCCGCGCTGATGCATCAAGCGCTGGCCGCCGCCCGAGCGCGCGGGCATGAAGCCGTCATCCTGCTCGGCGATGCCCCCTATTATGCCCGCTTCGGCTTCTCGGGCGAGAAGACCGGCGCGCTGGCGCTGCCCGGCCCGTTCGAGCGCGACCGGCTGCTCGCGATCGAATTCCAGGCGGGTGCGCTCGATGGCGCCGAGGGGATGATCGTCCCGACCGGCGCGCCCCTGTCCAAACGGAGGATCCTTCGCGCCCTCCATGCGCACGCGGCCTGAGGGATTGCCATGATGGCGACGACCGAAGCCGCGTAAAGCGGCAACGCTTGGCTGCGCCGTCCTGACGCCTGATCTTTCGGGGTTGCGCAGGCTCGAGAAACGCCCTTTAACCCCGCGAAACACGCCTTTCAGTCGAGGTCCGAAGCATGTCCCGTCGCCTCATCTCCACCGGCTCTCCCCTCGAGAAGACCGTCGGCTACAGCCGCGCCGTGATCGACGGCGATTTCGCCTTCGTCGCGGGAACCACGGGCTATGACTACACCACGATGACGATGCCGGCCGATGTCACGAGCCAGTCACGCAACTGCTTCAAGACCATCGAAGCTGTCCTGAAAGAGGGCGGATTCGAGATGGCCGATATTGTCCGTGCGACCTACTACGTCACCGACGCCAGCTACATCGACGCCCACTTCGCCGTCTGCGGCGAGGTCCTCGGTGACATCAGGCCGGCGGCGACGTTGCTGGTCGTCAGCGCCCTCGCCAAGCCCGAGATGAAGGTCGAGATCGAAGTCACCGCCAAGCGCCGCAGCGTCTGACAAGCGCCGCTGCGCCTGATCCACCCCTCACCATTTGTTTGCCAGCACGTTCCGGAGAAAACCATCCCATGAGCCCCGCCTCGCAGATCTACGCGAAGATCACCGGTCCCATCGTCATGGTCGGCTTCGGCTCCATCGGCAAAGGCACGTTGCCGCTGATCGAGCGGCATCTCGACTACGACAAGTCCCGCGTCACCGTGATTGATCCCAAGGACGAGGGCCGCAAGGCGCATTGCGAAAAGCACAATGTGCGCTTCATCCAGAAGGCCGTGACCCGGGACAATTACCGCGAGTTGCTGACCCCGCTGCTGACCGAAGGCGGCGGCCAGGGCTTTTGCGTCAATCTATCGGTCGACACTGGCTCCACCGACATCATGGAGCTCTGCAACGAGCTCGGCGCGCTCTACATCGACACCGTCAACGAGCCCTGGCTAGGCTTCTATTTCGACTCCTCGAAGGGTCCGGAAGCGCGCTCCAATTACGCCCTGCGCGAAGCCACGCTGGCGGCCAAGCGCGCGCGTCCCGCGGGCTCGACCACGGCGGTCTCCTGCTGCGGCGCCAATCCCGGTATGGTCTCCTTTTTCGTCAAGCAGGCGCTCCTCAACGTCGCCGCCGATCTGAAGCTCAATGCCCCCAAGCCGAAGACCAAGGCCGAATGGGCGGATTTGATGCGGCAGGCCGGCATCAAGGGCATTCACATTGCCGAACGCGACACCCAGCGCTCGAAGAAGCCGAAAGAGCCCGACGTGTTCGTCAACACTTGGTCGGTCGAAGGCTTCCTGTCGGAAGGCGTGCAGCCGTCAGAGCTCGGCTGGGGCACCCATGAAAAATGGATGCCCGAGAACGCGCGGACCCACGAAGCTGGCTGCGGCGCTGCCATCTACCTGATGCAGCCCGGCGCCAACACGCGCGTGCGCACCTGGTGCCCGACCCGCGGCGCGCAATATGGCTTCCTCGTCACCCACAACGAGTCGATCTCGATCGCCGACTACTTCACGGTGCGCGACGCATCGGGCAAGGCGATCTACCGGCCGACCTGCCACTATGCCTATCACCCCGCCGACGATGCCGTGCTGTCACTGCACGAGATGTTCGGCCGCGCCGCGAAGATGCAGGAGAAGCACCACATCCTCGACGAGAACGAGATCGTGGACGGCATCGACGAACTCGGCGTGCTGCTGTTCGGCCACGACAACAATGCCTACTGGTACGGCTCGCAGCTCTCCATCGAAGAGACCCGCGCGCTCGCACCCTATCAGAATGCCACCGGCCTGCAGGTGACCTCTGCCGTGCTCGGCGGCATGGTGTGGGCGCTGGAGAACCCGAAGGAAGGCATCGTCGAAGCCGACGAGATGGATTTCGATCGCCTGTTGGAAATCCAGCTGCCCTATCTCGGCCCAGTGAAGGGGTTCTACACCGACTGGACGCCGCTGACGGATCGTCCGGGACTGTTTCCGGAAGACATCGACACCAGCGATCCCTGGCAGTTCAAGAACATTCTGGTGCGCTGAGGGGCGCGGGCTTCGGCCCCACCACAGCTGTCATGCCCCGCGAAGGCGGGGCATCCAGTACGCCGCGGCGTCTCGGTTCAATCACTACGGTCTCTGAAAATACTGGATCGTCCGCCTTCGCGGACGATGACACCGTTGGTCTATCAGACAGCTACTTCTTCTCGATCGGCGGCGCGATCTTCTCGGCCGGTGCCGGCGGCAGTGCCGGCTTGGTCGCCGCGCCTTGTGTCTGCGGCTCAGGCCGCGCCGGCTCGGGGGCCGGCGTGGTCGGCCGGTCGCCGCCCGGCTTGGCTTCCGCGGGCACCTTGCTCTGCTCGTCAGAGGGCGTGCCCTGAAGCGGCGGTGTCGCCTGCGCCAGCTGCATCCGGCTCTCGGCGCGGATCTGCGCGATCGATATGCCCGATATAACGACACCTGCTGCGAACAGCGAACAGGCGATCAGAAGGTCGAGTTTCAGTCTGCGCTTGTCATTGACTGTCATGTCGATCACCGCCTTTGTCCGCGGGATCAACGAAATTGCCCGACCAGGGTTCCGTTCCCGGCGAGGGGGAACTGCAGCCTGCGCGCCAAAACGCCGCGCTCACTCCGTCGTGCTGACTTCCCACGTCGCGTGGCGGACGCCGGGCAGATGCTGGAGATCGGTCGCCGCCGCGTTCAGCTCGTTCGGGTCGACCGCGCTGGCGACCAGCTTGGCGACAATCTCCAGCATATCCTCGCCGAGCTCGACGACCTCGATACCCGCCACCGGATATTTCGCACCTTCGAGCTTGTCGACGAGGCGGTCGCGCATGTCGGGCAGTGCGTCGGCGGCGACCGCGAGCTTGAAATAATAGGTCGCCTCCAGCGCCTTCTCGTTCAGCGGGATGCGGTTGATGGCGTTGACCAGGGGGCGCAGCATGGTGTTGCCGGCGATCACGAACACGGTCAGCGCTGCAGCCTGCGCGATCATATCGGCACCGGCGCAGGAGCCGACCGCGGCCGAAGCCCATAGCGTCGCAGCGGTGTTGAGCCCGCGCACGTCCATGCCTTGCTTCATGATGACACCGGCGCCGAGGAAGCCGATGCCCGAGACGACATAGGCGATGACCCGCACCGCGCCGTCGGCGCCGTCCAGCTGCATGGCGAGATCGACGAAGGCGGCCGCGCCGACCGCGACCAGCACATTGGTGCGCAGGCCCGCGGTACGCTGGCGATATTGCCGCTCGGCACCGATCAGCGTGCCCAGCACGAAGGCCGTGGTCAGGCTGACCAGCGTGTCGAGGAAATCAGCAAGCTGGAAGGTCGTCAGAAATCGCATGAATGTCAGCCGCGGTAGGGTGGGCAAAGGCGCGCTCTTCGCGCGACGTGCCCACCACTTTTGCTTCGCTGAGAGAAATCGTGGGCACGACGCAAGGGCGCCTTTGCCCACCCTACGGCCGGAACCATGACGAATTAAAGCTCGAGAAGCCCGCCGTCCCCATTTTCATCGGCGAAAGCGAGCAGCGTGCCTTTCGCATTCCAGGCGATCGCTGCGACAGGGGGCGTGCCGTTGCGGCGGACCAGGATCTCGGCGCCATCCTCCAGCCGCACCATCAGCACGGTGCCGTCGCTGTAGCCGGCGGCGAGGATGTCGTTCTTCGGATGGCAGGCGACCACCGACACCCGCGCCTGCAGCGGCGCGAGCATCGCGGGCTCCTTGCCCATCGGGCCATCCTTGCTGGCGAACGGCCAAATGATGACGGTGTCGGCGCCCGAGGTCGCGAGCCCCTTGCCGCCCGCGCTCCAGGACATCGAGCGGACGCGGCCGGGATAGCCGGTCATCCGCATATGCCTGTTGTCGGCAAGCCGCCAGCCATGCAGCGCCGCCTCGTGCATGGTGGTGACCAGGAATTTGTTGTCCGGGCTGAAGGTGACGCCGAGATGCGAGCCGGCCCAGGGCAGGAATTCGGCTGATCCCGCCATGTTCGGAAACCACAGCGTCGCGCCATTGTAATGGGCGATTGCGAGCCGGAGTCCCTTGGGCGCGAACGCAAGCCCACCGACGGTCGAGGGCACCTCGAGCGACTTCTCTTCGGACTTGCCGCTCTTGACGAAAGCCGTCTTGCCGGCCGACCAGGCGTAGGAGCCGTCCGCGTGCAGCGCCACCGCATCGATCCAGCGTCGCTTGGGATCGGTGGCGAGCAGCGTCACCTCGCCCTTGGCGTCGAGCGAGACGACCTTGCCGTCGTCGCCGCCCATCACCAGGCGCTTGCCGTCGCAAGCGGTGGAGAGAATGCCGCCGCTGTGAACAGTGACCGTGCTGATCTTACCCTTGTCATCGACGAACGCGACATTCTCCTCGCCGCCGACGAAGGCGGCGCGATCCCTGAGGAAATGCACCGAGGTCACGCCCATGCCGAGCGTAACAGGCTTGACGCGATCGGTGACGGAGACGATCGAGGCGGAATCGGGGGCCGGCGAAAACTCTTTCATCACGAGACGATGCAGCTCTCAAAACCCTTGCGGATGGTTTCTTCCGGCAATTCGCGACCGATGAAGACGAGGCGGCTCTCGCGCGGCTCGCCCTCCTTCCACTTCCGCTGGTGGTCACCCTCCAGCATCATGTGGACGCCCTGGAAGACGTAGCGGTCGTCGTCGTCGTGGAAGGCGAGGATGCCCTTGGAGCGCAGGATCTTGCCGCCCTCGACCTGCACCAAATTCTGCAGCCAGGGCATGAACACGTTCGGATCGAGCGGCTTGTCGGTCTTGAGCGACAGCGACTGCATGTCCTCGTCGTGATAGTGCTTCAGGCCGTGACCGTGATCATGGTGGTGGTGATCGTGGCCGTGATGGTGGTGATCATGGTCGTGGTCATGATCGTCGGCCTCCAGGAAGTCCGGCTCGATGTCGAGGATGCGGTCGAGATCGAAGGCGCCGCGGTCGAGCACGTCGGCCAGGGCCACCGAGCAGCGCTCGGTGCGGTGGAGTTTCGCATAGGGATTGATGCCGCGGATGCGGGCTTCGACCTCGGCAAGCTCGCCCTTGCTGACGAGATCGGTCTTGTTCAGCACGATGACGTCGGCAAAGGCGATCTGGTTCTTGGCCTCGGGCGCGTCCTTGAGCCGATCGGACAGCCATTTGGCGTCGGCCACCGTGACCACGGCATCGAGCCGCGCATTCTTCTGCACGTCCTCGTCGACGAAGAAGGTCTGGGCGACCGGCGCCGGATCGGCAAGGCCGGTGGTCTCGACGATGATGGCGTCGAACTTGCCCTTGCGCTTCATCAGGCCGTCCATGATGCGCACGAGGTCACCGCGCACGGTGCAGCAGATGCAGCCATTATTCATCTCGAACACTTCCTCATCGGCGCCGATGATGAGGTCGTTGTCGATGCCGATCTCGCCGAATTCGTTGACGATGACGGCGTATTTCTTACCGTGATTCTCCGACAGGATGCGGTTCAGGAGCGTGGTCTTGCCGGCACCGAGATAGCCGGTCAGGACGGTCACGGGAATTTTCTGAGAGGTCGCTTCAGACATAACAACTCCGGACTTCGGGCTTTTCGCGCGACGCGAGGCGGGGTGGCCCCTGCCCTAGTGGTCAAGCGCGCTGGTCAGCGCCTTTATATTGTGCCTGACCATATCAATGTAAGTGGGTGCAGGCCCCTTTTCGCCGGTCAAACCGTCCGAAATCAGGGTCCCGCCGACTTTTGAGCCGGTCTCGGCCGCGATCCGCCGGATCAGCCGGTCGTCGCTGATATTTTCCAGGAACACGGCCGGTATTTTTTGGGCCTTGATCTGGCCGATGATGGCCGCGATGTCGCGTGCGCTCGGCTCGGTTTCGGTGGAGACCCCCAGGGGGGCGATGAACTGGATACCGTATTCGGCGGAAAAATAGCCGAAGGCGTCATGGGTCGAGATCACCTTGCGCCGCTCTGGCGGGATTTTCGCCACGGCCTCGCGGACCTCGCGGTCGAGCGTTTCGAGCTTTTCCAGATAGGCTTTTGCCTGGACCCGGAAGAACTCCGCATCATCCGGGGCGGCCGCCGCCAGCGCATTGGCGATATCGGTCACGTAGACCTTGGCGTTGGGGACCGACTGCCAGGCGTGGGGGTCGGCGGCCGAACCGAGCTTCAGCGGCACGATGCCGGCGCTCGCGGTGACCACCACGGCCTTGCTCCCTGCGGACTGCACGAGACGCGGCAGCCAGCCCTCCAGCCCGAGCCCATTGACGATGACGAGCTTCGCCTCCGCGACCCGCTTCGCATCGGCTGGCGCCGGCGTGTAGACGTGGACGTCGCTGTCGGGGCCGACCAGCGTCGTAACGTTGGCCCGATCTCCCCCGACGTTACGGACGAAGTCGCCGAGGATCGAGAAGCTCGCAATGACGTTGAGCCGTTCCGCGGCCTGCAACGGCGAGGCGATGGTCAGCAAGGCAAGGAACAGAAGGAAGCGCATCGCCCGTCACGCTTCCAGATGCCGGCCAGGAAACATCTGCCGGACTATGCCGCCGACGCGGCCGAACAGCACGGAGACGATGTAGAGCACCGTCGCCACGAGAATGACCGCAGGGCCTGACGGCACACGGGTCTGGAACGACAGCACGAGGCCGGCATAGCCGGAAGCCGCGGCAGCGACCACCGCGATGCAGATCATGACGGTGAGATCGCGTGACCAGAACCGCGCGATACCCGCCGGCAGGATCATCAGGCCGACCGCAAGCAGCGTGCCAAGGGCCTGAAAGCCATTGACGAGGTTGATCACGACCAGCGCCAGGAAGGCGAGATGCGCGGGACCACCGGCGCGGCTGACTGTCCGCAAGAACAAGGGATCGACGCTCTCGATCACCAGCGGGCGGTAGATCACGGCGAGCACCAGCAGCGTCACGGTGGCGTTGAAGGCCACCACCAGCAGGGTCTGGTCGTCCATCGCGAGGATGTTGCCGAACAGCACGTGGAGCAGGTCGATATTGGTGCCCTTGATCGAGACGATGGTGACGCCGAGCGCCAGCGAGGCCAGATAGAAGGTCGCGAGCGAAGCGTCCTCCTTCAGCCCGGTCGAGCGCGCGACGACGCCGGCGAGGATCGCGACGGCAAAGCCTGCGATCAGCCCGCCGGCCGTCATCGCGAACAGATTGAGCCCGGAGAGCAGGAAGCCGACCGCCGCGCCGGGCAGGATCGCATGCGCCATGGCATCGCCGACGAGGCTCATCCGCCGCAGCATCAGGAAGACGCCGATCGGCGCACCGGCCAGCGACAATGCGATCACGGCGGCCAGCGCCCGCCGCATGAACTCGAATTCGATGAAGGGACCGACCAGCGTGTCGTAGAGCATCGGTGATCACGCCGCCCGCGAGCGGGTATCGTCGGCGGCGCAGGCCGCGGCGCTGTCGTCGAACGCCTCGCACATCCGCATCGCCACCAGCAGGTTTTCCGGCGTCAGCACCTCCACCGTCGGTCCCCACGCCACGGGGCCGCGCGCCAGCACCAGCGTCTCGGTGAAATGGTTGCGCACCATCTCCATGTCGTGCAGCGCGGCGAGCACGGTGCGGCCCTCACCGTGCCAGTGCTTGACCAGCGCGAGCAGGTCGGTCGTGGTCTTGCTGTCGATGGCGTTGAAGGGCTCGTCCAGCACTATGAGCGAAGCGTCCTGCAGCAGCACGCGCGCGAACAGCACGCGCTGCATCTGGCCACCCGAGAGCGTGCCGATCGGGCGGTTCTCGAAACCATTGAGGCCGACGGAGGCGATCGCGCGCAAGATCTTCCCGCGCGCGGCCTTGCCGATGCCGCCGAACAGGCCAGTCCCGCGCCACAGCCCGGTGCCGACGAAGTCGAACACCGAGATCGGGAAGCTGCGGTCGATCTCCGCGCTCTGCGGCAGATAGGCGATATCGCGAGAGTCGAGCCCGCCGAGATGGATGCTGCCGTCGAGCGGCCGGAGGATGCCGACGATGCCGCGCAGCAGGGTCGACTTGCCGGCGCCATTCGGGCCGATCACGGCGACCAGCGCGCCCCGCGCAACCTCACCGTTGAGATGGTGCACGGCCGGATGCCGGTCATAGCCGAGCGTCACATTGTGAAAGTGGAGCGCCGCCATCGTCACCTCATCGCCAGGAAGACCACGCCCCAGAGCACGGCACAGACGGCGAGCGCGGCCCCAAGGCGCGCCGCCATGGTCATGCGCAGGATCGACCAGGGCGCCGCCTGGGCCGGATGCGGCGAGGCCGCGTCGTGGACATGGGCGTGGGTGTGGTCGTGCCCATGCGAATGCGCGTGGTCATGAGAATGGCCATGGGCATGGTCGTGATGGTGGGCGTGGGACGCGGCGGGAACCATTTCGGAACGTTATATTATAACATAACCCCTGTCCACGCCGGGCTCACGGCTTGCCGATCACCATCGCGATGGCAGCTGCCACGAAAGGAAACGGCACCGACACGGCGCAGCGGAACCAGACGAAACGGGCCGGCATGAACGGGATTTCCCACAAGATCACCCGCTGGAAGGCGAACAGGGCCCAGGCAACGACATAGGCCACCACCTGCGGCACCCCGCCGCCCGACTTCAGCGCCACTGTGCCGATGGAGAAGCCGATCACGGGCCCGCCCGGCGTTGCGGCGCCGGCGACCACGGCGGTCGCAACCCCGAGCCAGCCGCTGTCCGGCCCGAGCCAGCCGGTGATCACCTCCTGCGGGATGATCGCGGCGATGTAGCCGGAGCCGATCACACCCAGCGCGATGCGCGGCACGATGTTGATGAAATCCATCGCGCCTTCGCGCAGCGAGGCCTTGAACACAGGCGGGCCGCGGCGAAAGGCGATCAGGCCGACGCCGAACACCGAGCCCCACAACAGGATGTCGATGAAAAGCGCGGCGCTCATGCCGCGTCCTCGTCGCTTTCGCGCTTCGGATAGAGCCGGACATAGACGAAGCGGCCGAGCGCACCGGCGAGTACCGGCAGCGGCAGCGAAATCAGAATCCGCCACAGCGTGAAGTCGGTGCCCATGATCGGGATTTCCCAGGCCACCGCCCGGCCATAGCCGATCAGGGTCCAGCTCACGACCATGGCGATGGTGGCGCCGAAATCGGCGCCGACTGCGAGCAGCGCACTCGCCACGGGATAGGCAGTGAAGGGACCGCCCGGCAGGATCGCGCCGAAGGCGGTGCCGATCAGCAGCCCCATCAGGCCGGATTTCGGTCCGAGCGAGCGCGAGACCTTTTCGTGCGGCAGGATCTCCGAGATGAAGGCCCCGAGCAGGCAGCCGGCGAGCACGCGCGGCAGGATGCCTGAGAATAGCGACAGATCGTGGGTCAGAATGTCGAGAACACCGTCGGTGCCGTCACGCCGCCAGACCAAGGTCGCACTCACCGCGACCAGCGCGGCGATGATGATCGTCGACCAGCCGATCGGCTTGCGGACCCGCCCCGGCCGCGGTTCGGACTCCGCGTCCTCGGCAGGCGCCGGGTTCTTCGGGGAAGGTTCTGACAACGGGCTCGGTCGCTCGAGGGTGATGCCGTTCCTGATTAAGGGCGGCGTCCATTCGATGCAAACAGTACGATGACAGACCGGTGCGCGCGCCACGCAGGGCAATTCCGCACAGCAAAAAGGCGGCCGCGCGAGCGACCGCCTTTTGTTTTCTGTCATTCCGGGGCGCACGAAGTGCGAGCCCGGAATCTCGCGCCACAACTTCTGGATTCCGGGTTCGCCCTGCGGGCGCCCCGGAATGACAACGAGGCCTTACGCCTTCTCGAGCAGGGACTCGACGTATTCCCAGTTCACGAGGTTCTCGACGAACGCCTTGAGATAATCGGGGCGGCGGTTGCGGTAGTCGATGTAATAGGAGTGCTCCCAGACGTCGCAGCCGAGGATCGGGGTGGCGCCATGCACCAGCGGATTCTCGCCGTTCGGGGTCTTGGAGATCTCGAGCTTGCCGTTCTTGACCTGGAGCCAGCACCAGCCGGAGCCGAACTGGCCGACGCCGGCCGCCTGGAAGTCGGTCTTGAACTTCTCGAAGCCGCCGAGGTCCTCGTTGATCTTCTTCTCGATCTTGCCCGGCAGCTTGGTGCCGCCGCCATTGGGCTTCATCCAGCTCCAGAAGTGGATGTGGTTGTAGTGCTGGCCGGCATTGTTGAACACCGCGGGGTTCTTGCCGAACGAGCCCTTGACGATCTCTTCAAGGGACTTGCCTTCCCATTCGGTCCCCTTGAGCGCGTTGTTGCCGTTGGTGACGTAGGCCTGATGATGCTTGTCGTGGTGGAATTCCAGCGTCTCCTTCGACATGAACTGGCCGAGGGCGTCATAGGCGTAAGGGAGGGGGGGCAGCGTAAAGGTCATGGGATGTTGTCCGCGACTGATGGGGAACTGGCTTAACGGGGACTCTTATAGAAGGTTCCACCGCCGTTAAATACCTCAGAATTTGCGAAAAGACGTGATGCCACGGCTTGGCCGGATTGCATAACTTCGCAGCACCGAGGGACATTCAACCCGGGCCGATCGCCGGCCGAAGAATATCGTTGCCTTTGAACCGGTTATGACAGAACGAATGAACCGCGCAGCCGCGTTGCGAGAGACAAATCCATGAGCATCGAGATCGACATTTTGAACGGCGACGCCTCGTGGCCGATCGCGGAGCCGTTGCTCAGCGCGGTCTGGGCTCAAGACGCAGCGGAGAAGCCGGCCTGGGCTCACGTCAAATGGGCCAATGCCGACCTGCGCGTGCTGATCGAGACGCCCGAGGACGGTCTCGTCTGCCATGTCGGCATCTACTTCCGCACCGTTATCTGGAACGGGCAGAAGGTCCATATCGGCGGCATCGGCGGGGTCTGCACCCGCGAGGACCGGCGCGGTCGCGGCTATGCGACCGTAGCGATCGACGCGGCGGTTCACACCATTCGCGCCAATGAGGCCGTTCGCTTCGCGCTGCTGTTCTGCGAACCACACAATTTTTCGTTCTACGAGACCCGGAGCTGGCTGCCCTTCAAGGGCGAGGTCTATTGCGAGCAGCCGGAGGGGCGGATCCGCTTCACCGCCATGGCGCCCTACGTCTTCAACATCGTCCGCGCGCCGACGCTGGGCACCATCGACCTATGCGGCCTGCCGTGGTGACCCCTGCGTGGAGTGAGGGCTGCCGCAGGGGCTCGGCCGACCTATAATATGTCGAGCATCATCTAAAATTCCGCCCGGTGAACATGACGATCGACGCCCCTGCAGACGCCGTCCCGCCGATTGCGCCGGTCGCCTCCCCGATCGCCAGCCTGCTGACGGCCCCGATCCTGCCCACGCTGCTGCGGCTCGCGATCCCCAACATGATCGCGATGGTCGGCAGCACTTTAGTTGCGATCGCCGAGACCTCCTATATCGGCCGGCTCGGCACCATTCCGCTCGCCGCGATCGCGCTGGTGTTTCCGTTCGCGATGCTGACGCAGATGATGAGCGCGGGCGCGATGGGCGGCGGCGTTTCGTCCGCGATCAGCCGCGCGCTCGGCGCAGGGGATCGTGACCGCGCCGCGACGCTGGCGCTGCATGCCGCCATCATCGGCCTCTGCGGCGGGCTGTTCTTCACGGTGATGATGCTCGTCTTCGGCCGCTCCTTCTTCACCCTGCTCGGCGGGCGCGATCGCGTGCTCGAGGAGGCCAGCGGCTATTCGCAGGTGCTGTTCTCCGGCGCGGTCGCGATCTGGCTCGTCAACACGCTCGCCTCGGTGATCCGCGGCACCGGCGACATGCGCCTGCCCTCGATGACGCTGATCGGCGCCAGCGTGCTCCAGATCGCGCTCGGCGGCACGTTGGGGCTCGGCCTGTTCGGCGTGAAGCCCTTCGGCATGCCGGGGGTCGCCAGCGGCCAGTTGATCGCGTTCACCTGCGCCGCGATCTTTTTCCTCTGGTATCTCGCGTCCGGCCGCAGCCGGCTGCCGCTGAATATTCGCGCGTTTCATTTCGAGCGCGCGATGTTCCTGGACATCCTCAAGGTTGGTGCGGTGGCCTGCCTGTCGCCGCTCCAGACCGTGCTCACCATTTTGATCTTCACCAAGATCCTGGCCACGTTCGGCACCGAGATGCTGGCCGGCTACGGCATCGGCTCGCGGCTGGAATTCTTGCTGATCCCAATCACCTTCGCCTTCGGCATCGCATCGGTACCGATGGTCGGCATGGCGATGGGCGCCGGACAGGTGAAGCGCGCGCGGCGTGTGGCCTGGACCGCCGCTGCAGCTTCCGGATTGACGGTCGGCCTGATTGGCCTCGCCGTCGCGCTCGCTCCATCGCTATGGGTCGCACTCTTCACGCGCGATCCCGGCGTCACCGCCGCCGCGCACAGCTATTTCCACTGGGCCGGCCCGACCTTCGTGTTCTTCGGCATCGGCGTGTCGCTCTACTTCTCCTCGCAAGGCGCGGCGCGCGTCGGCGGCCCCGTGCTCGCTTCCACCGCGCGGCTTCTGATCGTCGCGATCGGCGGCGTCGTCCTCATGATGACGCAGGCGCCGGCCTGGACCTTGTTCGCGCTGGTCGGCGGCGCCATGGCGGTGTTCGGCCTGTCGACTGCGGCCTCGGTCGCCTTCGCGCGCTGGGACAAATGATCGCAGGTCCCAACGCAGGCAAATGAACGCAGGAATGTGATTCCAGCCAGCGTTGCACTATCCCGCCGGGCTGCTATGGAGGCTCTCCATTTTCGGGGCCTCTTCCATGACTTCCAGATTCGCTGCTCTCATCGTCCTTCTCGCTGCGCTGCTCGGCGCGCCGGCCGCGCATGCGCAGAGCGCCGATGGGACATGGCTGACCCAGGCGGGTGATGCGCGCGTCAAGATCAGCAAGTGCGGCGGCGGCATCTGCGGCGTCGTCGCCTGGCTGCGCGAGCCCTATGACACCGCGACCGGCCAGCCCGCCACCGACAGCAAGAACCCCAATCGCGAGCTCGCCAGGCGCCCGATGATCGGCCTGCCATTGTTCAGCGGCATGCAGCCGTCAGGTCCGAACAAATGGTCCGGCCAGATCTACAATGCCGACGACGGCAGTACCTATGCCAGCAGCATCTCCGTGACGGGAGCGGATTCGCTGCGGGTCGAAGGCTGCGTCGGCGCGCTCTGCGGCGGCGAGACCTGGACGCGGGCGGGACGCTGACGCTTCACGCCACCATCGCCTTCAGCGCCGTCGCCGCCGAGGCGTAGCCGCCCCGTGCGCCATCGATGAAATGGACGTGATCACTGCGCAACGCCGACGGCGTGAAGCAGGTCATCATGGCGGCGTCCTGCTGGTAGAGACCGTAGCGCACGATACCCTCGCGCGCAGCCGCCGCCAGACGGTCGCTCAGCGCGCGCTCGAGCTGCGGCGTGCAGTCGAGGATCATGCGCAGGCCGTCGTCAAATTTCCTGAAGTCCGAGTTCTCGACCACCTGACGCCTGTAGACGTTGGGCACGAAGCCGCCGACGTTGAGGTCGAAGCGCATGATCAGATAGACGAACAGCGTATAGGCCAGCACGCTGGCGCGGCGCGCGAGCAGCGGACCACCGCGCCTGGTGCGGGCTTCGTATTCCAGCCCCTGCGGCGGCCATTTCAGCGGCGGTCCCTGCGGCGGCACCGGGCCGGCGCCGTCCGGGCTGCGCTCGACGAGATGGATAATGTCCTCGATCACCTTGCGGAAGGCATGCGGGTCGGCGCCGCGCGCCGGCATCACCAGAACCGAGAGGAGCAGCCCACGTGAGGCCGGTATCACCTCGAAGCGGCAGGACAGGCCCGAGAGATCGGGCTGCGTGCCCGCCGGCGCTGCCGGCACGGCAAATTCCCCGCGCTTCATTGCGGCATCGGCGAAGGCGAGCCCGCCGCCCGAGAACATCGCATAGGACAGGTTAGCCGACGGCCCGAAGCGCGCGACGCGCACGTCGAGGCCCTGCGCGCGGATGGCGCTGACCGGCACCAGCGCGACCCGCATCGTCAGATCGAGATCTTCCCGCACCCAGGTCGCGGTTGCCGCCAGCGCCTCTCGGGCAGGTTCGAGGTCGCCTGGCGCAACCGCAAAGCTCGCGCCGTCGCCGCCGAACACGAAGGGGAATTCGCGTCCCTCCAATGCGTTCGTCACCGCCGCGATCACGGCGGCGCCGGCCATGTTCACCGCCTTGTAGCGCTGCGCCGCGATCGCCTTGGTGGAATCGACGATATCGGCAACGCCGATGCTCCAATCGTCCGGCAGCGGCACATAGAGCGCAGGGTCCATCAGGCTGGTGAAGCCGCGGAAGACGGGAATGCCGCCATAGAAGGATTCGCCTGAGGTCATCGGGGATGCCGGATGGTTGGAATGCAAAACAAATACGTGGCAGGATCGATCCGGGTTCGCCGGCCGGCGGCCCTTTCAATCATTGGCCGAAACGGGCCAGGACAACAAGATACGGCAACAACAAGGTGAGGCCGCGTTGCAATACCGCAGCGGGTCATTGATCGGAATCAAGCGGCCGGCCGGGGAGAACGGCTATCGTTGGCCAGCTCCAACGGTTGCATGGGATGATCCAGGTGTCAGACTTCGGCAGCAAGGATTCCACCTCTCCCGTCCGCCGGCGCACGGGCATCGACCCGATCAGCGCGGTGAAGATGCCCGAAAGACTGACGGCAGCCGTCGATGCTTGGGCTGAAGCCCATCAACTGACCCGCTCGGATGCGATCTGCAAGCTGATCGAGCTGGGCCTGAAGATCGCGCCCCCGGTCCACTCCTCGGCGCATCCGATCGCATCGGACGCCACCAGGATCGAAGAGATCGCGGTCCACGAGATCGAGACGCTGCTCGATCCGGCATTGCCCGTGGACGAACGCGACCGCCGCATCCGCCGCCTCACCGAAGGGCCGCCGGAATTTTCACATGAGCGGATTGACCTGCCGAAAGACCCGCCGAAGCACCGGACGTGAGCTGCTAATGCAGCTTCTCGTCCTGACGCTTGCGCAAGCTATCGAGAGACGCATCATGGCAGCCGACCAGGCGCACGAATTGCTGCGGGTACATTTCGTGACCATGACCGCCGGAATTCTGGTGCGTCATCGGCGGGCAACGGGCATCGTCCTGCTTCGCGCGGGATTGCTCGGTCCGGCCCTGATTTGAAGCGGTCATGCTGG
Source organism: Bradyrhizobium sp. SBR1B (assembly GCF_014198205.1). Taxonomy (NCBI): domain Bacteria; kingdom Pseudomonadati; phylum Pseudomonadota; class Alphaproteobacteria; order Hyphomicrobiales; family Nitrobacteraceae; genus Bradyrhizobium; species Bradyrhizobium sp. SBR1B. The sequence continues at coordinate 501,275 of NZ_JACIHC010000002.1, forward strand.
GCATGGTCATGGACTGCTCCTTGTCGATTAGGGCAGATCGATTGACGTAACCCAATCGATTGCGGGGCATCTTACGACCAAATCCGGCTGGATGTCATTGTGCCGGATCAACGCAATCATGACGGCGGAGTTCCGCCTAGGCCGTATTCCCCGCGTCGACAGTAAACACCGTCCCGGTGACGTTGCGGCCGCCTTCGCCCAAGAGATATTCTACCATGCGCGCGACGTCGTCCGTCTCCGGCAGGCGGCGCAGCGCGCTGCGGCCGGCGATGCGCTTGCGCGCCTCGTCGGACAGATTGTGCGTGAGCTCGGTATCGATGAAGCCCGGCGCGATCGCGTTCACGGTGATGCCGAGCTTGCCGACCTCGCGCGCCAGCGAGCGGGTGAAGCCGGTGGCAGCCGCCTTGGTCGCGCCATAGACGGACAGGCCGTTATAGCCGGTGGTCGCGATGATCGAGGAGATGTTGACGATGCGGCCCGCGCCGTCGGCCATCATCTGCCGCGCGACATATTTGGTGAGGATGATCGGCGACAGCACGTTGAGCTGCACCAGTGCCTCGATCTCGGAATTATGCATGGTGGCGAGCAGGCCTTCGGTGCCGAGGCCGGCATTGTTGACGAGGCCGTAGGTCGGGCCGAACTCGTCGCGCACGAGTTTTGCAAAAGCCGGAATGGCGTCGATCACGGCAAGGTCGCAGGCGCGGAAATGCAGGCGCCCTTCGGACTCCGCAATCGCGGCCTTGAGCTCTTCGCTCTCGCGCCGGGCGGCCGCGACCACGTTGTATCCGGCGCCGGAGAGGCGCTTGCCGATCGCAAGGCCGATGCCGCGGCTGCCGCCGGTGACGAGGACATTATGCATCGGTGCGCGCCAGTTTTCCGGCCGGGGTGACGTCGAGCGCCTCGACGAAGCGGATCACCGCCGGCACCTTGTGGGACGCGAGCTGCGCGCGGCACCGCTCCAGGATCTGGTCGCGGATCTCTTTCGCGCGGGCGGGATCGGTGCCCTCGGTGAGGATCACATCGGCGACCACGATGCCGCCGGTGATCGGGCTCTTGCGCGATTTGGCCCGCGACATCCGCGCGTCGGGATGGCGGTTGATGACCGCCTCGATTTCTTCGGGGTGGACCTTCAGTCCGCCGATATTGATGATGCCGCCGCGGCGGCCGACGAAATAGTAGCGCTCGCCGCGCAGCTCGACGATGTCGCCGCTGTCGACAAATCCGTCGTCATCGGTGAGCGCGGCAGCATTGCGGCCGACATAGGCATGCGCGGTGCGCGTCGAACGGATACGCAGCGACCCCTCGACCACTTTCATCTCGACGCCGTTGCGATTGCCGAGATAGTCGGCCGGAAAGCCTTCCAACCCGTCATTGACGGCAAAGCCGACGCCGGCTTCGGTCGAGGCATAGGCGTGACCGACGGAGGAATTGGGGAATGCCGCCTTCAGCCCGTCGAGCACCGCCTGGTCGGCGATCTCACCGGAGAGGCGGACGTAAGCGGGGGCGAACTGCGCGGCCGAACCGCTCATCAGGAGCTTGCGCCAGTGCGAGGGCGTGCCGGAGATGTGCGAGACGCCGCGCGCCTTCAGCCGCGCGACGTGATCACCGAGCGTCTCATGGGGATCGGACAGCACCATCGAGCCGCCGGAAAGGACGGCGCGGAGGAAGATTTGCAGGCCGCCATAGCGGCGGATGTCATAGAAGGTCGCCCAGACCGGCGCCGGGCCGCGCGCGGTGCCTTCGGCAACGATCGCACCGGTCAGCGCCTCCAGCGTGTGGCCGGCGATCTTCGGCACGCCTGAAGTGCCCGAGGTGAGCATCAGCCATTCCGTCGCGCGTTCGGTCTTGGCCGGCGCGGTGGCTTCGAGCGGCAATTGCGCGGTGACGATGAGCGGGACGCCAGTCCCGGCCCAGCGATCGGATTCGTCGGTCACGACGGCGTCGATCTCGGCATCGGCGATCAATGCCTCGAGATGCGACGGATTGAGATCGGGCGGGCACAGCAGCATGCGACGGGCGATGCCGTCGAGCTCGATCATGGCAAGACCCGACCGGAGCTGGTCGGACAATTTGAGCAGCACGGAGCGGCCGGACAATTCGCGCAGGCGGCCGCCCAGGACCGACTGCGACAGGATATCGGTCAGCGACACGCAGGTTTGCGCGTCCGACAGCGTACGGCCGGTCAGCTCCGCGCCGAGATGGTCGCGAAGCGCAAAGATCTCACGTGGGGACATTTTCGTAGGCCCGCACGAAATCGCCCACCGTGGCGGGAAACGCTGCGTCCTCGGAGATGGTGAAGGGGTCGACGCCGGTCTCGTCCTCGAGGCGCGCGACCAGGATGGCGAAGGCGAGCGAGTCGAAACCCGTCTCGTGCAGCGACAGATCGTCCGAGAGCGCGGGAAGCGTGACGTGCTGCTCTTTGGCGATCTGCTGGATCGCGTCAATGACCTTAGACCTTACCGACATGGCTGGCTCGCTTTGTTATCGTTGGTGTTGCGGCGGCTCTTGCTGGCCGCCTCCCCATGGCCGTCTGTTTACCCGACAGAAGTAAATGGCTTCTTGGACAATTCAGATAAAATTGGACCTATCTGCGGATTTTGGCGGGATTTACAGCCTGATCGAGCCGTCCACGATTCGCGCATGGGCCTCGGTATCGAGCGCCACATAGGCCCCGGACTTCGGGTCTGTCATGAACAGTGGATCGGAGATCGCGGCGGGATCGAAGCCTTCCCGCGACAGATCGCCCTTCTTCTGCTTGAACGTCTCGGTCGCATCAATCTCGCTGGAGATGCGAATGAAGACGGGACGCGCATAGGCCGGTAGGCGTTGCGCCAGATGTGCGGGCAATGCCGCGATGTCGAAGCCTTCGTTGACGACGATCGCGCTCATGCCGGCGCGGCCGTCCGCGCCGGGGATGCTGACGCCGTAAGTTGTGGCATCGACCACGCCGGTGAAATCGCGCATCGCGTCATTCACCTCCGAGGTCGCGACATTCTCGCCCTTCCAGCGGAAAGTATCCCCGATCCGATCGACGAAATGGAAGAAGCCCTTGTCGTCGATCCGCATCAGGTCGCCGGTGCGGAACCAAGCGTCGCCCCTGGTAAAGACATCGCGAAGAATCTTCTTCTCGGTCTCGCCGGTGTCGGTGTAGCCCTCGAAGCGCCCGCCGCCTTCATCGGCGGTGCCGATGCGGCCGATGGCTTCGCCGGCCTCACCACGGGCGCAGGCGAGGCAAAACCCCTCTTCGTTGCGCAGCGGCACGCCGCTGTCGGGGTCGAGCTTGACGAGATTGGCAGGGAAGCGATGCGCCAGCAGCGGTGGGATGCGACCGATCGCGCCGGGCTGCCCCTCGACGTTGAACAGCGAGAAATTGCCTTCCGTCGCCGCATAGAATTCGAGGATGCGCGGAATGGCGAAACGCGCCTGAAAGTCTTCCCAGATGTCACCGCGCAGGCCGTTGCCGCAGACGAGGCGGAGACGATGCCGGTTCTCATATTCCGACGGCGCCGCCTTGAGCAGATAACGGCAGAGCTCGCCGATATATTGAAACAGCGTGCAGTCATGGCGCACGATGTCGGACCAGAAATGCGAGGCCGAGAATTTCTCCGCGATCACCACCGAGCCGCCCGCAGCGAGCATGCTACAGGGCGCGACGATGCCGCCGACCGAGTGGAACAGCGGCAGGCAATCGTAGAGCCGGTCTTGCGGGCTCGCGCCGGTGAGGCCGGCGAACCAAAAGCCCCAATTGAGAATGCGGCGGTGGCTGATGCTGGCAGCCTTCGGCAGGCCGGTGGTGCCCGAGGTGTAGATCAGCAGCGCACGGTCATCGATGGTGACCTCGCCGTGCTCCTCCGGCGACAAAGGAGCGTCGTCCAGCGCCGCGAGGGCGACGTCGATGGCGCGCTCGCTGCGGGCATCGCCATGCGTCCAGACCTTGGCCTGCGTCTTCAGGTGCGGCGTCGCGCTCTCCAGCATCTGCGTCAGCTCCTGCGCAACGATGATATGCGAGGGCTTTGCGACATCGAGGCAATGCGCGAGCGAGGGTCCCACCAGCCTGGTGTTGAGCAGCGCCGCCACACCGCCGATCCGGCTGATGCCGAGCCAGGCCGCGACATAATCGATGCCGTTCGGCATGATCAACGCGACCGTATCACCCTTGGCCACGCCGGCCGAGCGCGCCCAGCGCGCGTAGCGGTTGATGCGCTTCGACAAGCCTTCATAGTCGAGGCTTGCTTCGTCGGTGATCAGCGCGACGCGGTCGGGCTGGCGCTGCGCCCAATCGTCGATGACGTCGGCGAACAGACGCCCCGGCAGCGTCTCGATCCGCGCCGTGAGCTCGATGGCCTTCAGCCATATCTTTGAAGCCGAAGGCGCGCGCGCGACTTTTTGTCGTTCGATGACACCGGGGGTCATGCCGTTGATTCTTTCGGGCCGCCTGCTGACATCAGGCAATCTAGCCCCCGCGCCCTGCCCAGGTGTTAAGAGACAAGGTAAAACTCTGTTAGGGCGCGGTTAACTCTAGTGATCCTTACCGCCGCACGGCAACGCCGGTGAGTTCGGCGGCGTGGTGACGGTCGAGACCGATCGCGCTGGCGCAAGGTGGTCGAGCTGTGGGGGCAGGAAGGAGTAGCACAGCACCTGCCGACGCTAGCCGCTACGCCTGTAGCGCAAGTACGGCGGCGGCGCGTGAACCGGATAATACGGATTGAGATCGCAGATCGCGGATCGGCCATAAGCCGTGGCGCGGCACTGCGGCAACGAGGTGAAGGAGCAGTCGTACCACTCCCCACCTCCCCCGTTTGCACCTGAATAAACGTGCATGCAGACGGGATAGCGCGGATCAAAAGTCTGCGCATGCGACGGCGCGGCTGCGAGCACCGCGCCGGCGGTCACGATCATTCCGAACGAGAAACGCATGAACTGTGTTCCGGTACGAGGCATCGCGGATTCGCTATTGCACCTTCTTGTGACGCCGGCGCGGCTGCGGCGGCTGGTCGAAGGCGTAGTACGGGTTGACGTCGCAGCTGGCCGCGCGGCCCGACGCGCTCGCGCGGCACTGCGGCAGCGAGGTGAAGGAGCAGTCGAAATAATCGCCGCCACCACCGGTAAAGCCGCCGGGCGTATAAACGTGCATGCACACCGGGTAGCGCGGATCGTAGGTCTGGGCGCTGGCATCTGCCGCGACGAACAGCGCGGCAATCGCGGTGAGGGTCAAAATCGACAGGCGCATGGACTTAATCCTCGAATCGACGGCCTCGGCGGATCTGATGCCGGCAGCCTCGTATGGCATAACACCAGGCCGGAGGCGACTGTTCCTAGGGACAGATGACGGCAAGGTGAGCGCTGCGGGCTGCGGCGCTAGGCGCCGAGCCCCTGCAGCACGAGCCGGTTCAGCCTTGCGGCAAACGCAGCCGGATCCTCCGGCAATTCGCCGTCCAGGATCTGCGCCTGCTCGAGCAGGAGCAGGCTGAGATCGTCGACCGCCTTCGAGCCGGCCTGCGCCTTGGTGATCGCGCCCACCATCGGATGGCGCAGATTGATCTCCAGGATCGGCTTGGTCTTCATGCCGCGGTTTTGCTGCGACAGGATGCGCTCGAGCTCGCGGCTCGGGCCCTGGCTGTCGGCGACGAGGCAGGAGGCCGAACTGGTGAGGCGCGTCGAGGCCTTGACGTCGCTGACCCGCTCGCCGAGCGCAGCCTTGATCACGGCAATGGTGGCCGCTTCATCCGCCTCGGGCTCGTCCTTCTTTGCCTCGTCCTTGTCGTCGACGCGCGGAATCAGGTCGAGATTGAGATCGCCCTGGCTCAGCGACTTCAGCGGCTTGCCGTCGAACTCCGACGGCATCGAGGTCCAGAACGCATCGACGGGATCGGACAGCAGCAGCACCTCGATGCCGCGCGCGGTCGCAGCCTCCAGCCGCGGATTGGATTTCAGCCGCTCGATACTGTCGCCGACGAGATAATAGACCTCGGTCTGGTTCGGCTTGAAATCGGCGATGACCTGCTTCAGCGACCGCTTCTCGCCCGATGTCGTGGTGAAGCGCGAAAGTGCCAGCAGCTTTTCGCGCCGCTCGAAATCCTCGTAAATGCCTTCCTTGAGCACCGCGCCGAACGCGTCCCAGATCCTGGCGAAGTTCTCCGGATCCTTCTCGGCCAGGCTTTCGAGCTCCGACACGACCCGGGTCGCCACGGCCTTGCGGATCTGCGCCAGCTGCGGATTGTTCTGCAGCATCTCGCGCGAGATGTTGAGCGGAAGATCCTCGCTGTCGACGACGCCGCGGATGAAGCGCAGATATCCCGGCAACAGATCGGCATCATCGGTGATGAAGACGCGGCGGACGTAAAGCTTCACCCGGCCCTTGCGGTTCGGCTCGAACAGGTCGAACGGCTTGGTCGAGGGCGCGAACAGCAGCACGGCGTAGGAATAGCGGCCCTCGGCGCGGTAATGCAGCGTCATCGCGGGATCGTCGAAGGCGGAGGCGATCTGCTGATAGGCCTTCTTGTAGTCCTCCGGCGTCAGCTCGGATTTCGAGCGTTGCCACAGCGCGCTGGCCGAATTGATCTGACGGGGATCGCCTTCTTCCGGCACCAGTTCGATCGGGAACAGGATGTTGTCGGAATAGGCACCGACGATGCGCTCAATCTCGAAGCTCTCGAGATATTTCTTGGCGTCCTCCTTCAGGTGCAGGACGATCTCGGTGCCGCGCGCCAGGCGCGCCGCCTCCTCGTCGCCGGCACGGGCGATTTCGAAGCCGGAGCCGCCGGAGGACGTCCAGGTCCAGACGTCGCTCTCGCCGGCACGGCGGCTGACCACGACGATCCTGTCGGCGACCATGAAGGCGGAATAGAAGCCGACGCCGAACTGGCCGATCAGGCCGAGGCCGTCCTTGGCCTCCTTCAGCTTCGACACGAATGCCTTGGTGCCGGAGCGGGCGATGGTGCCGAGATGGTCGATCAGCTCCTGCCGCTCCATGCCGATGCCGTTGTCGGCGATCGTGAGCGTCCCGGCCGCCTTGTTCGGGATGATGCGGATCTTGAGCGCGTCACCCTCGCCGAGCAGCGAAGGACTTGCGATTGCCTCATAGCGCAGCTTGTCGCAGGCGTCCGACGCGTTGGAGATGAGCTCGCGCAGAAAGATGTCGGTCTCGGAATAGACGGAGTGCACCATGAGGTGCAAAAGCTCGGAAACCTCGGCCTGGAAGGGCTGCGTATGCACAGCCGTGTCTGACGTCGTCATGCGTTTACCCGGTCAAAACGAAAGGGAAGAAACCCGGGATATAACGCGAGCGTAGAGGGGATCAAGTGGACGTGAAGAATCGTCCTCCAAACGGGAGAGCGATCTATCCGGCGCCCGGGCGGATCAGGTCACGCAGCGGCCGGGCTGGAGCAGCTTTGCGACCTCGGTCAGGGAGCTGACCATCGGCTCGCAGGCGATCGTCGGCCTGTTGCGCACCTTCTTCTGGTTCTGGAGCAGCCCCGGCGGCTTGGCATTACCGGTCTCGATCACCGCGGGGACCCGCAGCAGCACCGAGGTGTCGGCGAGGTCATTCAGCCGCATCGAGACGGTGCGGGTCGGAACAGCTGCCTGTTTGATCTCGGCGAGCCGGTCGGCCTTGCCGGTCCGATTGACATTGTGGCCGGGCTTGTCGGCCTTGTCGGCGACCGCCTGCCAGCGGTCTGCCAGATCATGACCCGAGGCCAGTTGCACGGCACCGAGCGTCGCAGCAGCGGCAACGACGCTCAAAAATACCTTATGAATCTGTGACATGGCTGTCGATCCCTCGCCCCATGGCGATCGCGGGAACAACGCCGGTGAAGGATCAGGGGTTCTTAGCGGTTACGATCACTTAACCGTGTGCGACAAATACGACAGCGTGCGCAAAATATTTCGCGAGGGGTGGAACGACTTTCGCAGACTGGAGTCGTCTCAACAGCCGGCTATTCCCCCCTGCCCCATAAGCCGGTGACGTAGGGCGCGACTGTGGTGATGCCAGTCGCGCCTTACTTTTGTCTGGGGTTCACTTCCCCGCCAGCCAGTCGCGCCCTTCGCCATAGAGCTTCTCGACCTCGGGTCCGATCAGGCCCGGCATGTCGCGCTTGACCTTGTAGCCGATCAGCTCCTGCATGTAGGCGAGGTGGCGATAGCCTTCGGGCAATGCGGCCAGCGCGGTCTGGTCGAGGCGGAGCTCTGCTGCGGGATCGACCGGGTCGATCCGGTCCTTCTCGTAGATCGGCTGGCGGCGGACGATGCCCCACTTCCCCTGCCGCTTCTCCAGGAAATCGTAGAAGCGCCCGGTGCAGACGACGTCGCAGACCACGTCATGCACCGGGGCACGCTGCGAGATCGTCATCTTTGTCTGCGCGATGGCCCGCTCGCCTGCGAGATCGATGCTGGTGCCGCCAAGGAAATGCAGGATGCGCACGCCCCTGGCAAAGCCCTCCTGGCTGACGCGCATGAAATCCCGCGCCGGCCCTTGAAACCAGGTGGCGGACATCCAGCCCTCTTCATGCCAGACCGTGGCAAAGCGCTCCCAGTCACCGGCATCCCGCCAGACCGCCCAGTTCTCGACGAGGTCGCGAATGGCGAGGCGATCGAGGAGTTGCTGGTCCATGGGCACATCTCCGGCTGGGATCAATGCAGCGGTATGAGGGGCGAAGCCGACCCACGTCAAGCACGGCAGGCGACACGAAAAATCCGGCGTGCCTTGCAGCACGCCGGATCGGATCGTTTGGCCAAATGGCCAGCTTTATCCAGCTCTATTAAGCCGCCGGCGCCTTCGGCGTGCGGTTGCGCGAGTTGCGCTGGAAGAACAGCGCCTGGCTCGCCACCGCCGACACCATCGCGGGCTGGAACGGTTTTGAGATCAGGAATGCCGGCTCGGGCCGCTCGCCGGTGAGGAAGCGCTCCGGGTATGCGGTGATGAACACCACGGGCACCTCGAAGGTGCGGAGCAGCTCGTTGACGGCGTCCAGACCCGACGAGCCGTCGGCGAGTTGGATGTCGGCGAGGATCAGGCCGGGCCGCCTGTTCTTGGCCAGCGCCACCGCATCGGCATGGGTGCGCGCGACGCCGACGACGTTGTGGCCGAGATTCTTCACCAGGCTCTCGAGGTCCATGGCGATGAAGGTCTCGTCCTCGATGATCAGCACGTCGGTGGCGATCTCGGCGGCCATCTCGCGTCCGGCGGCATCCGCAAGCCGCCGCGTCTCGGCGACGTCGGTGCCGAGGATGTAGCCGACTTCCTCTTCCGAGAATCCCTCCAGCGAAAGCAGCAGGAAGGCCTGGCGCGGCAGCGGCGTGATGTTCGACAGCCGCCGCTCGGGCGGCATCGGCAAGGTCGTCACCTCGGAATCATCGTTGACGGAGACCGAATTCCAGATCTGGGTGAACAGCCTGAACAGGCCGGCCCGCGGTCCATGGCTCTCGTCGAGCACCGACGGATCCCCCAGCATGGCTTCCAACATGGCTGCGACATAGGCGTCACCGGAGGCCTGGCTGCCCGTCAGGGCGCGTGCGTACCGGCGCAACAACGGCAAGTGTTCAGCAACAAGCTGTGAACGGGACATCCCCACTCCATTCATCTTCGGGGCCAACCTTGACGTCCAGGCAATCCGAGGGGGGCCCGGGTTCCCCTGCTGGGCTGATTACGCCTCAGGCCAAGAAAAGTTCCGTCTGAGCGGGAACTTTTTATCGAACCTGGAATTGAGCCTATCCAGGGAACGGCTCCCGGTTGAGAAAACCTCTCGATTTTACAGTCACTTAACTCGGGGAAACGTGGAACAGGTCATGAAAGATCTCAAGTCTCAAGCCAGCAGAAGCACGACCCCCGGCAAGGGAGGCCTCACTCCGGAGATTCAATCCCGGATCGGGCACCAGTTGCGCGCCATGTATGATGATGTGGTGCGACAAGGGGTTCCAGATCGGTTCGCAGAACTGATCAAGAAGCTTGATGCGCCGGGAGCGACACCCCACGTGGGACATGAAGGCGGATCCAACGACAACAATGGGAGGGATTAATGCCTCTCACGGACTCCCTGCGTAACGACATCCTGGCGGCCGTGCCCAGTCTGCGCGCGTTCGCCATTTCGCTCAGCGGCAATGCGGACCGCGCCGATGATTTGGTCCAGGAGACGCTGCTCCGCGCGCTCGCCAACATCGACTCGTTCCAGCCTGGCTCCAATCTGCCGGCATGGCTGTTCACGATCCTGCGCAACCTTTTCCGCTCCGACTATCGCAAGCGGCGGCGCGAGGTCGAGGATGCCGAAGGCAACTACGCCAAGACGCTGAAGACACAGCCGTCGCAGAACGCGCATCTCGAGTTCGAGGAGTTTCGCACGGCGCTCGATAAGCTTCCGCAGGACCAGCGCGAAGCGCTGATTCTGGTCGGCGCCTCCGGCTTCTCCTACGAAGACGCGGCCTCGATCTGCGGCTGCGCAGTCGGCACGATCAAGAGCCGCGTCAACCGCGCGCGCTCGAAGCTCGCCGCGCTGCTCTATGTCGATGGCGCCGAGGATTTTGGCCCGGACGAGACCGTTCGGGCCGTGATCGGCGGCAGCGGCGGCTGACGGCCGGCGTCCTCAAGGACTTAGATGAAGATGAAGGCGGCCGTTCTCACGGCCGTCTTCGCGCGCGTCCGACAGCGATAGCGGAAGCTACGCCGCTTGATCACTCGTCCGCGAAGGTCACGGTCTCGGCCACGCTGGCGCGCGAGGTGCGGTAGCTGTTGACCTTGTGAGCGTCGTCGGCATAGCCGAACGAAATGCCGCAGACGACGCGGCGATCGTCGGGCAGATTGAAATGGCGGCGGATCAGTCCGGAATGCCGCGCGAGTGCCGCCTGCGGAATCGTGCCGAGCCCGAGCGCCTGCGCAGCCAGCATGAAATTGGAGACATAGGCGCCACAATCGATCGCACCGTAAATGCCGAGCGGCTCGTTGGTGTGAATGATGGCGACATGCGGCGCGCCGAAGAAATTGTAGTTCTCCAGCGCCTGCCTGGCGTAGGCGCTTCTGTCGCCGCGAGCGATGCCGAGCGTGTTGTAGAGCTGAAAGCCGCTTTCGCGGCGGCGTTCGAGATAGACACCGACATATTCGCGCGGCGGGGTGAAATCGTAATCGTCGCCGAGCCCGCCTGACGCCTCCGTGTAGATCAGCTTCCGGAAGCGCTCCTTGGCCTCGCCGCTGGCGATGATCACCTGCCAGGGTTGGCTGTTGCACCAGGACGCGGTGCGCTGCGCGGTGGTCAGCACATGCTCGATGGTCGCGCGGTCGACCTCTTTGGGAAGGAAGGCGCGGACGGAGTAGCGCTCGTTGAGGAGCTCTTCGAGCACGCCGATGCGATCGTTCTGTTTGACTGTAGCGTCCATGGTTCAGCTCGCGCTCTTCTCGTAGGGTGGGCAAAGGCTCATCGCGCCGTGCCCACCGACAGGCTTGCTCCGGAGCATCTGCATATGGTGGGCACGCTTTGCTTTGCCCACCCTACGAGATGCAGCGAGAGGTGAGATCATCGCCCCTTGGTCGGGATCTTGTTATACGGCACGTCCTTGTCGACGCGGATGTCGCCGGGCAGGCCCAGCACGCGCTCGGCGATGATGTTGCGCAGGATCTCGTCGGTGCCGCCGGCGATGCGCATCGAGGGCGAGGACAGCAGCATCTGCTGGAACTGGCCCTGCACCGTCTCCTCGTCATTGCCGGTGAGAACACCGGCCGCCCCCTGCAGGTCCATGGCGTAGGTCGCGATGTCCTGCAGCATCATGCCCGACACCAGCTTGCCGATCGAGTTCTCCGGACCCGGCCGCTCGCCCTTCGACAGCGCCGAGATCGTGCGATAGCTGGTGTATTTCAGCCCGCTCGACTTCGCCGCCCAGCTCGCCAGCTTCGAGCGCACCGCGGGATCGTCGATCGCGAGGCCATCTTCCAGCATCAGGTTGGAGCAGAACTCGAACATTTCAGGCACGCCGGTCGCAAGGCGCGAGCCGATCGACATGCGCTCGTTCATCAGCGTGGTCAGCGAGACGCTCCAGCCCTCGCCGACGGCCCCTAACCGCTGGCTGTCGGGGATGACGACGTCGGTGAAATAGACCTCGTTGAACTCCTGCATGCCATTGGCCTGCCTGATCGGACGCACCTCGACGCCGGGGCTCTTCATGTCCAGGAAGAACATGGTGAGGCCCTTGTGCTTGGGCACGTTCGGATCGGTCCGCGCGATCAACAGACCATAGTCGGAGTAATGCGCGCCAGAGGTCCAGATCTTCTGGCCGTTGACGACCCAATTGTCGCCCTTCTTCTCCGCGCGGGTGCGCAAGCCGGCGACGTCCGAGCCGGCAGACGGCTCGGAGAACAGCTGGCACCAGATCTCCTCGCCCGAAGCCAGCTTCGGCAGATAGCGGCGCTTGGCATCCTCGCTGCCGAAGGCCATCACGGTCGGGCCGCACATGCCTTCGCCGATCTGGAACGGCTGCGTCAGCTTGCCGTAGACACCCTCCTCCTGCTGCCAGATCACCTTCTCGATCGGCGTCGCGCCACGGCCGCCATATTCCTTCGGCCAGTGCAGGCAGGCCCAATTGCCCTCGAACTTCTTCTTCTGCCAGGCTTTGCCGACCTCGACGATATCTTGCTTGGCAAGCCGAATGCGGCCGAGCGAGGATTTTGACAGCTCGGCGTGCAGCTCCTTCGGCGCATTGGCCTCGACCCATTGGCGCGCGGTCTGGCGGAATGCGGCTTCCTGCGGGGTGTCGTCGAAATTCATAACGGCCCTCTCGATCCTTGATCAGTGCGTAGGGTGGGCAAAGCGAAGCGTGCCCACCACCTTCTCTCGATAGACTTCTTGGGCACGGCGCGTGCCGCGCCTTTGCCCACCCTACGATTCTAGCCTCTTCCCTTCGTCGGGATCTTGTTGAACGGCACGTCCTTGTCGACACGGATATCACCGGGCAGGCCCAGCACCCGCTCGGCGATGATGTTGCGCATGATCTCGTCGGTGCCGCCTTCGACACGGGTGCCGGGCGCACGCAGCAGCATCGCCTGGAAACGGCCGGCCAGCTCGCCATCCTCGCCGCTGACGACGCCGCTCGCACCCTGCAAATCCAGCGCGTAGGTCGCAACGTCCTGGATCATCGAGCCCGCCACCAGCTTGCCGATCGAATTCTCCGGCCCCGGCCGCTCGCCTTTCGACAGCGCCGAGATCGCGCGCATGCTGGTGTATTTCAGCCCGCTCGCCTTCACCGCCCAGTTCGCCAATTTCGAGCGCACCGCGCGATCCTCGATCGCGGGGCCGTCGTCGAGCATCAGGCTGGAGCAATATTCGAACAATTCAGGAAATCCGGTCGAAACGGCCGCGCCGATCGCGCTGCGCTCATTCATCAGCGTGGTCAGCGAGACGTTCCAGCCGTCACCGACCTCGCCGAGGCGCTGATGATCGGGAATGCGGACATTGGTGAAATAGACCTCGTTGAAGTCGGAGGCGCCGCTGGCCTGCTTGATCGGCCGCACCTCGACGCCGGGGCTCTTCATGTCCAGGAAGAACATGGTGAGGCCCTTGTGCTTGGGCACGGTGGGATCGGTGCGCGTCAGCAGGATGCCGTAATCGGAATAATGCGCACCTGACGTCCAGATCTTCTGGCCGTTGATGATCCAGTCGTCGCCGTCCTTCTCGGCGCGCGTGCGCAGGCCCGCGACGTCGGAGCCGCCGGCGGGCTCGGAGAACAGCTGACACCAGACCTTCTCGCCGGAAGCGAGCGGCGGCAGATAGGTGCGCTTATGCTCCTCGCGCGCGAACGCCATCATGGTCGGCCCGCACATGCCGTGGCCGATGATGAACATGCGGGAGAGTTGGCCAAAGGGCCCTTCCTCCTGCTGCCAGATCACCCGCTCGATCGGCGAGGCGCCGCGCCCGCCATACTCCTTTGGCCAGTGCAGGCAGGCCCAACCGGCATCGGCCTTCTTCTTCTGCCAGGCTTTTGCGACCTCAAGAATATTGGCGTTCTTGAGCACGGTGCGGCCGAGAGAGGATTTGCGCAGCTCTTCCTCGTATTGCGTGGGCGCATTCGCACCGATCCAGGCGCGGGCGGTGGCGCGAAAGTCGGCTTCCTGAGGGGTGTCGTCGAAGTTCATGGTCGTCTTCTTACCTTCGTAGGGTGGGTTAGCCGAAGGCGTAACTCACCTCTTTGGTTTCCTCGTCGACGGAAGTGGTGGGTTACGCCCAGCGGATCGCGCTTCGCGCATCCGCGGGACTAGCCCACCTACGAACCTAATTACGCCGCGTTCTTCTTCCGCATGCGGTCGATCAACTGGTCTTCCCAATAGGACAGGCTCCCCAGCCCCAGCGCCATCGCGTTGGCGCGGCGGTAGTACATGTGGCAGTCGAACTCCCAGGTGAAGCCCATGCCGCCGTGAACCTGGATGTTGTTCTTGGCGCAGTGCTGGAACGCCTGCGTCGCGCTGATGCGCGCGGCAGCAGCGGCTTCCGGCAATTCAGCCGCGTTGGTCGAGAGCGCCCAGGCGCCGTAATAGCTGTTCGAGCGCGCCAGCGTGGCCGAGACATACATGTCGGCGAGCATGTGCTTCACCGCCTGGAACGAGCCGATCTGGCGGCCGAAGGCGATGCGATCGAGTGCGTAGTCGCGGCCCATCTCCAGCGCGCGGTCGGAACCGCCGACCTGCTCGAACGCGCACAATACCGCGGCGCGGTCGAGCATTTGGGTGAGGATGCTCCAGCCTTCGCCGGCGGCACCCAGCGGCTCGGCCTTGCAGGCTTTGAACGAAATCTCGGCCTGCCCGCGGGTCGGATCGAGATTGGTGAGGCTTTTCACCTCGACGCCGCCGGCTTTGAGATCAACCAAGAACAACGAGATATCACCGTCGCGTCCGCTCGACCCAGTGCGCGCGGCAACCACGGCGAAGTCGGCAATCGCACCATCGGCGACCGGTTTCTTGACGCCGTTGAGCACGCCGTTCGCAGCCGTCAGCTTGACGTTCTTCGGCGCGGGATTGCCCTTGCCCTCGAACAGCGCCAGCGTGCCGATCGCCTCGCCCGAGGCAATCGCCGGCAGCCATTTCTTCTTTTGCGCGTCGCTGCCGGCGATCAACAGCGCTTCGGCGGCGAGATACACGGTCGAGGAGAACGGCACCGGCGCGTTCGCGCGGCCCATCTCCTCGGCGATAACGCAGAGCTCGAGATGACCGGCGCCCGCGCCGCCGAACTCCTCGGGGATCGCGACGCCGAGGAAACCCATCTCGGCGAGGCCCTTCCAGAGCTCCTTATCGTAAGGCGCCTTGCCGTCGAGCACCACACGCACCGCCTTCGGCGAGCATTTTTCGGTGAGGAATTTGCGCGCCTGATCGCGGAGCTGCTTCTGGTCGTCGGAGAAGTCGAAGTTCATGGCGCGTACCCGTGTTGATGATGTCGATTACTTGAGAACGATGACGTCTTGATCCGGCTTGTCGGCATACAGCCGCTCCACCAGTGCGGCGCGGCGTTCGAGGCCGGCACGCTGATTGATGTAGCCCTTGTCGGTAAGCTCGTTGCCGTCGATCGAGGGCGGCTCGACCATCAGCATGGCGCGCGCGATGATGCGGCTGCTGGCGCCTTCGCACTCCCTGTTGTGAGTTTCCAGTCCCCGCCTGAAGCAGGCGACGACCTCGGGGTGCTTCACTGCATCCTCGAAGTTCAGCTCGGGATTGCCGACAAGTTGCCGGCAGGCGTGCAAATTGGGCCAGGCGAGCAGGCCGATGAACGGGCGGTCCTGCCCCGCGACCAGCGCATCGTGCACGACAGGCGTCGCAGCTGCGATCGTATCGGTGCGGAGCGACCCGACATGCACGAAGGTGCCGGTGGTGAGCTTGAAGTCTTCGACCACGCGACCTGCAAAGATGATGCCCTTCACCGGATCGGAATCGTCGACGAAAATGCCTGCATCACCGATGCAGTAAAAGCCTTCCTCGTCGAACATCTGCTTCGTCAGCTCCGGCTGGCCGAAATAACCGGGCGTGACGTTGACGCCGCGCAGCCGCAGTTCGTATTTCGAGCCGCACGGCACCATCTTCAACTCGACGCCGGGGAACGGCAGGCCGATCAGGCCGACGCGCTCGGTATCCCAATAAGTTCCGGTCGAGGTCGGCGCGGTCTCGGTCGAGCCCCAGCCGGTGTAGAACACGATGCGCTCGCCGGTGGTCTTCACCGCGAGGGCCTGCATGCGGTCGTAGAGATCGTCAGGCAGGCGCGCGCCGCCATAGGCCATGATCGAGAGGTTCTTGAAGAACGAGCGGCAGAGCGCGTCGTCCTTCTCCATGGCGGCCGCGAGCGCCGCATAGCCGGCCGGCACGTTGGCGTAATAGGTCGGCGAGATCTCGCGCAGGTTTCGCAGCGTCTCCTCGAACTGGCCCGGCATCGGCCGGCCGTCGTCGATATAGAGCGTGCCGCCATCGACCAGGATCGGATGGAATGCCGCGTTGCCGCCCATGGTGTGATTCCAGGGCATCCAGTCCAGCATGGTCGCAACAGGGCCATCAGGCGAACGTGGCCGCACCTGCATCATCATCGCTGCATTGGCGCACATCATCTTCTGCGTGTTGATGACCGCCTTGGGCATGCCGGTCGAGCCTGACGTGAACAGCAGCTTGCCGACGGTGTCGGGCGTGATCTTCGCGATCGACTCCTCGACGTCCTCGGTCACCGGAGTTGCCGCGAGCTCAGCAAAGCTGACGCTCTTCATGCCCTCACATGGCCGCGCGACGTGAACCACGGTGACGCCGGCGAGGTCGATCGCCTTCAGTGCCTTCTCGAAGGTCGGGCCGTCCTGCACCATCACCACGGCCGGCTTGATCAGGTCGAACAGGTATTTCAGCTTGACGTGATCGTGGCTCATCAATGAGTAAGCCGGCGAGACCGGCGCTGCCGGGACGCGCGCCTGCATCGCGGCCTGCGTCATCAGCGCATGCTCGATCGAATTGCCGGAGAGGATCGCAACGGGGCGGCCGTCGAGTCCGAGGTTGAGCAGACCTTGCGTCAGCGCGTCCACAGTGCGCTTGGCTTCGCCATAGGACACCTTGCGCCATTCGCGATTGGGACCACCGCGCTGAGCGAGCCAGATGCGCTCGGGCGCTTCCTTCGCCCATTTCGCCAGCGAGGCCGGGATGTGCTTCTCGTAAGGCTGCAGCGGAATGCGCGACTTCAGCACCACCGTGCCGTCGCTGCGACGCTCGACGTCGATGTCGCGCGCGAGCCACTCGATCTTGCGAAAGGCGGGCTTCGTCATCACGGCCGCCGCGCTTCCACTCATTTTGCGTCTCCCGGAATTATTGTCCTTTGCGGATCGTTCTCGTTCAGCGCTTGATATAGACAGGCTTTCGTTTCTCAAGGAAGGCCGCCCTGATGCCTTCCGAAAATTCCTCGGAACGGCTGCACAGGACCTGGTTGCGATCTTCCATGGCGATAACGGCCTCCAGCGATCCCGCGTCGACGCTCATGTTGAGACATTCCTTGGATAGCCGCAGGCCCACGGGCGAGGCCGTCATCATCGCCTCGACATAAGGCTCGGCCGCGTCATCGAGCCTGTCCTCGTCCACGACTTCCGAGACGAGGCCGACCGCGAGCGCGCGCTCGGCGCCGATGAAGCGCCCCGTGAGGATCAGCTCCGACGCCACGGACACGCCGACCAGCCGCGGCAGGAAATAGCTGGTGCCGATGTCACAGCCACCGAGGCCGAGCTTGATGAAGGCGCAATTCATTCGCGCCGATCTCGTCGCGATGCGGATGTCGGAAGCCAGCGCCAGCGCGAATCCGCCGCCGGCGGCCGCACCCTGCACCAGCGCCAGGATCGGCTGCGGACAACGTCGCATCAGCATCACGATGTCAGCGATGCGACGCTGCGAATCCAGCGACTCCGTGACGCCGGGCGGCTCCTGTTGTCCGGCACGGCGGGCCATCGCCGCCTTGAGGTCGAGGCCTGCGCAGAAATTCCGGCCGGCGCCCTTCAGCACCACGACACGCGTATCACGGTTGCGTTGAAGGCCCTGGAAGTAGTCGTTGAGCGCGTCGATCAGCGCCGGATCGAGCGCGTTGAGCTGTTCCGGCCGATTGAGCGTCACCCGGTCGACGCCGTCGTCATGCTCGATCAGCAGCGGTTGGGACATGGGGCGCTCCTGCATCCGCTCTTTGGGTGGCGGTTATTGCGCCCTCTCCCCTTGTGGGAGAGGGCAAGATCGCTGTCAGCCTAGAGTTCACTTGGGTGAGGGGTCTGTCTCCGCAGACGAGATCGGGGAGAGAGACCCCTCATCCGGCGCTTCGCGCCACCTTCTCCCACAGGGGGAGAAGGAAGAAGAGCGCCGCTTACCTCGGCGCCATGCGGATGGCGCCGTCGAGGCGGATGGTCTCGCCGTTCAGCATCGCGTTCTCGACGATGTGCACCGCGAGCGAGCCGTATTCCTTGGCATCGCCGAGGCGCGAGGGATGCGGCACCTGCGCGCCCAGGCTCTTGCGGGCTTCCTCGTTCAGCCCCATCAGCAGCGGCGTGAAGAACAGGCCGGGCGCGATGGTGTTGACGCGGATCTTCTGGCTGGCGAGGTCGCGCGCGGCCGGCAGGGTCAGGCCGACGACGCCGCCCTTCGAGGCCGAATAGGCGATCTGGCCGATCTGGCCTTCATAGGCCGCGACCGACGCCGTATTGATGATAACGCCGCGCTCTTCACCGACGGGCTCGATCGTGACGAGGCGCTCGGCGAACAGCCGCAGGCAGTTGAAGGTGCCGATCAGGTTGACGTTGATGATGCGCGCGAACTTTTCGAGCGGGTAGACGCCGTCGCGGCCGACGATGCGCTGCGAGCCGCCGATGCCGGCGCAGTTCATCAGCACCCGCGCAACGCCATGCGCGGCTTCGGCCTTGGCGATCGCGGCCTTGATCTGCTCTTCGCTGGTGACGTCGGCATGGAGCGCCACGCCCTTCACCTCGGCCGCGACCTTCTCGGCATTCTCTTTGTTTTGGTCGATCACGCCGATCCTGGCGCCCTTGGCCGCCATGGCGCGGGCGGTCGCCTCGCCGAGGCCCGAACCACCGCCGGTGATGAGAACGGCTACGTCTTTCAATTCCATGACAGGCTACCTTTCCTTGGACGTTTCTTCTCTAGACTTGAGAGTTGCGGCCGGATCATCCGGCCGCGGCAGCTTCCCCGGCTTGCGTGAGGATGCCGCCGCAGATCAGCGTTTCCATGTGCTTGATATATTGCCGGCAGACGTCGTCGGTGACCGGGCCGACGCCGGTCGCGCGAGACATCGCGTGCCGGCCGAAGAACAGATGATCGCAAGCGCCGATCAGGCTGGTGTAGAACAGCACCGGATCGGTCTGGCGGAACTCGCCGCGGCTGACGCCC
Organism: Bradyrhizobium sp. SBR1B; assembly: GCF_014198205.1. Taxonomy (NCBI): domain Bacteria; kingdom Pseudomonadati; phylum Pseudomonadota; class Alphaproteobacteria; order Hyphomicrobiales; family Nitrobacteraceae; genus Bradyrhizobium; species Bradyrhizobium sp. SBR1B. Next base: position 520,638 of record NZ_JACIHC010000002.1, read on the forward strand.
TCGGCGAGCAGGCGACGGTGAAAGTCCAGCAGCGGGGCGACGAAGAATTTTGAAACTTCGTCCGCGGAGCCGGCGACGCTCTCATGCAGGAGATAGTGGATCAGCCGGTTCATATAGGGGAACCGATGATAGGCGCGGATGATGCCGCCGATATGCAGCTTGAGCTTCGCCGTCGCCGTGATCGGCTGCGCCAGCAGATATTCGAGATTGGACATCTCGGTCGCGGCATCCCGCGCGAGCAGTGCCAGCAGCAGGCCGTCCTTGTTGCCGAAGTGATATTTGACCAACGCGGCGTTGGCGCCCGACTTCTGCGCGATGTCGCTGAGCGAAATCTCGATCGAGGAGCGTTCGATCATCAACTCGCTCGCGGCCACGAGCAATTTCTCTGCCGTGGAATTTTTTCCGCTGGGGAGCCTGTTCGGTACGCTGGTAGCCACGGAGATCCCTGAATGCACCTCGAGAGGCGCGCAGATAAGCCCAAGCAGCGCCTCATCACAAGAATTAATTGATCGATTGACTAAATGATCTTGCGTCCCTTAAATCCGCCCCGACAACCGACCCAATCAAGAATCCAGGGAGAGACCGACATGGCCGAGGCTTACATCGTCGCCGCTGCGCGTACCGCGGGCGGGCGCAAGGGGGGCCGTCTCGCCGGCTGGCATCCGGCCGATCTCGCCGCAAAAGTGCTGGACGAGTTGGTCGACCGCACCAAGGTCGATCCTGCGCTGGTCGAGGACGTGATCATGGGCTGCGTGATGCAGGTCGGCGAGCAATCCAACAATGTCGCGCGCAACGCGATCATGGCCTCGAAGCTGCCGGAGAGCGTGCCGGGCACCTCGATCGATCGCCAGTGTGGCTCCTCGCAGCAGGCGCTGCACTTCGCCGCGCAAGCCGTGATGTCCGGCACCATGGACGTCGTGATCGCCGCCGGCGTGGAATCGATGACGCGGGTGCCGATGGGCCTGTCCTCGCAGCTCGCCGCCAAGAACGGCTTCGGCCATTACAAGAGCCCGGGCATCGAGGCGAGATATCCCAACATTGTGTTCAGCCAGTTCACCGGCGCGGAGATGATGGCGGAGAAGTACGGCCTGTCGAAGGATGATCTGGACGAATATTCCTATAACAGCCATCAGCGCGCGATCGCGGCGACCCAAGCCGGCCACTTCAAGAAGGAGATCGTACCGCTCGAGATCACCCGCGCCGACGGCTCCAAGGACACCCACCACATCGACGAGGGCATCCGCTTCGATGCCACGCTCGAGGGCATCAAGGGCGTCAAGCTGATCGCCGAGAACGGCAAGCTGACCGCGGCCAGCGCCAGCCAGATTTGCGACGGCGCCTCGGGCGTCATGGTGGTCAACGAGCGCGGTCTCAAGCAGCTCGGCGTCACACCGCTGGCGCGCATCCATCACATGACTATGACCGGCGGCGATCCCGTGATCATGCTGGATGCGCCCCTGCACGCCACCAAGAAGGCGCTGGAGAAGGCCGGCATGAAGATCGGCGACATCGACCTGTTCGAGGTCAACGAGGCCTTCGCCTCGGTGCCGACCGGCTGGCTCAAGACCACCGGTGCAGATCCGGCCCACCTCAACGTCAATGGCGGCGCCATCGCGCTCGGCCATCCGCTCGGCGGCTCCGGCACCAAGCTGATGACGACGCTGGTTCACGCCCTGCACCAGCGCGGCAAGCGCTATGGCCTGCAGACCATGTGCGAAGGCGGTGGCATGGCGAACGTGACGATTGTCGAGCGACTGTAAAAAAAACAAAAGCGAGTAGTGAGTGGCGAGTAGCGAATGGTGAGTAGGCGAAGAGCGGTTGCCCTTCTTCCTATTTGCCATTCGCTACTCGCCATTCGCGTTTTGAGGAAACGCCATGACCCACCCCTCCATCCATGCCCGCACCACGCCCGACAAGATCGCTTACCAGATGGCCGGCACCGGCAAGGCGATCACCTATCGCGAGCTCGACGAGCTTTCGAACCAGGGCGCGCATCTGTTCCGCTCGCTCGGCCTCAAGGCCGGCGACCACATCGCGCTGCTGATGGAGAACCGCCTCGCCTTCATGGAGCTGTGCTGGGCCGCCCAGCGGAGCGGGCTCTACTACACCGCGATCAGCCGCTATTTGAAGCAGGACGAGATCGACTACATCATCGCCGATTGCGGCGCCAAGGTCGTGATCACGACGCCGAAATGCGCCGACCAGATCAAGGGCCTGATCAAGGGCGCCGCCGGCGAGCCGATCTTCTACATGATGGACGAGCCGCTGCCCGGCTTCCGCTCCTACGACGAGGAAGCAGCAAGCCAGCCGATCACACCGATTGCCGACGAGATCGCCGGCTACGACATGCTGTATTCGTCCGGCACCACCGGCCGGCCGAAAGGCGTCAAGAAGGCGTTCGAGGGCAAGCCGATCGACGAGCCGAACGCATTCCTGCGCGTGCTCTGCGCCAACATGTGCGGCATGAACGCCGACACAATCTATCTTTCTCCGGCGCCGCTCTATCACGCAGCTCCCTTGCGCTTCAACATGATGGCGATCGTGCTCGGCGGCACCTCCATCATCATGGAGCATTTCGACGCCGAGGAATTCCTGACGCTGGTCGAGAAATACAAGGTGACGCAGTCGCAGCTGGTGCCGACCATGTTCGTGCGCATGCTGAAGCTGCCGGACGAGATCCGCGCGAAGTACAAAGTCTCCACGCTCAAGGGCGCCATCCACGCCGCGGCGCCCTGCCCGGTCGACGTCAAGGCCAGGATGATCGAATGGTGGGGGCCGATCCTGATCGAGTACTACGCCGGCTCGGAAGGCAACGGCGTCACCGTCTGCAGCTCCAAGGAATGGCTGGCGCATCGCGGCAGCGTCGGTCGCGCCGTGGTCGGCAAGATCAAGATTCTCGACGAGAACGACGAAGAGCAGCCGGTCGGCGAGATCGGCACGGTCTATTTCGCCGACGCTCCGGCGTTCACCTATCACAACGACCCCGAGAAGACGAAGAAGGCCTACAACGCCAAGGGCTGGTCGACGCTCGGCGACGTCGGCTATCTCGACAAGGATGGCTTCCTCTATCTCACCGACCGCAAGTCCTACATGATCATCTCGGGCGGCGTGAACATCTACCCGCAGGAGACCGAGGATGTGCTGATCACCCACCCCGAGGTCGCCGACGTTGCGGTGTTCGGCGTCCCGAACGAGGAGATGGGCGAAGAGGTGAAGGCGGTGGTGCAGCCGCACGACATGAAGCGTGCCGGCAAGGCGCTCGAGGCCGATTTGATCGCCTACTGCAAGGGCCGCCTCTCTGCCATCAAGTGCCCGCGCTCGATCGATTTCGAAGCCGAGCTGCCGCGCACGCCCACAGGCAAGCTGGTGAAGCGGCATTTGCGCGACAAATATTGGCCGAAGACGGCGGCGAAGATCTAGCGGAGGTCTCGTAGGGTGGGCAAAGGCACGAAGCGCCGTGCCCACGACCTCTCCATGTTACGACGAGACGGTGGGCACGCTCCGCTTTGCCCACCCTACGGCAGGGGTGCAAGCCGCCTCAATCAAATAAACTCGGCGTGTGGTTCACCAGCGCGCCTTCGATCTCGAGCATCTTCAGCTTCGTCACCACGCCGCCATTCGCCGAGAAGCCGCCGGGCTTGTTGCCGGCAGCCAGCACGCGATGGCAGGGCACCACGATCGGGCACGGATTGTGGCCGAGCGCCTGGCCGACGTCGCGCGAGAGCTGGACGCCGCCGAGCTGCTTGGCGATGTCGCCATAGGTGATGGTCTTGCCGGGCGGGATGGCGCGGGCGATCGCGTAGACGCCGCGGTTGAACTCGGGCACACCGTCGAGATCGAGCTCGATATCGGTGAGGTCATCCGGCTCGCCTGCGAGCAGTTTTGTCATGCGGTCGATCGCCTGCTGCACCTCGGCGGTCGGCTCGGTCTCAACGGCATCACCGTGGCGCTGGCTGATGCGGGTGCGGATCTTCTGCTCACCGCCCATCGGCAATTGCGTGCCGTTGATGCCGCGCGGGCCCCAGGCGATGGCGCAGAGGCCGATCCTGGTGTCGAACAGAGCGAAATGCTGGTCGGTCATGGTTTGGTTCCTGAGCTTGCGTCCCTCGTCGCATGCCCCCAATGTGATCTCGGACCAAATCTAGGCTTGGAAATAGTTGCGATCCACCCGGTTTCCGGGAATCTTGCACAGGAGTTCCAATCCTTCGCGAGCCCCGGAATGCAAAGCCTCCACGTCAACGGATACGATATGCCCTATCTCGACGTGGGCGAGGACAAAGGACGTGCGCCGCTGGTCTGCGTGCACGGCTCGCTCAACGACTTCCGGGTCTGGGGCTGCGTCCTCGGCCCGCTGTCGCAACGGCACCGGGTGATCGCGGTCAGCCTGCGGCACTTCTTCCCGGCGCGATGGGACGGCATCGGCGACACCTACTCGATCGCCCAGCATGTCGACGACGTCATTGCCTTCATCGAGGAGCTCGACCTCGGGCCCGTCGACCTGATGGGCCATTCCCGCGGCGGGCACATCTGCTTCCGCGTGGCGCAGCGGCGGCCGGATCTGTTGCGGCGGCTGATCCTCGCTGAACCCGGCGGCGAACTCGATGCGAGCCTCGATCCCGACTATGTCGGCGGGCCCTCGCCGCTCCTGGCGCGGTTCACGGCCTCGGCCGAGAAGATCGCGGCCGGCGACGTCGACGGCGGCCTTGCCGTGTTCGTCGACACGCTGGAAGGCGCCGGCACCTGGCCGCGGCTGCCGGCCCTGGTGAAACAGAACCTTCGCGACAACGCCACCACCCTGATCGGCCAGGTCCGCGACAACCGTCCGCCGTTCTCCAAGGCGGATGCGGAGGCGATCAAGATGCCGACGCTATTCGTCCTGGGGGCGCGAACCAAAGGCCTGCTGCCAAAAGTGCTGCATGCGCTCGCTGCGCATGTGCCCTATTCGAAGACGGCGATCATCCCGAATGCGACGCATCCGATGTTCGAGCAGGCGCCGCAGAAATACTCCGAAGTGGTTCTCGACTTCCTGGCGAGCTGATCATGCAGACATTCCGCGTCAACGGTTACGACATGGCCTATCTCGAAGTCGGAGAGGGCCATCCGCTGGTCTGCGTGCACGGCACATTAGGTGATTTCCGCACCTGGTATTCGGTGCTCGGCCCGCTCTCGAAATCCCATCGCGTGATCTCGGTCAGTCTGCGGCATTTCTTCCCCGAACATTGGGATGCCGTCGGCGACGACTACAAGATGGCGCAGCACGTTGCCGACACGATCGCTTTCATCGAGCAGGTGACGCCCGCACCGATCGACCTGATGGGCCATTCGCGCGGCGGCCACATTGCCTTCCGCGTGGCGCAGGCCCGGCCTGATCTGCTGCGAAAACTGGTGCTGGCCGAGCCGGGCGGCGATCTCGATGCATCCCTGCCGGTGCCGGAAGGCACGCCCGCGCACCCGCCGCTGGCGGCGCGCACCGCGCGCTCGGTCGAGATGATCCGCGCCGGCGATATCGAGGGCGCGCTGCAGAATTTCTACGAGGGCATCGAGGGTGACGGCTCGTGGCGGCGCGTGCCCGCGGCGGCCAAGCAGCAGCTGCGCGACAACGCGCTCACCTTCCTTGGCCAGATCAACGAGCAGCGCCGGCCCTACACGCTCAGCGACGCACAGGCGATCCGCACGCCGACGCTGCTGATCGGCGGCGGCGCGACGACGGGAAGCCTGTCAGTGATGTGGCGCGTGCTGGCCGCGCACATCGCGGGCGCGCAAACGGCAGTCATTCCGAACGCCGGCCACTGGATGTTCGAGCAAGCGCCACTGGAGTTCGGCGAGGTGGTGAACCGGTTCTTGGCGGAGTAGGTGCTCTCGTCGCCTCTCCCCGCAAGCGGGGAGAGGCGAGGGAAAGAGACCTCACACCTTCCACACGCCGACCGGCATCTTGATCGTTGCATTCAGCCGGTTCCAGACATTGATGGTCGCGATCGACAGGATCAACGTTGCGAGCTCGCGTTCGTCGAAATGCTTGGCGGCCTCGTTCCAGGTTGCGTCGGGCACCGGATCCTCGCGGTCGGCGAGGCGCGTGACGGCCTCGGTCAGCGCCAGCGCGGCGCGCTCGGCGTCGGTGAAATAGGGCGCATCGCGCCAGGCGGACACGGCGAACAGGCGCTCGTCGGTCTCACCAAGCTTGCGGGCGACCTTGGGGTGCATGTCGACGCAGACACTGCAACCGTTGATCTGGCTGGCGCGGAGGTGCACCAGTTCCAGGAGCTTTTCCGGCAGCCCCTGCTTGGTCAGATTGCCGAGGGATTGCAGGACATTCATGGCCTCGGGGAGGACCATGACAGGGTGATTCATGCGGGCGTGCATCTTTTTCGTCTCCATCGCTCGAATGTCGAAGGTTCCGGTCACATCGGCCGGATTGGCTTCGTCATGGGCATGACGGATCGCGACGAGGGAATGTGACCGATGACCGAAAAAAACTTCGAAGACGATTTTCTCAGCCACCAGTTCGAAGCCAGCAGGGACCATCTGCGCGCGGTCGCCTACCGCATGCTGGGCTCCGGCGCCGAGGTCGACGATGCCGTGCAGGAGGCCTGGCTGCGGGTCAGCCGCTACGACATGTCCGATGTTGCGAATTTGCGCGGCTGGTTGACGACCGTGGTCGCGCGCATCTGCCTCGACATGCTGCGCGCACGGAAGTCGCGCAAGGAAGAGCCGATGGGCCCGCATGTGCCCGAGCCGCTCGACGAGACGCGGGAGCGCGAGGCGGAGATGGCCGATTCCGTCGGCGCGGCGCTGCTCGTCGTGCTCGAGACCTTGCAGCCGGCGGAGCGGCTCGCCTTCGTGCTGCACGACATGTTCGCAGTGCCCTTCGAGGAGATCGCGCCGATCGTCGGCCGCTCGGTCGACGCATCGCGGCAACTCGCGAGCCGGGCGCGGCGGCGCGTGCAGGGGGCGCCGGTGCCCGAGACCGACCTGTCGCGCCAGCGCGGAATCGTTGATGCCTTCCTCAAAGCGTCGCGCGAAGGCAATTTCGAGGGGCTGCTCGCCGTGCTCGACCCCGACGTCGTCTTCCGCGCCGATCAGGCCGCGGTGCGGCTCGGCACGCTACCGGAGATCCGGGGCGCGGATGCGGTCGCACAGCTTTACAAGGGCCGCGCCCAGGCCGCGCGGACGGCACTGGTCGACGGCGAGATCGGCGTTGCCGTCATCCTCGGTGGCCAGCTGCGCATCGCGCTGCGCGTGACGTTCAAGGGCGAACGCATTGCCGGAATCGAGGCGCTGGCCGATGCGGAAGGGATCGCCGCGCTGGAGGTGGAGGTGCTGGAGGGTTGAGGCGGAGGTTTTTCCGCGAAAACAACCCCATGCACAGTAGACGATCATAGCGATATCAATGACTTAGCGAAGCCGCGCGGGCGCCTTGGGCGCGGGCGCGCAGCTCGTCTTGACGCCCTCCCCCTCCCGCGATACCTTCGAATACGGAATTCCGTATTCCCTCGCAGGAGCTGCCGGCGTGATCCCTCTCGACCCGCTCCCAAACCTGATCGACCAGGTCTATGCCCGCATCCTGGAGGCGATCTCCGACCGCACGCTTGAGCCCGGCCAGCGCATCCGGCAGAACGAGCTCGCCGACAAGCTTGGCGTGTCGCGCCAGCCTGTCTCGCATGCGCTGCACCTGCTGCACCGCCAGGGCCTCGTCGCCGAGAGCGGCAAGCGCGGCTTCGAGGTCACCCAGCTCGATCCCGCGCGCATCCGCCAGCTCTACGAGGTGCGCGGCGCGATCGACGCGCTGGCCGCGCGGCTTGCGGCGAAGCGCGCCGCCAGCGACGCGGCAGGACGCGCGCGGCTGGAGGCTGCGTTCACCGCGGGGCGCGGCATTGACCGCAACACGACACTCACTGAACTGATCGTGCTCGACGTGAATTTTCACCGCGCGATCTATCAGCTCGCCGGCAATCCCGTGATCGAGGAGACGATCGCGCCGCAATGGCCGCATATGCGGCGTTCGATGGCGACAGTGCTGTCGGAGCTCGACTATCGCGGCAGCGCCTGGGCCGAGCACGCCGATATCGCCGGACACATTCTCGCGGGCGACGCGAAGGCCGCCGAAGCCGCCGCGCTGGCGCATGCGCAAACGGCGGGACGGATGACCGAGGAGAGATTGAGGGCGACGGAGGAAGCGGCGGCGTAGCGATTTGCGCTGTCATTCCGGACGCGCGACGCGCGACTACGGTGCGCAAGTGCGCACCGGAGCTCGGTCCTGCGGACCGCCCCGGAGCGACGAAACGACAAATAAACAAAACAGGAGGAAACGACCCATGAAACTGTCTCAGGAGCAATTGGAGTTCTTCCACCGCGAGGGCTGGCTGTTCCTGCCCGAGCTGTTCAATCAGGAGGAGGTCGATCTGCTGGCGCGCGAGGCGGTCGGCATCTACGACGCCAACCGTCCCGAAGTCTGGCGCGAGAAGAGCGGCGCGCCGCGCACGGCGTTTGCCGCGCATCTTTACAATGAGGCGTTCGGCCTCCTCGGCGCGCATCCACGCATGATCGACCCGGTCGAGCAGCTGTTCGGCGAGCCCGTCTACATGCACCAGTTCAAGATCAACGCGAAATCGGCCTTCACCGGCGACGTCTGGCAATGGCACCAGGATTACGGCACCTGGAAGCGCGACGACGGCATGCCGGAGCCGCGGGCCATGAATATCGCGATCTTCCTCGACGAGGTGATGCCGATCAACGGGCCTCTGATGCTGGTGCCGCGCAGCCAGAACGCCGGCGATCTCGAAGCCTCGCACGACCTCGCCACCACATCCTATCCGCTGTGGACGCTGGACGAGGCGACGGTGACGCGGCTGGTCGCGCAGGGCGGCATCGTGGCGCCGACCGGCAAGCCAGGCGGCATGCTGATGTTCCACGGCAATCTCGTCCACGGCTCGGCCGGCAACATCACGCCCTTCCCGCGCAAGATCGTGTACCTGACGCTGAACGCGGTCTCGAACTACATCCGCAGCCCGACGCGGCCGGACTACATCGCACATCGCGACTTCGCCCCGATCAAGACGGTGGACGACGACGCGCTGCTGCGGCTTGCCCGTGCGCCGCGGCAGGCGGCGGAGTAAGTAGGTCTCGCGCCCCGGACGCAGCGCAGCGCTTCTTCAGCGGTGCGCTGCTGAGCCGGGGCCCATGCCGCGCTGATAGTTTCCTTTTTGGATCCCGGCTCTGCGCAGCAGCACTACGTGCTGCACCGCGTCCGGGACACGACCATTACCAGGACAATCCCCCATGAACCTCTTCCGCCTACTCCAGGCCCGCGCGTCCGCCGGCAAGCCGGTCCGGGTCGCGCTGATCGGCGCGGGCAAGTTCGGCTCGATGTTTCTGGCGCAGGTGCCGCATACGCCGGGGTTGGAGGTGCCCATCATCGTCGACATCGACCGCGACCGCGCGCGCGAGGCCTGCCGCACCGTCGGCTGGAGCGCCGAGCGGATCGCCGCAACCGTCTTCACCGATGACGGCGCCCGCGCCATTGCCGGCGGCGCCATGGACGTGGTTGTGGAGGCGACCGGGAATCCCGCCGTCGGGATCAGGCATGCGCGCGCCGCGATCGCGGCGGGCAAGCATATCGTGATGGTGAATGTCGAGGCCGACGTGCTGGCAGGTCCGCTGCTCGCCGAGGAAGCGCGCAAAGCGGGCGTGGTCTATTCGCTCGCCTATGGCGACCAGCCGGCACTGACCGCCGAGATGGTCGACTGGGCCCGCGCCACCGGCTTCCGCGTCGTCGCCGCCGGTAAAGGCACAAAATATCTGCCGGCCTATCACGACGTGACGCCTGACGGCGTCTGGCAGCATTACGGCCTGACCGCGGGCGAAGCGCAGTCGGCCGGCATGAATCCGCAGATGTTCAACTCGTTTCTCGACGGCACCAAATCAGCGATCGAGATGGCCGCGATCGCCAATGCCTGTGCCCTCGACGTGCCCACGGACGGCCTGCTGTTTCCGCCCTGCGGCGTCGACGATCTGCCGCACATTATGCGGCCGCGCTCGCATGGCGGCGTGCTGGAGCGGCCGGGCGTGGTCGAGGTCGTCTCCTCGCTCGAACGGGACGGGCGGCCGGTGTTTCGCGACCTCCGCTGGGGCGTCTATGTCGTGCTGGAGGCGCCGAACGACTATGCCGCCGACTGCTTCCGGCAATACGGTCTCAAGACCGACGGCAGCGGACGTTATGCGGCGATGTACAAGCCGTATCATCTGATCGGGCTCGAGCTGAACATCTCGGTGCTGTCGGCGGCGCTGCGGGGCGAGCCGACCGGCCAGGCCAGCGGCTTCCGCGGCGACGTTGCGGCAGTGGCCAAGCGCAATCTGCGCGCGGGCGAGATGCTGGACGGCGAAGGCGGCTATACGGTGTGGGGCAAGCTGGTACCGGCGGCCGCGAGCCTCAAGGCCGGCGCGCTGCCGATTGGCCTCGCCCACCGCCTGAAGCTGAAGCACGACGTCACGCACGGCGCGGTGGTGCGCTGGAGCGACGTCGAGTTCGACGCCGGCAACGAGACGGTGAAGACGCGCAAGGCGATGGAGGCCGCGTTCGCAGCGCAGCATTGAGCGGCGCCACCGCAAGCTCAACCAAAGTGCGCTTGATTTGCGATCCCCCTTTGGTCATCCTGCACCTCGATCCGGGAACATAGAATTTCGGACGCAATAAAACGTCGGCCACCGGCGAAGACAAAGCGACGACAAGATCGCGATCCCTCGTCGAGGACTCGACAGGACAGGGAGGGACTACATGGAACGTCGTAAATTCCTGACGGCGGGCGGGCTGGGCCTGGCCGCGAGTGCCGTTGCCGCGCCGGCCGTTGCGCAGTCGATGCCCGAGGTGAAATGGCGGTTAGCTGCGAGCTGGCCGAAATCACTCGATACGCTCTATGGCGGCTGCGAATATTTCTGCAAGCGCGTTGCCGAGATCACCGACAATCGTTTCCAGATCCAGCCCTTTGCCGCCGGCGAAATCGTGCCGGGCCTGCAAGTGCTCGACGCCGTCTCCAACGGCACCGTCGAGATGGGCAACACCGCTCTCTATTATTATTGGGGCAAGAACCCTGCATTTACCTTCGGCACATCGCTGCCGTTCGGTCTCAACACGCGCCAGCACATCTCCTGGCTGATCTGGAACGGCGGTCAGGAGATGCTCAACGATCTCCTGAAGGAGCACAATGCCATCGGTGTCCCCACGGGTTCGACCGGCGCCCAGATGGGCGGTTGGTTCCGCAAGGAGATCAAGACCGTCGATGATCTGAAGGGCCTGAAATTCCGCGTCGGCGGTTTCGCCGGCACCATCATCGCGAAGCTCGGCGGTGTGCCGCAGCAGATCGCGGCCGGCGATATCTATCCCGCCCTGGAGAAGGGCACGATCGACGCGGCGGAGTGGGTCGGGCCGTATGACGACGAGAAGCTCGGCTTCGTGAAGGTGGCAAAGTATTATTACTATCCGGGCTGGTGGGAAGGCACCGGCCAAGGCCATAACCTCATGAACCTCGAGAAGTGGAACGCGTTGCCGAAACATTATCAGGCGGCGATCTCGACGGCCTCGCTCGACACCTTCACCTGGGTGACCGGCAAGTACGATTCGGTAAATCCGCCCGCGCTCAAGCGGCTGCTCGCCGCCGGCGCGATCCTCAAGCCCTTCCCGCAGGAGGTGCTCGAGGCCTGCTACGGCGCGGCCAATGAGATCTACGCGGATCTCGCCAAGAGCAATCCGCATTTCGGCAAGATGTACTCGAGTCTCACCGCTTATCGGGCCGACTCGCTTGCCTGGATGCAGGTGGCAGAACTCAGCTTCGACAGCTTCATGATGCGGATGCGGACGCGAACGTAACTGCCTCGCGCTGCGAGGCGCGAAACGACAAAAGCCCCGGAGATGTCTCCGGGGCTTTTTTTCGCGGATGAAGGTCTCGTAGGGCGGGCAAAGCGGAGCGTGCCCACGCGTCTGTCTGAACCAGGAGGACGTGGGCACAGCGCGCCTCGCGCGCTTTTGCCCACCCTACGGCTGCGAATGCGCGGCGCGAGCAACGGGGCCACAA
>NZ_JACIHC010000002.1:537702-767696 GCF_014198205.1 Bradyrhizobium sp. SBR1B
TCGAAGGGCTTGCCTAGCCGAAGCAGCGAAGCGCGAAGGCTGGTGGGCCTGGGAAGACTTGAACTTCCGACCTCACGCTTATCAAGCGCGCGCTCTAACCAACTGAGCTACAAGCCCCTAACGCATATCCAGTCAAGGACCAGGGATTCTGCAAGCTTGCAGCCCCAGCGCGTGTTCGTCCGCGAAGAAAGAGAAACGAAGACGGCGAAATCCCGCCAATGCAGCTCAACAATCCTGACGATTGTTGGCCACTGATGTTTCTAAAACGATCCGATAGTGAGCCGAAGCTCGCTGAAGGATCATCCTTAGAAAGGAGGTGATCCAGCCGCAGGTTCCCCTACGGCTACCTTGTTACGACTTCACCCCAGTCGCTGACCCTACCGTGGCCGGCTGCCTCCCTTGCGGGTTAGCGCACCGTCTTCAGGTAAAACCAACTCCCATGGTGTGACGGGCGGTGTGTACAAGGCCCGGGAACGTATTCACCGTGGCGTGCTGATCCACGATTACTAGCGATTCCAACTTCATGGGCTCGAGTTGCAGAGCCCAATCCGAACTGAGACGGCTTTTTGAGATTTGCGAAGGGTCGCCCCTTAGCATCCCATTGTCACCGCCATTGTAGCACGTGTGTAGCCCAGCCCGTAAGGGCCATGAGGACTTGACGTCATCCCCACCTTCCTCGCGGCTTATCACCGGCAGTCTCCTTAGAGTGCTCAACTAAATGGTAGCAACTAAGGACGGGGGTTGCGCTCGTTGCGGGACTTAACCCAACATCTCACGACACGAGCTGACGACAGCCATGCAGCACCTGTGTTCCAGGCTCCGAAGAGAAGGTCACATCTCTGCGACCGGTCCTGGACATGTCAAGGGCTGGTAAGGTTCTGCGCGTTGCGTCGAATTAAACCACATGCTCCACCGCTTGTGCGGGCCCCCGTCAATTCCTTTGAGTTTTAATCTTGCGACCGTACTCCCCAGGCGGAATGCTTAAAGCGTTAGCTGCGCCACTAGTGAGTAAACCCACTAACGGCTGGCATTCATCGTTTACGGCGTGGACTACCAGGGTATCTAATCCTGTTTGCTCCCCACGCTTTCGTGCCTCAGCGTCAGTATCGGGCCAGTGAGCCGCCTTCGCCACTGGTGTTCTTGCGAATATCTACGAATTTCACCTCTACACTCGCAGTTCCACTCACCTCTCCCGAACTCAAGATCTTCAGTATCAAAGGCAGTTCTGGAGTTGAGCTCCAGGATTTCACCCCTGACTTAAAGACCCGCCTACGCACCCTTTACGCCCAGTGATTCCGAGCAACGCTAGCCCCCTTCGTATTACCGCGGCTGCTGGCACGAAGTTAGCCGGGGCTTATTCTTGCGGTACCGTCATTATCTTCCCGCACAAAAGAGCTTTACAACCCTAGGGCCTTCATCACTCACGCGGCATGGCTGGATCAGGGTTGCCCCCATTGTCCAATATTCCCCACTGCTGCCTCCCGTAGGAGTTTGGGCCGTGTCTCAGTCCCAATGTGGCTGATCATCCTCTCAGACCAGCTACTGATCGTCGCCTTGGTGAGCCATTACCTCACCAACTAGCTAATCAGACGCGGGCCGATCTTTCGGCGATAAATCTTTCCCCGTAAGGGCTTATCCGGTATTAGCACAAGTTTCCCTGTGTTGTTCCGAACCAAAAGGTACGTTCCCACGCGTTACTCACCCGTCTGCCGCTGACGTATTGCTACGCCCGCTCGACTTGCATGTGTTAAGCCTGCCGCCAGCGTTCGCTCTGAGCCAGGATCAAACTCTCAAGTTGGACTTGAACTTTGAACCGGCTGATCACAACGTTTGACGAGGTCCCACCATTATCGACCGAAGTCGATGTGCTGCCTGCGATTCACATCGCTGGCAACGATGGTGTTTCCTTTGAAACGTGTACCGCCGAAGTCTTTCGTCCGGTCCCGACCAGAAAAGCCGAAGCTTTTCAGGAGCGAGACCCGCAAGGACTCCGCCGTCCACGTTTCTCTTTCTTCATCTTCACTTGTCAAACAGCCCGGGACCGTGGAGGCCCCAACCTTCCTGAGAGGAAGGGTTCCGACACCCTTACCGACGATGGATGAACTCCAATCGACTTACGTCGACTGTTGTGTCACTCAACAAGGTGAGGAGCATCAGTGGCGCGTTCGCTCGCCTTGGTCAGTGACCCGGCGGCGCCGCGCTCAGTGGTCGGGTTATAGGCCCCCGCACTCGGGATTGTCAACGCCCATTGTCAACAAATCGTCGCACGGTGGATTGTCGCGAAAAAGGACGTGTTTCCAGGCGGTTAGGAGGACCGTAGATGCGCCGATCCGGTCGGGACGGTGAAAAAACTTGAAAAAAGTTTGGGCCCCAGGGGGCTCCGGAGCCGACCTGGGAGGGGTTGTGGGTGGGGACTGGGAAGCGACTTGGCGAGCCACCTGGGAAGCCACATGGGGAACGGCTTGGCGAGTGGATTGGCGCGCGGGTCGGGATCGACACAGGGTACTTGGGGAGGGATTGAGGGGCGGCTTACCGTACCTTCGCGGTGGGAAGCAGCTTGCAGCACCCTCTCGGGAGGCCCCCGCCCTCCGGCCGTTCAGGAAACTTTTTCGATGACAGGCGCCGTACTTGAGCCACAATCCCGCGGCGTTCTGATAAGAGACAAGCTTGAATCGCACGGATGCCAGTGGGGGCTGCCGGCGGTTTTCATGGGGTCAGAGGAAGGCGATCTTGCAGATGACGCGGCCTTCCTCCGACATTCGAGAGACATCGAGAGAGCTTCACCCGTCCAGCTGTTCGTAATTTCGGCCGGCCCCACCCGAGGGGCCTTCTGAGCACGGACGCCTGCGCGGCTTGCCTTTTCCGGCGATCCCCCTTCAAGAGGGCGACCAGGACGAGGTTCGAAAGCGGGCATCTTGGGTCGTTGATTGGGGGACTTGCGTTGAACCACAGGACATCACGCGGCGCTTACGGGCGTGAGACCGGGATCATCGATCTCGGCCACGAGCCGCCGCTGTCCGTCGATGGTTCTGAAGCCGCCGTAATCGACCGCCGTCGCGTCTCGGTGCAATGGTTCAGCGGGACAATTTTGACCGGACTCTGCGGCGCAGCCCTGATCGGCGGCGCCGTTTTCGCATCGCTCGACGGCGAGATGACCTTCGCCAAGGTGCCGGAGCGGGTCGAGGGCGCGCTGCGCGGTGCATTCGGCGCCGCCGATCGCGCCGCCACACTGCACAAGAGCGACCGCCTGCCGCCACCGAGCGAATCCACCGCGTCCCGCAACATCATGCGCGTCTCCACCGTGGCCCGCGTCGGCAACCGCGACGTGATGCGGGTGCGCCCCTTCGTCCGGATCGCCGGCAATCTGTCGATGACGACGAGCGACCTGTCGGCGAAGATCCCACCGTTCAACGCCCAGCGCCTGCTCACCGATGTCGGCTCCGATCCGAAGACCGCATCCGACGATCCCAACAATCCCGAAGCGGTCGAGCCCGACGCCGAAGTGTCCTTTGTCACCAAGGACCTGTCGCCGGTGCTGCCGAAAGCCAAGATTTCCGCGGTGGTGGCGCTCGACGACATCCTGATGCGGGTGCGCGATGCCGCCAACTGGCGCGGCAATGGCGGAGTGCGCTACGCCTCGCTCGCCAATGCCGCAGCCGATGTCTCCGGCGCGACCGGCCCGTCCGACATCAGAACCGCCTACGCCGCCGAGGCCTCGCCGTCCGATCCCTATGCCGGTTTCGAGACGCGCGTGGTGCCGGAAAACGTCACGCTGCTGCCCAAGACCAAGGAGCAGATCACCGGCGGCAATCCCAACGGCGAACGCGTCCATCTGGTCAAGAAGGGCGACAGCGTCGCCTCGGTGCTGCGCGATCTCGGCGCGAACGCCGACGAGATCAAGGCGATCACCGCGACGCTCGGCCCCCGCGGCCGCGACGGCGGCCTCAAGGACGGCGAGAAGCTCCGCATCCTGATGGCGCCGGCAAGTCCTGGCGCCCGCCTCCAGCCCTATCGCGTCGTCGTCGCCAACGAGTCCATGGTCGAGGCGATCGCGGCGCTGTCCGATCTCGGCAAATACGTCGCGGTCGACGTCTCCAGCATGAACACCGTCGCCGATGCCGCGGCCAGCGCCAGCAGCGATGACGACGATGATGACGACGGCTCCGGCGTGCGGCTCTACCAGAGCATCTACGAGACCGCGATGCGCAACAAAGTGCCGATGCCGGTCATCGACGACATGATCAAGATCTACTCCTACGACGTCGATTTCCAGCGCAAGGTGCAGCCGGGCGATTCCTTCGACGTGTTCTACGCCGGCGAGGACGAGGGCGTGACGTCGACGGAGAAGAACGACGTGCTGTTCGCCTCTCTCACGGTCGGCGGCGAGACCAAGAAATACTACCGCTACCAGAGCCCCGACGACGGCGTCGTCGATTACTATGACGAGACCGGCAAGAGCGCGAAGAAATTCCTGGTCAGAAAGCCCGTCAACAACGCTATCATGCGCTCCGGCTTCGGCGGCCGCCGCCACCCGATCCTGGGCTATGTGAAGATGCACACCGGCGTCGACTGGGCCACCGCCTACGGCACGCCGATTTTCGCTTCCGGCAACGGCGTGATCGAGAAGGCCGGCCCCGAAGGCGGCTACGGCAAGTATATCCGCATCAAGCACAACAACGGCTATGAGACGGCCTACGGCCACATGTCCGCTTTCGCCAAGGGCATGGAGATCGGCAAGAAGGTGCGGCAGGGCCAGGTGATCGGCTTCGTCGGCTCATCCGGCCTCTCGACCGGCCCGCACGTCCACTACGAGATCCTGGTCAACGGCCGCTTCGTCGACCCGATGCGCGTGAAGCTGCCGCGCGGCCGTTCGCTCGAGGGCCCGATGCTCGCAGGCTTCGAGAAGGAGCGCGACCGGCTCGACGGCATGATGAGCGGCCGCGGCGGCGCCATCGCCCGCATGTCTGACGCGACCGGCGGCCCGTTGCAGGTCAGCAACCGCTAATTGCAACCGGCCGGCATCGGCCGGACATCTCAAGATCCGATCCGAATTCGACGTTCTCGCGCGAGGCGCGCTTGGCGGCGGCTCAACGTCAAGTTTTGTTTGCCAAAGCGGCACCAGGGGCGAATACTTTCCAAAAAACGGGAGGTCTCGCCATGAAGAACAGGCTCGCCTGCGCAGCATTCGTCGCTGCCCTTTTCGCTACCACGAGCGTATCGGCCGAGACTTGGGAGGTCACCAAGCTGGTCCAGGGCTCGGCGTTCCATGGCGTGCATGGGCTCGGCATCGACAAGGCCGGCCATCTGTTCGCCGGCAGCGTCGCCGGCGCCGCTCTCTACGAGGTGGATGTATCAGGCGGTACCGCCAAGGTTGCAATCCCCTCGCCGATCGGAATGGCCGACGACATCGCCTTCGCGCCCGACGGCACCATGGCCTGGACCGGTTTCCTCACCGGCGATCTCTATGCGCGCAAGGGCGACGGCCCGATCAAGAAGCTCGCCAGCGGCCTTCCCGGCATCAACTCGCTCGCCTTTCGCAAGGACGGCAGGCTCTACGCCACCACCGTTTTCCTCGGCGACACGCTCTATGAGATCGACGTCGAGGGCGTGAAGCCGCCGCGCCAGATCATGGAGAAGATGGGCGGCCTCAACGGCTTCGAGTTCGGTCCCGACGACAAGCTCTACGGTCCGCTCTGGTTCAAGGGCCAGGTCGCAAAAGTCGACGTCGACAAGGCCGAGCTGACCGTCGTGGCCGACGGCTTCAAGATCCCGGCCGCGGTGAACTTCGATTCCAAGGGCAATCTCTTCGTAGTCGACACCGCGCTCGGCCAGCTCGTCCGGGTCGATCCCAAATCGGGCGCCAAGACCATGGTCGCACAATTGAAGCCGTCGCTGGACAATCTCGCCATCGACGAGAAGGACCGCATCTACGTCTCCAACATGGCCGACAACGGCATCCAGGAGGTCGACCCCGCGACCGGCCAGGCCAGGCAGATCATCATCGGCAAGCTCGCTTTGCCCGGCGGTATCGGCGTCACCTCGGAGAACGGCAAGGATACGATCCACCTCGCCGACGTGTTCGCCTATCGCACGGTGGATGGGGCGACCGGCGAGGTCACCGAGAAGGCGCGCATGCACGCCGCCGACACCACGCTCGAATATCCCATGAGCGCGACGGCGCGGGGCAACGACGTGGTGCTGTCGAGCTGGTTCACCGGCACGGTGCAGGTGATCGACGCCAAGACCGGCGCCACGCGCGACATGCTGCATGGCTTCAAGGCGCCGCATGACGCGATCGTGCTCGCCGACGGCAGCATTTTGGTCGCCGAGCTCGGCACCAAGTCGCTGGTCAAGGTGAGCGGTGAGCACGGCAAGGATCGCACCACGCTGATCGGCGACCTCGAGGGCCCGGTCGGGCTCGTTCGTGGCAAGACCGACGAGGTCTACGTCACCGACGCCTTTGCGGGCACTGTCTCGAAGATCGACAGCAACGGTGAAAAGACTGTGGTCGCCAAGGAGCTGAAGATGCCGGAGGGCATTGCGCGCGGCAGCGACGGCCAGCTGATCGTGGCGGAAGTCGGTGCCAAGCGGCTGATCGAGATCGCGCCGGACAGCGGCAAGATCACCGAGATCGCGGCCAATCTCCCGATCGGCCTCGCGGGCGCACCCGGCGGCCTGCCGACCAACATTCCGACGGGCGTGGCGGTCGGGGCGACGGGGGTGATCTACTTCTCGTCCGACATCGAGAACGCGATCTACAAGGTCTCGAAGAAATAGCGATCGGCCGGCGGGCAAGCCGGGCAAGAACAATTCGCCCCGGAGAGGATGACCTCTCCGGGGCGATAATGTTTAACGGCGAACGCCCGCGTTTCAGTTCAGCTTGCGCTTCGCCACCGGCGCCTCGAACTGGGTGATCTCGGCGGTCTGCGGCGCCTTGCCGTTGAAGGTCAGGACGTTGCCTTCGGACGAGATCGCGACAGTATCGCCGTCCCTGACGTCGCCGGCGAGGATCATCTCGGCGAGCGGGTCCTGGACGTGACGCTGGATCACGCGCTTCAGCGGCCTTGCGCCGTAGGCGGGATCCCAGCCCTTGGCGGCGAGCCAGTCGCGTCCGGCAGAATCGAGCGTCAGCACGATCTTGCGATCGGTCAGCAGCCTCTGCAGCCGCGCGAACTGGATCTCGACGATCCGGCCCATCTCGCTCCGCTGCAAGCGGTGGAACAGGATGATCTCGTCGACGCGGTTGAGGAATTCGGGGCGGAAATGCCCGCGCACCATTGCCATCACCTGCTCGCGCACGGCCGAAGTGTCCTCGCCCTCCGGCTGGTTCACCAGGAATTCCGAACCGAGGTTCGAGGTCATGATGATCAGCGTGTTGCGGAAATCGACGGTGCGGCCCTGACCGTCGGTCAGGCGGCCGTCGTCGAGCACCTGCAACAGGACGTTGAAGACGTCAGGATGCGCCTTCTCGATCTCGTCGAACAGCACCACCTGGTAGGGCCGGCGCCGCACTGCCTCGGTGAGCGCGCCGCCTTCGTCATAACCGACATAGCCCGGAGGCGCACCGATCAGCCGCGAGACCGAGTGCTTCTCCATGTATTCGGACATGTCGAGGCGGACCATCGCGGTCTCGTCGTTGAACAGATACTCCGCGAGCGCCTTGGTCAGCTCCGTCTTGCCGACGCCGGTGGGCCCTAAGAACATGAACGAGCCCGTGGGGCGGTTCGGGTCCTGCAAGCCCGCGCGCGAGCGACGCACGGCGGTTGCGACCGCGCGCACGGCCTCGGCCTGGCCGACGACGCGGGTGCCGAGCTGCTCCTCCATCTTCAGGAGCTTTTCCTTCTCGCCCTCCAGCATCTTGTCGACGGGCACGCCGGTCCAGCGCGAGACCACCTGCGCGATGTGATTGGCGGTGACCGCCTCCTCCATCATCTCGCCGGAGCCTTCACGCGCCTCGATATCCGCAAGCTGCTTCTCGAGCTGCGGGATCCGGCCATAGGCGAGCTCGCCGGCCTTCTGGAATTCGCCGCGACGCTGGGCGTCGGCGAGATCGACGCGCAGCGCGTCAAGCTCCGACTTCAGCTTCTGGGCGTTGGAGAGCTTGTTCTTCTCCGCGCTCCAGCGTGCCGTCAGCGCCGCGGACTTCTCCTCGAGCTCGGCGAGCTCTTTCTGGAGCGCCTCGAGACGGGACTTGGAGCCGGGATCGCTTTCCTTCTTGAGAGCTTCCTGCTCGATCTTGAGCCGGATGATCTCGCGGTCGAGCGAATCCAGCTCTTCCGGCTTGGAATCGACCTGCATCTTCAACCGCGCAGCCGCCTCGTCCATCAGGTCGATCGCCTTGTCGGGCAGGAAGCGATCGGTGATGTAGCGGTTGGATAGCGTCGTCGCGGCAACAAGCGCGGAATCCGTGATCCGCACGCCATGATGCTGCTCGTACTTGTCCTTGAGGCCGCGCAGGATCGAGATTGTGTCCTCGACCGAAGGCTCGCTGACGAAGATCGGCTGGAAGCGCCGCGCCAGCGCGGCGTCCTTCTCGACGTGCTTCTGATACTCGTCGAGCGTGGTCGCGCCGATGCAGTGCAGCTCGCCGCGGGCGAGCGCCGGCTTGAGCAGGTTGGAGGCGTCCATCGCGCCGTCGCCTTTGCCGGCGCCGATCAGCGTGTGCATCTCGTCGATGAACAGGATGAAGGTGCCCTCGCTGCCAGTCACCTCCTGGAGCACGGCCTTCAGCCGTTCCTCGAACTCGCCGCGGTACTTCGCGCCCGCAATCAGCGCGCCGAGGTCGAGCGACAGCAGCTTCTTGTCCTTCAGGCTCTCGGGCACGTCACCATTGACGATGCGCAGCGCGAGACCTTCGGCGATGGCGGTCTTGCCGACGCCGGGCTCGCCGATCAGGACGGGATTGTTCTTGGTCCGGCGCGACAGCACCTGGATCGTACGGCGGATTTCCTCGTCGCGGCCGATCACCGGGTCGAGCTTGCCGTCGCGCGCCGCCTGCGTCAGGTCGCGGGCATATTTCTTCAGCGCGTCATAGGCGTTCTCGGCGGTCGCGCTGTCGGCCGTGCGGCCCTTGCGCAGCGCCTCGATCGCCGCATTGAGGTTTTGCGGGGTGACGCCGCCCTTGGCGAGGATGGTGCCGGCCTCGCTGGTCTTTTCCAGCGTGAGCCCGAGCAGCAGCCGCTCGACGGTGACGAAGCTGTCGCCGGCCTTCTCACCGGCCTTCTCAGCCGCGTCGAAGGTGCGGGCGAGCTCGGGCGCCAGATAGATCTGCCCGGCACCGCCACCGCTGACCTTCGGCACCTTGCTGAGGGCATCCTCGGTCGCCTTCAGAATTGCACGGGAATTGCCGCCGGCGCGGTCGATCAGACCGGAAGCCAGCCCCTCATTGTCGTCCAGCAGGACCTTCAGCACGTGCAGGGTGGAGAACTGCTGGTGCCCCTCGCGCATCGCGAGCGACTGCGCGGACTGGACGAAGCCCCTGGAGCGTTCGGTGTATTTGTCGATATTCATCTTTTCTGTCCCTCGGCCTGCCCTCAGGGCCCTCTAAGGCACCCCAAACGGCATCTTCATTGGGTTTCCGATTACCGCATTGACGTTTCTCAACCGGTAACGGTCGTGTTTTGCCGACGTTGCCGCCGGCCTGAGCCAGATGTGGGAAGCAGGTTGCAGATGCGAAAGAGGCCAGTTCACAATTTCGTGCGCTGATCCGCCGGCTTGGCGGGCCCGGGGCGAATCCCTTAAGTAGCGGCATGACAGCTAGCCAGACTGCCGAAATCACCGGCCTCTACCGCTATCCGATCAAGGGCCTGACGCCGGAGGCCCTGCGCCGCGTCCCCTTGCGGACCGGCCAGACCCTGCCCGCCGACCGCCGCTACGCCATCGAGAATGGCCCGAGCGGCTTCGATCCCGAGGCGCCCCAGTGGAAGCCGAAAATCCAGTTTCTGATGCTCGCACGAAATGAGCGGCTTGCCGAGCTCGATAGCCGGTTCGACGACGCCACCAATGTCCTGACCATCCGCAAGGACGGCCAGACCGTCGCCAGCGGCGATCTGGAAACCGCGGTCGGGCGCGCCGCCATCGAGCGCTACTTCGCGGAAAATTTCCAGCCGGAGCTGAAGGGCCCGCCGAAGCTGCTGTCCGGCCGCGATCACAGCTTCTCCGACGTCGCCCGGAAGGTGGTCTCCATCATCAATCTCGGCAGCGTCCGCGCCATCGAGACCATGCTGGGCGGGACCGCCGTGCATCCGCTGCGCTTCCGCGCCAATCTCTACGTGAAGGGCTGGCCGGCCTGGTCGGAGCTCGATCTCGTCGGCCAGACGCTGGCGATCGGCGCGGCGCGCCTGAAAGTGGTCAAGCGCATCGTCCGCTGCCCGGCCACCAATGTCGACCCGGTGACGGCCAAGCGCGATCTCGAGATACCGCCGACGCTCTCGCGCAATCTCGGCCACATGGACTGCGGCATCTATGCCGAGGTGATCGAAGGTGGCGAGATCGGCGTCGGCGATGCGGTCGCGGTGGAAGAGCCGAAGCTGGTTTGAGCCGGCACCGGTACCGTAGGGTGGGCAAAGCGACTTGTCCGCCATAGCTCGAAGAGCGACGGTAGAAGCGTGCCCACGCAATTTCTGCGACGGAGAGAGATGGTGGGCACGGCGCAAGTGCGCCTTTGCCCACTCTACGGCTCCGTCGTTAGTTCGGCATCACATATGCGTAGATCCGGCCGCGCGAGACCGGCGCCTCGCGGACGCGGTTGCCGTTGTTGCCGGAGATCATGATCGGATTGCCCTGTGCATCGATGCCGGTGATGATGCCGACATGACCGCCGCGGCGACCGCGCGACATCACTGCGATGGCGCCGACCTGCGGACCGGAGACGCGGGTGCCGTAGCGGGCGAACGAGCTCGCCATGTCGGAGCCTGAGCCCTTATGGCCGGTATGCTCCAGCACCATGTTCATGAAGCGCGCGCACCACAGGCTGCCGCGCCCGGTCGGATTGCCGCCGACATAGCGGCGCGCCTCGGACACCAGGCTCGATCCGCCGCCGAAGCCGCCGCTTGCAGCCATGGTGTTGTTGACCATGCCGCCGCTGTTGGCGTTCGGATCATAGCTCGCCTGGGTGTCGGCGAATCCACTCGCCCGCAACTGCGCCGCGCTGCGCTCGAAGCGCGAGCTGCGTGCATGGTAGCGGTAATGATGATGTCTGGCGTGGTGCACGTGTGCGTGCCGCTCTGCGCTATGACGATGATGCGGCCGCGCTGAGGCCGGAGAAACGAACGCGGCAACCGCCGCGAAGAAGATCGCCAGCGCGACAACACAACGCGACAGGCGAGACGCAAACAACTCAAACATTCTTCATCCTTCGTTGACACCCCACTTCCCGATCGGCCCGTGCAACGGCCGATATCGGTCTGGCCGTTAAGCCGTCCGATGTGGCGAGAAAAAGACGCGGGCTGCCTGCGAATAGCTGTGATGATTTTGCGCCGACACTGATCGAGGCCGCCGCATTGCGGACAACAGCATTAACTGCAATCCTGCAAAGGCGGCTTGAAGAGAGGGAAACGGTTAATGCCCCACGCCACGACCAGGGACGACGTCCGCATCTATTTTGAGGAAGCGGGTCAGGGAACGCCGATCATTTTTCTGCACGAGTTCGCGGCCGACTACACCAATTGGGAGCCGCAGATGCGTTACTTCTCGCGCGGCCACCGCTGCATCACCTATTCGGCGCGCGGCTACACGCCGTCGGACGTGCCGGAGGGCGAGGTTTACAGCTACACGCATTTCTATAGCGATGCGCTCGCGGTGCTTGATCATCTCAAGATTGAGCGCGCGCATCTGGTCGGCCTGTCGATGGGCGCCTACTCCTCGCTCCAGATCGGGCTCAACGCGCCGCAGCGCGCGTTGTCGATGACGCTGGCCGGCGTCGGCTCCGGCTCGGAGATCGAGAACCTGGAGGCCTGGCGCAAGCAGTGCCGCGCCAATGCCGAGCAGTTCGAGACGCTGGGCTCCGCCGAGGTCGCGAAAGTCACGCGCGAGGCGCCGAGCCGGATTCCCTTCCTGGTGAAGGATCCCCGCGGCCACGCCGATTTCTACGCCGCGCTGGCGCGCCACGACGCCAAGGGTTCGGCACGCACGATGCGCGGCTTCCAGGGCCGCCGCCCCTCGATTTACACGATGACGGATGCGATCAAGCGCGCATCGACGCCGGCGCTGATCATCTGCGGCGACGAGGACGATCTATGCGTCGGACCGAGCCTGTTCCTGAAGAAGCATCTGCCTGCGGCGGGGCTGGCGATGTTTCCGAAGTCGGGGCACGTGCTCAATCTCGAAGAGCCCGCGCTGTTCAACGAGACGGTGGCGCGGTTCGTGACGCTGGTGGAGGCGGGAAGATGGCCGGTGCGCGACCCGCGGTCGCTGGCGCATTAGGCACAGGCGCAGCAAATACTCCGTCGCGTAGCCCGGATGGAGCGAAAGCGTAATCCGGGATTGTCAACGCGGCGCGACTTGCCCCGGATTGCGCTGCGCTTCATCCGGGCTACGGGGTTCGGTTAGGTCTGCACTATGAAACGCCCCGCGCTCTCAACTCCATCACCCTGAGGTGGCCGCTTCTTCAGCGGCCCTCGAAGGGCGACGGCCACGCTCTCGCCACAGCGAGAGATGAGCACGCCGAAACACTCGGCCGCTCATCCCTCGAGGCTCCCGGCGCGATGCTTCGCATCGCGCCACTCGCGCCTCAGGATGACGGGTCAGGCCGCAGCAGGCGAGAAAAACTACTTCCCGCCGCCGCGACTGAGCAAGAACACCGCCTGCTCGCCGAACATGTTCCACACCCACCAGGGCAGATTCAGCGGCACCGGGCGGCCGTAGAGATCGAGCGCGACCGAGCGCTCCATCTTGACGTTGATCTCGTCGCAGAGCTGCACGAAATCCTTGATGGTGCAGAAATGGATGTTGGCGGTGTCATACCATGTCGCCGGCAAATTCTCGGTGCGCGGCATGTGGCCGCCGACCAGGAGCTGCAGCCGCATCTTCCAGAAACCGAAATTCGGGAACGAGACGATGGCGCGGCGGCCGATGCGCAGCAGATTCTCCAGCACCACGCGCGGCTGCCGCGTCGCCTGCAGCGTCTGCGACAGGATCACATAGTCGAAGGCGTCATCCGGATAATTGACGAGATCGGTGTCGGCGTCGCCCTGCACCACCGCAAGGCCCTTGGCGACGCAGCGATTGACGCCCTCGCGCGACAGCTCGATGCCGCGGCCGTCGATGCCGCGGGTCTCCAGCAGCTGAAGCAGATCGCCCTCGCCGCAGCCGACGTCGAGCACCTTCGAGCCGGGCTTCACCATCTCGGCGACCAGCAGATGATCGGCGCGAAACTGGCCGGACGATCCGGTCGCGACGCCGTTCAACGGCAACACTTCCTGTACAGACATCGCTAGCCGTCCTTGTCAGTCGTTCTTGCCAGTGAGCCCGCGCGCCTTGCCCGCCGATTGCAGGAAGGCGCGGGAGATGTCGAAGAATTCGGGAACGTCGAGCAGGAAGGCGTCATGGCCGCGATCGGTCTCGATCTCGGCGAACGACACCCGCGCGCTCGATGCATTCAGCGCGTGCACCAGCGCGCGCGATTCCGAGGTCGGAAACAGCCAGTCGCTGGTGAAGGAGACCACGCAGAAGCGGGTCTTGATGTCGACGAACGCCTTGGCGAGCACGCCGCCTTGGTCGGCGGCGATGTCGAAATAGTCCATCGCGCGCGTCAGATAGAGGTACGAGTTGGCATCGAAGCGCTCGACGAAGGACGAGCCCTGGTAGCGCAGATAGCTCTCGACCTGGAAGTCGGCGTCGAACGAGAAGGTCGGCAGCTCGCGGTCCTGCATGCGCCGGCCGAATTTTCGATGCAGCGCCGCATCCGAGAGATAGGTGATGTGCGCCGCCATCCGCGCCACCGCGAGCCCGCGATGCGGATGGATGCCGTGATCGGCATAGCCGCCGCCGTGCCAGTCGGGATCGGCCATCACGGCCTGGCGGCCGAGCTCGTGGAAGGCGATGTTCTGCGCCGAGTGCCGCGTCGCGCAGGCAATCGCCAGCGCGGAGAACACGCGGCCCGGATAGGCGGCGGTCCATTGCAGCACCTGCATGCCGCCCATCGAGCCGCCGACTACCGCAAACAGCGTGTCGACGCCGAGCCGGTCGACCAGCATCGCCTGCGCGCGCACCATGTCGGGAATGGTGATGACCGGGAAATCCAGGCCCCAGACCTTGCCGGTGGCAGGATTGATCGAGGCCGGCCCGGTCGAGCCCATGCAGCCGCCGATCACGTTGGAGCAGATGATGAAGTAGTGCTTGGGATCGATGGGCCGGCCGGGGCCGACCAGCGTCTCCCACCAGCCGGGCTTACCGGTGACGGGATGCACATTGGCGACATGCTGATCGCCGGTCAGCGCATGGCAGATCAGCACCGCGTTGGAGCGATCGGCGTTGAGCTCGCCATAGGTCTGGTAGGCGATCTGGAACGGGGTGAGATCGACGCCGCAATCGAGCCGCAGCGGCTGCTCGGCGCCGAAATGCGCGATCTGCGAGCTTGGATGATCCACCTCGTGCGACCGCTCGTCGGCGCTGATCGCAGGACTCGGTATCGACTTGACGCCACCCATCTGACCATCGACCTCGTTTGCGATCACGCGTGATCGCCACTTGCATCAGGCCATGAAAAACCCGGCCTGAACGATAGGTTCGGCCGGGATCGGAAGCGTCCCCGGCCTGTTTAGCGAGTTTTTTAACGTGGCTGCAAGCCGGCCGGCTCAAATGACCACGGAACGGGCAAAAACTACCGTCTTGGGTGGTTTTCGTCAAGTCGCGGCCGGGATCGGCCCAATTCGTCTCTCTCGCGTCGTCCGAAAAGGACGTGATTTCTCTTTGCTTTCGCCGTCCCGACTGCCTAATCAGGACATCCCCCATCGAAACCATCGACAGCCAGACATGTCCCAACGTCCGCCCGCGCCACCATCGCTTCAGGAACTGCGCAAGGAGATCGACGCGATCGACGAGGGCATGCATCGCCTGCTGATGCAACGCGGCGACATCATCGACCGCCTGATCCAGGTGAAGCAGACCCAGGAGGTCGGCTCGGCGTTCCGCCCAGCGCGCGAGGCCGCCATGATGCGTGACCTCGTGCAGCGCCATCGCGGCATCCTGCCGCTCGACACCGTCGAGAGCATCTGGCGCGTCATCATCTCGACGTTCACTTACGTGCAGGCGCCGTTCTCGGTGCATGCCGACATCTCGGCGAGCGAGCCGGCGATGCGCGATTCCGCGCGCTTCCATTTCGGCTTCACGGTGCCTTACGTCGCGCATTTCAGCGCACAGGCCGCGGTCGAGGCGGTGGCGAAATCCAAGGGCGATCTGGCGCTGGTCTCGGCGACGTCGAGCCGCACGCCATGGTGGCTCTTGCTCGAAACGGAAGGCGCGCCGAAGATCATCGCGCGGATGCCCTTCGTCGAGCGCGCCGACCATCCGGCGGCGCTGCCGGTGTTCGCGATCTCGCGGGTCGCCGACAGCGCCCTGGTGACGGAGGTCGAGACCTTCAGCGTCCGCGTCTCCGGCTGGAACGCCGAGGTCGCGCGGGCCCTGTCGCCGCTCGCCGAGATCGTGGCGGTACCCGACACCGCCTTCGACGGCGCAGCGCTGCTGGTCTCGGTCACGACTGCGACCAGCATCGACAAAATCAGGGCTGCCCTGATCGAGGCGGGGGCCTCGGTGCGCTCCACGGCCCTCGTCGGCAGCCACGCAACGCGCTATACGGTGCCCCCGACCGGGGCGAAATCGTAAACCACGCGCCGCGCCCCGCCATTTTCGGAGTTCAAGATGTCCCGCCCAGTGCCGAATCCCGGCATTCTCGATATTGCGCCCTACACGCCCGGCAAGAGCCCGGTCGCGGAGCCGGGCCGCAAGGTGTTCAAGCTGTCGGCCAACGAGACGCCGTTCGGGCCCTCGCCCAAGGCAATCGAAGCCTTCAAGCACGTGGCGGACCACCTGGAAGACTATCCGGAAGGAACCTCGCGCGTGTTGCGCGAGGCGATCGGCCGCTCCTTCGGGCTCGCCCCCAACCGCATCATCTGCGGCGCCGGCTCGGACGAGATCCTCAATCTGCTGGCGCACACCTATCTCAGCCACGGCGACGAGGCGATCTCCACCACGCACGGCTTTCTGGTCTATCCGATCGCGACCATGGCGGTCGGTGCCAAGAATGTCGTCGCGCAGGAGACCAACCTGACCTGCGACGTCGACGCCATCCTCAAGGCAGTGACGCCGAAGACAAAGCTGGTTTGGCTCGCCAATCCCAACAATCCGACCGGCACCTATGTGCCGTTCGACGAGGTCAAGCGCCTGCGCGCCGGCCTGCCGTCGCACGTGCTGCTGGTGCTCGATGCCGCTTATTGCGACTACGTCTCGCGCAACGATTACGAGATGGGGATCGAGCTGGTCGCCACCACCGAGAATACGGTGGTGACGCACACCTTCTCCAAGATCCACGGCCTCGCCGCACTGCGCATCGGCTGGATGTTCGGCCCCGAGCACATCATCGACGCGGTCAACCGCATCCGCGGCCCGTTCAACGTGTCGACGCCGGCAATGTATGCCGCGGTCGCCGCGATCGAGGACACCGCGCACCAGGCGATGTCGAAGCAGTTCACCGAGACCTGGCGCAACTGGCTGACCGAGGAGATCGGCAAGCTCGGACTGAAGGTGACGCCGAGCGTCGCCAATTTCGTGCTGATCCACTTCCCGACCGACAAGGGCAGGACCGCTGACGATGCCGACGCCTTCCTGACCAAGCGCGGCCTAGTGCTGCGCGCACTGAAGAATTACGGCCTGCCGCATTCGCTGCGCATGACCATCGGCACCGAGGAGGCCAACCGCCTCGTCGTCGACGGCCTGCGCGACTTCATGGCCGGCAAATGAGCGAGCAAGCGCACTTCCAGCGCGTCGCGCTGATCGGCTTCGGCCTGATCGGCGGCTCGATCGCGCGTGCTGCGAAGCTCCAGGGTCTGGCGGACGAGATCGTCACCACCGCGCGCTCGGAGAAGACCCGCGCGCGGGTGCTCGAACTCGGTATCGTCGACCAGGTCGTGGCGACCAATGCGGACGCGGTGAAGGATGCCGATCTCGTCATCCTCTGCATTCCCGTCGGCGCCTGCGGCGAAGTCGCGCGGGAGATCGCCGCGCATCTGAAGCCCGGCGCAATCATCTCTGACGTCGGCTCGGTCAAGGGCGCCATCGTCAGGGACATGGCGCCGCATCTGCCGAAGACCGTTCATTTCGTGCCGGCGCATCCCGTCGCGGGCACCGAGCATTCGGGGCCGGATTCGGGTTTCGCCGAGCTCTTCATCAATCGCTGGTGCATCCTCACCCCGCCGGAAGGCGTCGATGCGGCCGCGACCGATCGCCTGCGCGCTTTCTGGGCGGCGATGGGCGCCAAGGTCGAGGTCATGACGCCGGATCATCACGATCTCGTGCTCGCGATCACCAGCCATCTGCCGCATCTGATCGCCTACACCATCGTCGGCACCGCCGACGAGCTGGCGCAGGTGACGGAGTCCGAGGTGATCAAGTTCTCCGCCGGCGGTTTCCGCGATTTCACCCGCATCGCGGCGTCCGATCCGACGATGTGGCGCGACGTCTTCCTCGCCAACAAGGAGGCGGTGCTGGAAATGCTCGGCACCTTCACCGAGGATCTCGCAAAACTCACCCGCGCGATCCGGCGCGGCGACGGCGAGGCGCTGTTCGACCATTTCACCCGCACCCGCGCCATCCGCCGCGGCATCGTCGAGATCGGCCAGGATTCGGCCGCCGCGGATTTCGGCCGCCAGCACGGGGCGCTGAAGAAGCCGTGAGTTCGTAGCCCGGATGGAGCGCAAGCGTAATCCGGGATTCTTGATCGCGGCTGGCACCGTCCCGGATTGCGCTTCGCTCCATCCGGGCTACGGCAGCTACGCCACCTAATACAGCGGCGGGATCTGGCCGACCTTGACCGGCCCGAGCAGCACGGCGCCGTCGACGAATTTCAGCGGGAAGCTTCTCGCCTTCTTGCCTTCCAGCATGCTCTCGGTGCCGATCGAGTTGATGCCGGCGGCAACGCCGGCATTGGCGTTCTGCTTGATCACCTTGCCGAGGCCGGGAACGGCGCGATCGAGCGCGCCGAACAGATTGTTGAGGTCCTGCGACTTCACCCCGGGCGCAACGCGGTCGAGCGTGGCCTGCGGCACACCCTCCTCCAGCATCTTCTCGATGCCCAGCGCCGGGATCACGCGCTCGAGCCCCGTCACCGTCATCTGCAATTCGCCGTCGAGCCGGCCGTTGGCCGAGAGGGCGAGCGTGCCGGCCGCAACCGCGATCATCTCGCCCTGCTGAATCCGCGACAGCACGATCTCGATGTGGCCGCCGGCGGCCTGGATCTCGCGGAAGCGCTGCGGCCAGGGCTTTGGCGTCAGGTCGGACAGGCCCGTGATCTTGGCGCGCGTGTCCGCCTCGAACGGCTCGGCAAGCAGGGGATGAACGCCCTGGATGCTGCCCTGCGCGACTTGGAGCACGGTCTCGATCACAGGATGATCGGCCGGCGAGCCATCCGCGAGGCGTCCGTGCAGCTCGACCTGCTTGGCGCGCGCGAGCGGCACCTGCATGCTGCCGTCGAGACGATTGATGTTGGGATCGTCGAACACGATGGAGGCGCGGTCCGGCACGGCCGGCAGGCCGACCACGCTGCTGCGGCCCTTGCTCCAGTTCACCACGAAGGTGTTTTGCGTGACGCCGTCGGTCAGCGTCGCGGGCGCTGAGAATTCGGCGATGACGAGCTTGGGATCGTACACCTGGGCAACGACCAGGATGTTGTCGAGCTTGGCCGTGAACGGCGTCTTGCTGGCATTCTGCGAGACCAGGGCGACGCTGGCGCCGGAGCACTGGACCTCGAAGCGGAACGGGAAGCCGGCGATCGAGCGCTTGGCGCAATCATAGATGCGGCCGGACTTGGCCTCCTGCGCCCGCCACGCGTCGGCGACCACTTCGGCCTGCGAGGCCGCGTAGAACCAGAAGCAGCTCCAGGCGACGGCGAGGATCAGGACGAGGACGGGGGCAATGAAAAGGCCCCAACGGGAACGGCGGCCTGCGGCAACGGTCATATTGGACATGCGGCGACCCTTTGGCCCCAGATTTTGGCAAATGTAAGCGAGGCCCGCCCCCGACGAAAGGCGGAGAATTCGCTTCGCTTGAGGGCGCGGTTCTGGTAGCCGTGCCCGAAATGTCCGAAATCACCCTCCCCTCCGTCACCACAGCCACGGGCGACCTCTGGGTGTTCGGCTACGGCTCGCTGATGTGGCGGCCGGGCTTCGACTTCGAGGAGCGCGTCCCGGCACGGCTGGTCGGCGAGCACCGGGCGCTCTGCGTCTATTCCTTCGTCCATCGCGGCACACCGGAGAAGCCGGGCCTGGTGCTCGGGCTCGACCGCGGCGGCGCCTGCCGCGGCATCGCCTTTCGCGTCGCTGAAAAGAACCGCACCGACGTGGTCGCGTATTTGCGGGCGCGCGAGCAGGTCACCTCGGTCTATCGCGAGGTGATGCGCTCGGTGTGGCTGGAGAACGATGCGCGCCAGCGCGTCTCCGCGCTCGCCTATGTCGTCGACCGCGGCCATGTGCAATATGCCGGCCGCCTCTCGCTCGCCGAGCAGCACCGCCATGTCGTCCAGGGCCACGGCCAGTCCGGCGCCAATCGCGACTATGTCACCGCGACGGTGAAGGCGATCGAGGCCGAAGGTTTTCGCGATACGCAATTGCATCAGCTCGCAACCATGCTGCATGGGGAGGCGCATTCCCTGCACCCGCCGGCTCGCGACGATCGAGAGAGCCGCTAGAGCATGATCCGGAAAAGTGCGCAGCGGTTTTCCGGAAAGATAATGCTCAAACAATAAACTAAAGCGCGATGACGATTCATCCTAATCTCATCGCGCTTTAGCTCTCCGACGGGGCGTAACTCGGCGAGGCGCCAATCAGTTGCTCCTGCTCCTTGCGGCCGGCCTCGACGAGGCGGCCGGTTGCCTCTTCGATCGCCGTCTGCACACGGGAGAGAAACTCATCCTTCGGCAGGCCCGATGGCAACGGATCGAGGAATTCCACCACGAGCGTGCCGGGATAGCGCATGAAGGTGCGGCGGGGCCAGAACAGGCCGGAGTTGAGCGCGATCGGCAGACACGGCACGCCGCAGGACGAATAGATCTGCGCGAAGCCGGTCTTGTAGTCGGGCGGCGCGCCCGGCGCGCGGCGCGTGCCTTCCGGAAAGATGACGAGCTGCCGGCCCGAGCGCACCGCCTCGCGCGCCCGCCGCGTCATGTCCAAGAGCGCCTTCACGCCGGCCTTGCGGTCGATCGCGATCATCCCGGTCTTGACCAGGAACTGGCCGAACACCGGGATCTGCATGAGCTGACGCTTGAGGATGAAGATCGGACGATTGAAGAAGCCGGGCAGCACGAAGGTCTCCCAGAACGACTGGTGCTTTGCCACGATCACAAGCGGCCCCTGCGGGATGTTCTCGACACCGCGGAATTCGACCTTGATGTTGCAGACCACGCGCATCAGGACCAGCGTCGCCTTGGCCCACCATTGCGCGACCGTCAGCATGGCGCGCGGCGGCAATGCGAAGGTCGGCAGCGCCACGATCGCGAGGCAGACCAGCACGGCGTAGAACAGCACGTTGAACACGAGCGAGCGCAGGAAAATAAGGAACATCGACGATCCGATTATTTTGCCGATCAATTGGCCTGTGCGGTGGCGGGCCGCTTTGGCTGCTGACCTGCAGGCTGCTCCGACATCTCGGGCGAAAGGTCAATCCCGAAATCCTCCAGCCGCACCCTGAGCTCGGCCGCGACGTACTTGACATATTCCGACAGCAGCAGCCGCAAGGTGGACGCCGATGTCCACCACGGTTCCTCGCGCCATTTGTCGCCGACCACCGCGAACGGGATCAGCGTCGTCTGCGGCATCGCATGCGAGAATTCCACCAGCGCGCGCGGCATGTGATAGTTCGAGGTGACCACGATCAGCGACTTGAATCGGCGGCCGTCGGCCCAGCGCCGCGCCTCCGCCGCATTGCCGCGGGTCGAGAGCGCGGTGCGGTCGAGATCGACACAACAGGTCATGAAGGACTGGTTCTCCGGCAAGGTCCGGGAGATGTCACTCGCCGTCGACGTCGGGTGCACGCCGGAGATCAGGAGCCGCCTGCCGTAGCCGGCAGCGAGCAGCTCCATCGCGTCCGACACCCGCGAGGAGCCGCCGGTCAGGACCACGATGCCGTCTGCCCTGCGGCTTGGGGCGATCTCGGCGCCGCGCAATTGCGACAGGAACGCGATGAAGCCCGCCGCCGCGCCGACGAAGGCGAGCGCAATCGTCGACACCACGGCCGCGCGCAGCCAGCCGCGCGGCAGGTTCGGCGATCGATCGTCGGTCGGCGAGGTCATATGATGTCGATGATCCCTTCCCTGAGGTGATTTTAAAAGGTTTTGAGGCGAAGTGGAGTCCGGTTTCTTCGCCCTCTCCTGCCGGAGAACGGAAGAAAGAACTCAATCAACATCGTTCAACGTCGCAAACAGGGTCTGGCGTGAGGCCACCGCGGTGATGGCGCCGATCAGCACGGCCTGGGCCGCGAGCACGATGTAGCCGGACGGCCGCAGCGAGAAGGTGCCGAGCAGCGCCGCGAACTGGTCGCCGACGGGGGTACCGGAAAACCAGCCGGCGATCGACTCGGAGAAGCCGAACACCAGCATGGCGGCGCCGCCGCCGATCACGCCGCCCTCGAGGCCGAGCCTCAGGAAATGACGCAGGAAGTGATTGGCGATGTAGCGGTCGCCGGCGCCGACGAAATGCAGCACCTCGACGATCGGACGGTTCGCCGCCATGGCGCCACGGGTCGCGAACGAGACCGAGATGATGGTGGCGATGATGACCAGCGCGAGGATGCCGAGGCCGGCGAGCACGGTGGCGTTGGTCATCGAGCGCATCCGCTCGATCCAGGCGCGGTGATCGTCGACGCTGGCACTTGGCGCGACCTGGGTCACGCGCGCGCGCAAGGCGCCGAGATCGAGCAGCGTGCCGGGTTGCACACGCGCGATGATCATGCGCGGCACCGGCAGGTCGTCCATCGACAGCCCGGTGCCGAGCCAGGGCTCGAGCAGCTTGCCGCTCTCCTCCCGGGTGAACGGCTTGACCTCGACGACGCCGGCTTGCGCGCGCATCGCCTCCGTCACCGCCGCGGTGTCGCGTTCGAGATCGCGGCCGGCCTGCGGGCGAACCTGGATGGTGATCTCGCTGGCGACGTCCGACTGCCATTCCGCGGCGGAGGCGCTCACCAATAGCACCGTGCCCGTGGTCATCGACGCCAGGAAGGTCATGATGGCGACGACGGCGACCAGCGCGCGGCCCTGGATCGAGGCGCGCGGCACGATCGGCGACATGTTGCGCGCGTTGGCTGGAAGCTGCGGACGCTCGTGTCCGAGGTCGACCAACACGCCGCGCTCGTCGGTCCTACTCATAGACGTGCAACCGTCCCTGGTGCAGCACCAGCCGCCGGGCCTCGTACTGGTCCATCAGGCCGATGTCGTGGGTCGCGATGATGACGGCGGTGCCTGATTTGTTGAGCTCGATGAAGAGGCGCAGCAGACGGCGTCCGAGCGTCGGGTCGACGCTGCCGGTCGGCTCGTCCGCGAGCAGCAGTTGCGGCCGCGAGATGACGGCGCGCGCGATCGCCGCGCGCTGCTTCTCGCCGCCCGACAGGATCGGCGGCAGCGCGTCCATGCGGTCGCCGAGCCCGACCCAGCGCAGCAGGTCGATCACCTCCTTGCGATAGCTCGACTCGCTGCGGCCCATGACGCGGAACGGCAGCGCCACGTTCTCGTAGGTCGTCATGTGATCGAGCAGGCGGAAATCCTGCAGCACGATGCCGATGCGCTTGCGCAAATCGGCGATCTCGTCCTTGCCGAGACGCGAGATGTCGTGGCCGAACAGATTGACAAGTCCCCGCGTCGGCCGGTGCGACAGGAACAACAGGCGCAGCAGCGAGGTCTTGCCGGCACCGGAGGGGCCGGTGAGGAACTGGAACGAATGCGCCGGGATCTGGAAGCTGAGGTCGCGCAGGATCTCCGGCCCCAGACCGTAACGCAATCCGACATTTTCGAACCGAACCAAGCTCAGCTCCGTTCGAGAGGGGACGCGGGTCGCACTGCTGCGCTCCGCCATACGCGACCAACGGGTTTTGCCGCCGTTATGGTTTCCGGTTCGTTAACGGTCGCCTTGTAGCATCCAGAGTGCCCGGTTCGGCGCGGCTGGGTCATCGTCGAGGCCCGTCCATGCATATCGTCTGCCCCCATTGTATGACATCCTACGCCATCAAGCTCGCGAGCCTTGGGGCGAACGGACGGGCGGTCCGCTGTTCCCGCTGCAAGGAGACCTGGATCGCCCACGCCGAGGATGCCATCGAGGAGGCATCCGTCCCGGCCATGGCCGCGGCCAGCCAGGCCGACGACCAGACCGACCTTGCCGAGCAGTGGAACTCCTATGCCAAGGACGACAGCGCCACTGACGCACCTGTCGTCGACAGTCCCTCGATCGCCAGCGACTGGCCCGATGAAGAGGCCCCCAAGGAAACCGAGGACGAGTGGTCCGCGGCGGCCCGGGAAGCCGAGGAGGAGGTCGTCGGCGCGCAGCACCAGTCCTGGTTCCGCGGTCTGTTCGGCCGCCGCGGCGCGCGGGTGAGCCGTCCGGTCGCCACCGCGTCGCCCAAAAAATCCCATTTCGGCCTGCCGACCGCCTGCGCCGCCATGGGCGCGCTGGTGCTGGCGCTGGTGATCTGGCGCGGCGACATGGTGCGGCTGCTGCCGCAAACCGCCGTCTTCTACAAGATGGTCGGGCTCGAGGTGAACCTGCGGGGCCTCGCCTTCAAGGACGTGAAGCTGTCCAGCGAGACCGTGGACGGTAAGCAGGTGCTGGTGATCGAGGGCGTGATCGTCGGCGAGGGCAAGAAGCCGCTCGACATTCCGCGGCTGCGCTTTGCCGTGCGCGACGGGCAAGGCGCGGAGATCTACGCCTGGAATACGGTGCTGGAGCAGACCGTGCTGCGGCCCGGCGAGCGCGCCTTCTTCCGCTCCCGCCTGGCCTCGCCGCCGCCGGAAGGCCGCAATATCGACGTTCGCTTCTTCAACCGGCGCGACATTGCCGGCGGCAGCGTATAATCGCGCTGCACGGTACCGAGGTTGGTCCGAAAGTTGGTCCCATGCCGAAGATCTTGATCGCCGATGACGAAGATTCGATGCGCACGCTGGTGGCGCGCGCCATCGCCATGGACGGGCACGAAACGGTCACCGCGCAGGACGGCGCCGAGGCGCTGGAGATCCTGACCCGCGAGGACGGCGCCTTCGACCTGCTGCTCACCGACATCCAGATGCCCGTGATGGATGGCATCGCGCTGGCGCTCTCCGCCGCGCGCGATTTTCCCGACCTGACCATCTTGCTGATGACCGGCTTTGCCGACCAGCGCGAGCGCGCCTCGAACCTCAATGCGCTGGTGCACGACGTCGTGACAAAACCGTTCTCGGTCGCCGACATCCGCACCGCCGTGGCGGATGCGCTGGCAGCGAAGAAAACCTGACACCTCAACACAGTCACAGCTGATCCGTCATCCTGAGGCGCGAGCCGTGCGGCGCAACGCGCTGCATGGGGTGCCTCGAAGGATGTACGGCCCCGATGTAGCCGATCCAGCCGGGCCGTCGCCCTTCGAGGCTCGCCGAAGAGGCGAGCACCTCAGGGTGACGGTGATAGATAGGGCACGTACTGGGCCGCCTCAAAAATCCTTCAGCAGCCGCTCGATGTAGTCGAGCTCGATCTGCGGACGCGAGCTGTCGCCGAGGCGGCGGCGGAGCTCTTCGAGGATGCGGCGGACGCGCTGGGCGTCGATCTCGCCCGGGATCTTGACGGTGTAGTCGTCGCTGAGATCGCGGCCATGAAGCGGGCGCCCGAGCGGATCGGTCTGGTTGCCGCCGCTCTGCTGACGGCCGGCCCGATTGCCGGGACCATCGCCCTGCCCGTCGCCATCGCCCTGCTGCATCGCCTCGGCCATCTTCTGCGCGCCCTTGCGCATCGCGTCGAGAGCCTTGCCCTGCGAATCCACGGCACCGTCGGCATTGCCTTCACCGAGCTTCGAGCCGGCATCACCCATGGCACCGTCGGCGGCGTCGAGGCTGCCGTCGTCATCACCCTGATCGCCGTCCTGATCGCCGCTCTGGCCCGGGTCGCCCTGCTGGCCTTTCTGACCCTGCTGCCCTTTTTGACCCTTTTGTCCCTTCTGTGCGAGGCCGCGCTTGGCGAGCTCGTCCTGCAGCTTCTTCAGGCGATCGCGCAGCGACTGCTGATCCTGCTGCAGGTCCGACATCGACTGGTCGCCCTGCTGCTTGCCACGCGAGCGGTCACGCCGGGAATCCTGGCCCTGCTTGAAAGTCTTGTCGCGCAACTGCTGCTGCTTGCGGATCATGTCGCTGAGCTCGTTCAGCGCCTGCTCCATGTCGCTCTCGCCGGATTGCCCGGGCTGCGCCATCTGGAGATTTTCCATGATCTGCGCGAGCTGCTCGAGCATGCGCTGGGCCGCCTCTTTATTGCCCTCGCGCGCCGCCTTCTCGATCTGCCGCAGCAGGTCGTCCAGATCGCGCTGCGTGATGACGGAACGATCGCGATTGGAAGACTGGCTTCTTTCCGTGGCGCGCTTGTATTCCTCGAGCTTCTGAATGGCGTCGGACTGGTTGCTCAGGCTCTTCCCAGATTCCTTCTGCCTGAGGCTGTCGCCGGATTCCTGCATCGCCTTTTCCGCGCTGTCGAGCAGCGCATCGGGATCCTGATCCAGCTGTGCGGCGGCCGGCGAGACGCCGCCCAACAGCAAGGCGAGGCAGGCGATCGACATCACCTTCAAGACTGGCACGGGTGCTAGCTTCCGCATTTCCGGTCCCGCGTAAACTGGTTGGTCCTGTCGTCCCCCGCCTTGTTGGCACGGTTGTTCGCCGACTTGCGATAGGCCTGAAGCTGCTCGCGCAAGACGTCCTGCTGCTGCGCCAGCTCGGCGAGCTGCTCGGGCGTCGCGTGCTGGGTCTTTTGTCGCAGCTCGACGGCCTTGTCGAGGATGAGCTGGACCTCCGCCGGGAACGGCTGCCGGGCGCCGAGCGGATTCTGCTCGGCGCGGCGGGCGAGATCGCGCACCTTGCCGGCCATGGCCTCGCGCAGCTTCTGCGTCAGCACCCTGAGCTCGTCCTCGCTGGCGCCGCGGTCCAGCGCCGCCTTGAGCGCGTCCTGCGCCGAGCGCAGCGCGGCGTTGACGCTGCCGGCGACGCCGTCGTCCTCGATGGTCGTCGCGAAGGCCCACATGCTCGCCACCACGTTGCGCAGCGCATCGTCGGTGCGGGCAGCCTCGAGCTGGCTCGCGAGGCTGCGGAGGCCGAGATAGCAGCCGGCATCCGGCGTGAACAATTCGGGTGCGATCATCAGCGCGTCGAGCGCGGTGTAGACGTCCGAATTCCTGTTGGCGTCGAGCGCGAGGATGCGGCGCTGCTCGATCAGCGCGCGTGCGAGCGAGTTGGTGAACAGGCGCTCGGGCAGGCGCATGTTGAAGGGTTCGCTCCTGGCCTCGTTGCCGGCCTCGTCCTTGGCGGTGAGCGTCAGCGTGACGTCGGCGCCGGCATAGGGGTCCTCGCTGAGATCCTTCACTGTCTGGCCGACGCCGTTGCGGGTGCGCGCGTTCGGCAGCACGAGCGGGAATTGCGGCGGCTGGAACAGCGGCCGCGCCGCGGCCTTGCCGTCGGAATCCTTGCTGCCATCCTTGCTACCATCCCTGGCGTCGGCGGGGCGCAGGGCAATGTGGGCATCCCCGCCGGTCACGCCGTAATCGTCCTCGATCTTGTAGGAGAGCTGGAGCCC
Source organism: Bradyrhizobium sp. SBR1B (assembly GCF_014198205.1). NCBI lineage: Bacteria > Pseudomonadati > Pseudomonadota > Alphaproteobacteria > Hyphomicrobiales > Nitrobacteraceae > Bradyrhizobium > Bradyrhizobium sp. SBR1B. The sequence continues at coordinate 564,690 of NZ_JACIHC010000002.1, forward strand.
GCCGCGCGCCTGGCGCTCGGGATCCTTGGCGAGCGCGATCGTCGGTGCACGGTCCGGCGTTGCCGCAAACGCCCATTGCGGCTGGCCGGAGGGCGCGCGGACATGCGCGGTGCCATCTGCCGTGATGGTGAAATGCTTCTCGTTGGTGCCCTTGGGCGCGGCCTCCGCGGGAGCAACCTCCTTGAGGCCGCCGGAGACAACGACATCCAGGCTGCCGCCGGAGGAGCGTACGATCAGGGTCGAGCCGGCGGGAACGGCAAGCGGGCCGGCGGCGGGCAGCGCCGCGGCCTCCTTGTTGGCGGCCGACAGGATGACCGGCGGCTTGCCGGTATAGAGCGGCGGAGTGACCCAGGCATCGACGCGAACATTAGCCGGCGCCAGCACGCCGTTCCAGTCGAAGGCGGCCCCGAGCCGCATCGCGCGCTCGTCGCCGGCGGCGAAGAAGGTCGCGACCAGCATCACCATGACCAGCGCGCGCAGCGCCCAGGGATCATGCAGCGCGAGCCGCGGATGCGGCAGCCCGGCGCGGATGCGCTTGAGCGAGGCCAGCGTACGCTCGCGCTGCGCCTGCCACAGCGCCTGTGCGACCGGGTCCTGCGAGGACAGCGTGTCCGTCAGCGTCGTGGCCGGGCGATGACGGATGCCGGAGCCACGATCGAGCCGGCTGAGCGCCTCCTCGCGGCTCGGCCAGCGGAAGCGAATCAAGGGAAACAGGACGGCAATTGCGATGCCGGCGAAAACAACGAGACCGATGGCACGGGCAACGAACGGCAGCGCCAGCCAGAGGCCGGCCCAGGACACCACCAGGAACAGGCCGACGACGGTCAGCAGCCGCGCCAAATTCGGCCAGGCACGCTCCCACGCGATGGCATAAATGGCCCGATCGAGGGCCTGCGCCAGCTTCAGCCGCGACAGAGCATCGCCGTTGCGGATCGGGTCTGACGGGTCGGGGGTGACGCCGTTCAATCAACTCTCCAGGTTGCCCGGTAGAGAAGCCTATCACAACGGCAGCACTGAGGCATCCGTTCCGGTACGGGAGACACCCCTTTTCCCGCATAACACGAGGACGTGACTGGCCCGCTGCAACCCCGTAATTTCCGCGCCGCCCCGAGGGAGACGAGAGGAAACGCCATGGACAAGAAGATGCACGACAAGGGCCTGGAAGTCCGCAAAGCGGTGCTGGGCGAGGCCTATGTCAACAACGCCCTGAAGAATGTCGACGACTTCAACCGCCCGTTCCAGGAGATGCTGAACGAGTATTGCTGGGGCACGGTGTGGGGCCGCGAGGAGCTGCCGCGCAAGACCCGCAGCATGCTCAACATCGCCATGATCGCGATCCTCAACCGCCAGCACGAGTTTCGCGCGCATCTGAAGGGCGCGCTGACCAATGGCGTCAGCCGCGAGGAGATCCGCGAGATCCTGATGCAGGTGGCGATCTATGGCGGCATGCCCGCCGCAGTCGACAGCTTCCGCATCGCGCGCGAGGTGTTTGCGGAGATCGACGGCAAGGCGTGAGATGCAGCGCCAATCTCCGCTGTCGTCCCGGACAAGCGCAGTGAAGCGGAGCGTAGATCCGGGACCCATCACCACAGGGAGATGTGGTTAAGGGGACTCGGAGTAACCGCTTCGGCATAACAACTCCTCCCTGGGATTATGGGTCCCGGATCGGTGCGCGCTTTGGGCGCGCTTGTCCGGCACGACAGCGAGGATGGAGCAACAACAACAACAACCAAAAGGAAACACCATGGACATCGGATTCATCGGGCTCGGAAACATGGGTTTCCCGATGGCACGGCGGCTGATCGAGGCGGGACACCGGCTCGTCGTGTTCGACACGCGCAAGGAGGTGACGGGCAAGCTCGTAGCACTCGGCGCTAAGCCAGCGACATCGCCGAAGGACGTCGCCGATCAGGTCGAGACCGTGATGGCAAGCCTGCCCTCGCTGCAAGCCTCGCTCGAAGTCGCAACGGGAGCGAACGGCGTGATCGAGGGCCGCCGGGCAAAACGCTTCGTCGATCTCTCCACCGTCGGCTCGGCGATGGCCGTGAAGATTCACGACCTGCTCACCAAGCGCAACATCGTGCAGATCGACTGCCCCGTCTCCGGCGGCGTCGGCGGCGCCGAGAAGGGCACGCTGGCGGTGATGGTCTCTGGGCCGAGAGCGGAATTCGAGCTGCTCAAGCCCGCGCTCGACGTGATCGGAAAGGTGTTCTTCATCGGCGAGAAGCCCGGCGCCGCGCAGACCATGAAGCTCGCCAACAATTTCCTGTCGGCCACCGCGATCGTGGCGACGTCGGAAGCCGTGGTGATGGGCGTGAAGGCCGGGCTCGATCCCGCCGTGATGATCGACGTCATCAACGCCGGCTCCGGCATGAACACGGCGAGCCGCGACAAGTTTCCGCGCGCCGTGCTGCCGCGCAGTTTCGATTTCGGTTTCGCCACGGGATTGATGGTGAAGGACGTCCGGCTGGCGCTGGAGGAGATGAAGCAGCTCGGCCTGTCGATGGAGGTCGCGGACGCGGTCGGGCGGTTGTGGGAGACCGTGATCAGCGCAGAAGGCGCCGAGTCCGATTTCACCGCGGCGATAAAGCCGATCGAGAAGAAGGCGGGGGTGGTGGTGGGCGAAAAAAAATAACGCCAAACCCGTAGCCCGGATGGAGCGCAGCGTAATCCGGGGTTGTTACGGCTCGGCGAGAACCCGGATTTCGCTGCGCTCCATCCGAGCTACGATCACTGTCTCACAGCCACGGCGCGGGCGTATCCATCGCGATCAGCTGCTCGACCTCGATGCGCGGGCGGACCACGGCGTACTGATCGTCCTTCACCAGCACCTCCGGCACCAGCGGGCGGGTGTTGTAGGTACCGGCCTGCACCGCGCCATAGGCGCCGGCGGTCATGATGGCGATGAGATCGCCGGGCGCCGGCGTCGGCAGCGTGCGGTCGAGCGCGAGATAGTCGCCGGTCTCGCAGACCGGGCCGACGACGTCGGCCATGATGGTGGCGGCGCCCTTGGTGGGCTGCTTCACCGGCAGGATGTCGTGATGCGCCTCGTACAGCGTCGGGCGGATCAGGTCGTTCATGGCGGCGTCGATGATGACGAAATTCTTGCCGTCGCCGTGCTTCACATAGATCACCTTGGCGACCAGGATGCCGGCATTGCCGACGATCATGCGGCCCGGCTCGAACATCAGCGTGCAGCCGAGATTGTGGCTGACGCGCTTGACCATGGCGGCATAGGCCGCCGGCGCCGGCGGCGCCTCGCGGTCCATGTAATAGGGAATGCCGAGGCCGCCGCCGAAATCGACATGGGAGATGTTGTGGCCGTCGGCGCGCAGCGTCTGCACGAATTCGGAGAGGATGCGGAAGGCGGTCTCCATGCCGGAGAGGTCAGTGATCTGGCTGCCGATGTGCACGTCGGTGCCCGTCACCTCGATGCCCGGGAGTTTCGCGGCACGGGCATAGACCTCTCGCGCATGCACGATCGGGATGCCGAACTTGTTCTCGGACTTGCCGGTCGAGATCTTGGCGTGGGTGCCGGCGTCGACATCGGGATTGACGCGCAGCGAGACGCGCGCGGTCTTGCCCGTCTCGGTCGCCAGGCGCGACAGCAGCTCGAGCTCGGGCTCGGATTCGACGTTGAGACAGAGGATGTCGGCGGCGAGCGCGGCGCGCAGCTCCTGTTCGGTCTTGCCGACACCGGAGAACAGGATCTTGCTTGGCGGAATGCCGGCGGCGAGCGCGCGCTTCAACTCACCGCCGGAGACCACGTCGGCGCCGGCGCCGAGCTTGGCGAGCGTGCGCAGCACCGACTGGTTCGAGTTCGCCTTCATGGCGTAGCAGACCAGCACCTTCTCGCCGGCGAAGGCATCGGTGAAGACGCGATAGTGCCGCTCCAGCGTCGCGGTCGAATAGCAATAGAACGGCGTGCCGACGGTTGCGGCCAGCTCGGACAGGTTCACCGCCTCGGCGTGCAGCACGCCGTTGCGATAGTCGAAATGGTTCATGACGCAGGCTCGGTTGTCCCGGCTTATTTCTTGCCGGGAGGTTCGTCCAACAGCGGGTCGAGAATAAACGGTTTTTTCCTACCCTTGGCCGCCGCGGGTGCGGCATCCGCACCGGAGGTTGGGTCGAAGAGGCTCGGCGTCTTCTGGGCTGCGGTCTCGGTGTCGGTCGGAGCTGCGACGTTGCCCGTTGGCGCGTTGGAGGCGGTCGGCGGCAAATCCAGCGGACCCTTGCGGCCGCAGCCGGCAAGCGCGAGCGCCGTCAGGCTCAAGACAATGATGGCCCACCCCGAGCCGGCCGGGCGAAACTTTGACGTCACGACGAAATTCCCCACTACGCGGGGCGCACCATACAGAGATTGGCGCGCTCTGGCGAGAGCCGGATGACCATGAAACATAAGCGAAATTTTGCCCCTCAGCCCAATTTTCGCTCTTTTTCCAGCCGCTTCGCCCAGGCCTTGGCCTGCGACGTCACGTTCTTCGGCGCGGTGCCGCCGAAGCTGGTGCGGCTCTTCACCGACGATTCGACCGAGAGCACGCCGAGCACGTCCTTGGTGATCTTGGGCTCGATCGCCTGCATCTCCTTGAGCGGCAGCTCGTGCAGGGCGACGCCACCCTCGGCGGCCTTGGCGACGATACGGCCGGTGACGTGATGGGCGTCGCGGAACGGCATTTTCAGCGTCCGCACCAGCCAGTCGGCGAGATCGGTCGCGGTGGAATAGCCCTCGCCTGCAGCAAGCTTCATCTTGGCTTCGTCAGGCACGAGATCGCGAACCATGCCGGTCATGGCGCGGATCGCCAGCGACAGCGCGGCAAAGCCCTCCATGGCGCCCTGCTTGTCCTCCTGCATGTCCTTTTGATAGGCGAGCGGCAGGCCCTTCATCACGATCAACAGGCCGTTGAGCGCGCCGATGACGCGGCCGGTCTTGGCGCGCACCAGTTCGGCGGCATCCGGATTGCGCTTCTGCGGCATGATCGAGGAGCCGGTCGTGAACTTGTCGCTGAGCCGGATCATGCCGACCAGCGGCGAGGTCCAGATCACGATCTCCTCGGCAAAGCGCGACATGTGCACGGCGCAGATCGAGGCCGCCGACAATGCCTCCAGCACGAAGTCGCGGTCGGAGACGGCATCGAGCGAGTTCGCCATCGGACGGTCGAAGAGAAGCGCCTTCGCGGTGGCGTGGCGGTCGATCGGGAACGAGGTGCCGGCCAGCGCGGCGGCGCCGAGCGGGGATTCATTCAGCCGCTTGCGCGCATCCTGGAAGCGGCCGCGATCGCGCGCGGCCATCTCGACATAGGCGAGCAGATGATGGCCGAAGGTCACGGGCTGCGCGGTCTGCAGATGGGTGAAGCCGGGCATCACGGTTGCGGCATGCTCCAGCGCGCGATTGACCAGCGCGGCCTGGAACGCGGCGAGCGCCGCGTCGGTTTCGTCGATGATGTCACGGACGTAGAGACGGAAATCGGTCGCGACCTGGTCGTTGCGCGAGCGCGCGGTGTGCAGGCGGCCGGCGGCGGGGCCGATCAACTCGGACAAGCGGCTCTCGACATTCATGTGAATGTCCTCGAGCGCGCGCTTGAACTCGAAGCCGCCCTTGCCGATCTCTGACAAAATCGTGTCTAGACCCTTGCCGATATTTTTCGCATCAGAACCCGTGATGATGCCCTTCGCGGCAAGCATCGCAGCGTGGGCCTTGGACGCGGCTATGTCCTGGGCGAAGAGGTGACGATCGACGTCGATGGAGACGTTGATCTCTTCCATGATCTCGTCGGGACGTTCCGAGAACCGGCCGCCCCACATCTTGTTGCTCATGATCCCCTGCTCACGCCTTGATTTGCCCCACGTTTGCTGGCCGCCGCCAGCCGTATTAAGAGGCCCCTGATAGCCATATCTGCGACCGGATGACAAACGATATGCTCGACAAGACGCCCTCCGCCACGCGCCGGGTCCCCCTCGTCATCGCCACCGTGGCGGTCGTAGGGCTGGCCGGCTTCGCCGCGCTGTACGGACTGGGCCTGAGCCGGGCCCCATCAGGCGATCCGGCCTGCCGGGCGGCGGTGGCTACGGCGCAAAAGATCGCCCCGCTGGCCCATGGCGAGGTGGCGGCGCTGACCATGGCGAGCGCGCCGCTGAAGCTGCCCGACCTCGCCTTCGAGGATGCCGACGGCAAGCCGAAAAAGCTGTCCGATTTCCGCGGCAAGACGCTGCTGGTGAACCTCTGGGCCACCTGGTGCGTGCCCTGCCGGAAGGAAATGCCGGCGCTGGACGAACTCCAGGGCAAGCTGTCGGGCCCGAATTTCGAGGTGGTGGCGATCAATATCGACACTCGCGACCCCGAGAAGCCGAAGACTTTCCTGAAAGAGGCCAATCTGGCCCGGCTCAGCTATTTCAGCGATCAGAAAGCCAAGGTTTTTCAGGATCTTAAGGCCGTAGGCCGGGCGCTCGGCATGCCCACCTCGGTGCTGGTCGATCCGCAAGGCTGCGAGATTGCGACGATCGCGGGGCCGGCGGAATGGGCGAGCGAGGACGCGCTCAAGCTGATCCGGGCGGCGACCGGCAAGGCCGCCGCAGCGCTCTAGGATTTTCAGGCGGTGATGTTGAGATTGCCGCCGACGCCGGCACCGACATTGGCCAGCGAGGGCTGACCCGCACCGAGCAGCGTCAGGACGGTGGATTTCTCCATATCCGCGTTCTGCTTGGTCAGCGTCGCCGCAATATTCGACTGCAGCGCGCCTTGCTGAGCGGCCAGCATGGTGCTGACCATTGCCATCATGTCCATTACGCGAACCCTCTTACCGGCTGCAGCCTAGGCGCGAGGGGTTAACGCGACATGAATCGACACAGGATAGGTGCCGTAGGGTGGGCAAAGGCGGACTTGCCGCCGTGCCCACCACCTCACCATGGTCGCGAAAAATGCGTGGGCACGCTTCGCTTTGCCCACCCTACGGCACCGCCGCCTTAGCGCGTCGGAACCGGCTTGGCGCCGCGGTAGTCGTAGAAGCCGCGCTGGGTCTTGCGGCCGAGCCAGCCGGCCTCGACGTATTTCACCAGCAGCGGGCACGGGCGGTACTTGGAATCGGCCAGCCCCTCATGCAGCACCTGCATGATCGAGAGGCAGGTATCGAGGCCGATGAAATCGGCGAGCTCCAGCGGGCCCATCGGATGGTGCGCGCCAAGCTTCATGGCCGCGTCGATCGCCTCGACATTTCCGACGCCTTCATACAGCGTGTAGATCGCCTCGTTGATCATCGGCAGCAGGATGCGGTTGACGATGAAGGCCGGGAAATCCTCGGACACCGCGACCTGCTTGCCGAGCTTGGCGACGAATTCCTTGGACGCCTCGAAGGTCTGGTCGTCGGTGGCGATGCCGCGGATCAACTCCACCAGCTCCATCAGCGGCACCGGATTCATGAAGTGAATGCCGATGAAGCGCTCGGGCCGGTCGGTGGCGGCGGCAAGCCGGGTGATCGAGATCGAGGACGTGTCGGAGGCGACGATCGCCTCGGGCTTCAACACGGCGCAGAGCTCGTGGAAGATCTTGCGCTTGACCTCTTCCTTCTCGACCGCGGTCTCGATCACGAGATCGCAATCGGCGAGGTCGTCCAGCTTCTCGGCGGACGTGATGCGCGCCATCGCCTTGGCCTTGTCGTCCTCGGAGACGGCCTTCTTGGAGACCTGGCGCGCCAGATTACCGTTGATGGTGGCCATGCCCGACTTGAGGCGATCAACCGAAACGTCGTTGAGCACCACGTCGAAACCGGCCAGCGCCGCAACATGCGCGATGCCATTGCCCATCTGACCCGCGCCGATCACGCCGACCTTCTTGATCACTGCCGCCATCTTGTCATCCACCGGAACGGCGCGCGACGAGCGCGCCTGCCTATCCCCCGAGCCGGGAGGTCTGATTTGATCAGAAGCTTGATTTAATCAGAACCCGGGCTCGAAACCTAGATTGGATCGCTTCGAAGGCGTGCCCCACGCCAAAGAAAACGCTTCAGAAATGAAACACCGGCCGGAGTTTATGCCTCCGGCCGGTGTTTTTGGCGTCTTTTACTTGCCGAGCTTGCCGAGTTCGGCCGTCAGCTCCGGAACCGCCTGGTAGAGATCGGCGACCAGGCCGTAATCGGCAACCTGGAAGATCGGCGCGTCCTCGTCCTTGTTGATCGCGACGATCACCTTGGAGTCCTTCATGCCGGCCAGATGCTGGATGGCGCCGGAAATGCCGACGGCGACATAGAGCTCGGGCGCCACCACCTTGCCGGTCTGGCCGACCTGCCAGTCGTTCGGGGCGTAGCCGGCGTCCACCGCCGCGCGCGAGGCACCGACACCGGCCCCAAGCTTGTCAGCGAGCGGCTCGATGTACTTGGCAAAATTCTCGCGGCTCTGCATGGCGCGGCCACCGGAGACGATGATCTTGGCCGAGGTCAGCTCGGGACGGTCGCTCTTGGCGACCTCCTCGCCGATGAAGGACGACAGGGCCGGATCGGCCGCCGCCGCGACGGTCTCGACCGCCGCGCTGCCGCCCTCGCCGGCTGCGGCGAAGGTCGAGGTCCGCACCGTGATGACCTTCTTGGCGTCCTTGGACTTCACCGTCTGGATGGCGTTACCGGCATAGATCGGACGCTCATAGGTGTCGGGGGCGACCACCTTGATGATCTCCGAGACCTGCATGACGTCGAGCAGGGCGGCGACGCGCGGCATCACGTTCTTGAAGCGCGAGGTCGCGGGCGCGACGATCGCATCGTAGCCGGAGGCCAGCGAAACGATCAGCGCGGCCAGCGGCTCGGCGAGATCGTGGGCGTAGAGCTCGCCGTCGGCGAGCAGCACCTTCTTGACGCCGGCAAGCTTGGCAGCGGCATCCGCCGCGGCCTTGGCGTTCTGGCCGGCAACGAGGACCTCGACGTCCGCGCCGAGCGCGGCGGCCGCGGTCAGGGCCTTGTTGGTCGCATCCTTGAGCGACGCATTGTCGTGTTCGGCAATCAGCAGCGTCGTCATCAGAGCACCCCGGCTTCGTTCTTGAGTTTCGACACCAGCTCGGCGACGTCTTTGACCTTGACGCCCGCCTTGCGGCCGGCCGGCTCCGTCGTCTTGACGACCTCGAGACGCGGAGCGACGTCGACGCCGTAATCGGCGACGGTCTTGTCGGCGATCGGCTTCTTCTTGGCCTTCATGATGTTCGGCAGCGAGGCATAGCGCGGCTCGTTGAGACGCAGATCGGTGGTGACGATCGTCGGTCCCTTCAGCTTCACGGTCTGGAGACCGCCATCGACTTCGCGGGTGACCTTGAAGTCAGAACCTTCGACCTCGAGCTTCGAAGCGAACGTCGCCTGCGACCAGCCGAGCAACGCAGCCAGCATCTGGCCGGTCTGGTTGCTGTCGTCGTCGATCGCCTGCTTGCCGAGAATGATCAGGCCGGGCTGCTCTTCTTCCGCAACCTTCTTCAGGATCTTGGCGACCGCGAGCGGTTCGACCGTGCCCTCGGCCTTCACCAGGATGCCGCGATCGGCGCCCATGGCAAGACCCGTGCGGATCGTCTCCGACGCCTGCGCAGGTCCAATGGAAACCACCACGACTTCGGTCGCCTTGCCGGCTTCCTTCAGGCGCAGTGCTTCCTCAACCGCGATTTCGTCGAACGGGTTCATCGACATCTTGACGTTGGCGAGTTCAACGCCCGATCCATCGCCCTTGACGCGGACCTTGACGTTGTAATCGACCACCCGCTTTACCGGCACTAAGACCTTCATCGATCCTCTTTCACTCAATTTGGGAGGGGGTTATCAACTGGCGCGGAACCTAAAGGCCTGATCTGCCCCGGTCAACGCGCGAACGAGTCTAATTTCGGCCTTCTGAAATGCAGAGGGCACGGTAGGTCAGCGGTTTTGGCCCGGAACCCAAAGCACGTCGCCGGCGCCATTCCCGTTGGCGGCCCGGCTGGCCACGAAGAGGAAGTCCGACAGGCGATTCATATATTGGATGCCAGCCGCGCTGACCTGCTCCCCGGGTTGCGCCGCCAGTTCCACGATCACCCGTTCCGCCCTGCGGCATATCGTGCGCGCCACGTGGAGATAGGCCGCAGTCGGCGTGCCGCCGGGAAGCACGAAGGAGGTCAGCGGCGCGAGCTTGTCGTTGAGCGCGTCGATGTCGCGCTCGAGCCGCTCGACCTGGCTTACCACCACCCGCAGCCGCTCCGCCTTGCCCTCACGCTCGGGCACCGCGAGGTCGGCGCCGAGATCGAACAGGTCGTTCTGGATGCGGCCCAGCATCGCGTCGAGCTCGGGCATGTCCGCGGTGTGGAGCCTGACCACGCCGATCGCGGCGTTGGTCTCGTCGACGGTGCCATAGGCCTCGATGCGCAGATCGTATTTCGGACGCCGCTCGCCGGTTCCGAGCGCTGTCGTGCCGTCGTCACCGGTTTTCGTGTAGATGCGATTCAGTACGACCATAGGAGACTCTTAATTTTGGGGCATGATCCTGTCGGAAAACCGCTTCACACTTTTCCGGATCATGCCCTACCGCCCCATCGCCCAGACCGCGAGCATCGCGATGATGATCGCCACGAATTGCAGCAGCACGCGCCAGCGCATCAGCTTCTGCGAAATGTTGGGCGAGCCGCCGCGCATCATGTTGATGAGCCCGAGCAGCAGCACCAACGCCACGGCGCCGGCTGCCGCCGGCAGGATGAAAGTGGTCAGGAGAGATGCCATTGGGGGGTGATAACACCGTGCGCGCCGGTCCGCCATGGTGCCGCGGCAGCCTCCGGCGTCATTCCGGGGCGATGCGAAGCGTCTCGCCCGGAATGACAGCGAGACGCTTCGCGAACTGGCTTTTGGGGCAAGAATATCAGATGGTATTGCGATGATTTCCGATTTGCGCCCATTGCCTATTCTCCTGACCTCTCCCTACGTGCGGGGAGAGCGGGCAGCGGTGTAGGTGCCATTTGAAAGCCTTCCGCTACATTTACTGCGTCTTGGAGGATGCATTCTACACGTTCCTGGCCGACGACGGCTGGGCGATCGCGAGCCATATCGCGCTGTCGACGTTGATGGCGCTGTTCCCGTTCCTGATCGTGCTGACCTCACTCGCGGGCTTCTTCGGCTCCAAGGAACTCGCCGACCAGGCCGCCAGCCTGATGCTGCAGATCTGGCCCAAGCAGGTCGCCGATTCGATCTCGGGCGAGGTGCATGACGTGCTGACCACGACCCGCACCGGCATTCTGACGATCGGCGCGGCGCTGTCGGTCTATTTCGCCTCCAACGGCGTCGAGGCCCTCCGGGTCGCACTCAACCGCGCCTATGCGGTGGTGGAGATGCGGCGCTGGTACTGGCTGCGGCTGGAATCGATTGTCTACACGCTGATTGCTGCCTTCACCGCGCTCGCCATGGCGTTCCTGATCGTGCTCGGTCCGCTCCTGATCGAGGCGGCGCGGCGCCACATCCCGCTGTTCGTCGAATCCAACGAGAGCATCCTGACCTGGCTACGCTACGGCATCACCATCGGTGCGCTGGTGGTGGCGCTGATCATCCTGCATGCCTGGCTGCCGGCTGGACGGCGCGGCTTCTTCCAGATCCTTCCCGGCATCGTCTTCACCATCGTGGCGTCGCTGATATCAGGCATCGTGTTCGGGCAATATCTGGCGCGCTTCGCCAACAATTACGTGACCATGTATGCGGGGCTCGCCTCGGTCATCATCGCGCTGGTGTTCCTGTACTTCATCGCCGCGATCTTCGTTTACGGCGGCGAGCTCAACGCCGCGATCATCAAGTCGCGGCTTCCTCACGGCGTGTCGCTTCAAGCAGCGCAGTCGCTAGCGCCCGCGGAGACACAGGCTTGACCAGGAAGGCGTCGGCACCTGCCTCGCGCGAGGCCGCCTCGTCCTCGCCGCGGCCGGACACCCCGATGATCGGGATCTGAGCCAGCGGGGCCTCCATGGTGCGGATCCGCCTGATGGCCTCGACGCCGTCGATGCCCGGCAGCACCATATCCATCAGCACCGCATCGAACGCGCCTTGCGCCAGCCGGCCGACGGCGTCCTCGCCGCGCCCGATAAACTCGGCATGATGGCCGAGCTCAGTCAGAATCGTGTTGAGCACAACACGGCCGAACGGATTGTCCTCGACACTAAGGACGCGCAGCGCCGCGGCCACATCCGCCTCGGCTTCGCCCTTCGCCTTGCGGGATTTGCGCGGTCCCGCCGCATCGAGCGACACCGTCAGCGTGAAGGTGGCGCCACCGCCGCGGCGTGGGGCCACGGTGATGTCGCCGCCCATCGCGCGCGCCAACTGCTTGACCGAGGACAGGCCCAAGCCGGCGCCGCCGAAGCGCGAGGCGATGGTGACATTGGCCTGGGTGAACGGGCGGAACAGCCGCTTGATTTCGGCCATGGTCAGCCCGATGCCGCTGTCGGACACCGCGAAGGCGACGCCGACCCTGCCCTTCTCTTTTGGCTTGCCCTTCGCTTTGCCTTTGGCTGGACGCCAGGGCGCGACCTCGAGTGCCACGCCGCCCTGGTCGGTGAACTTCACGGCATTGTCGATCAGGTTCTCGAGCGCGGCGCGCAGGCGGACGGGATCGCCGACCACGAGGCCGGGGAGCTTGTCGGAGATCTCGACCTGGGCCTGGAGACCCTTGGCGGCGGCGCGGCCGGCCAGCGAATCCCCGGCGCTGCGGGCGAGCGTGCGCAGATCGAACAGGTCCTGCCGCAGCGTACTTCCGCCCTTTCCGGCCCCCTTGCCGGTTCGGGCGGCATCCACGAACAGCGTGGCAAGGCTCGCCAGATGCTCGGCGCCGGCCTTGATGGTGTCGGCCCAGCGCCGTTCCCGCTCGCCGAGATCGGAGGTCGCGAGCAGGTCACTGATCGCCAGAATGCCGGTCAGGGGGGTGCGGACCTCATGGGCAAAGGCGGCGAGCGCCGCCTGGACCACGTCCGGGGCGACCGCCTTGGTGCTGCGCTTGCGCAACCCGCCGGCCGTCCCGGACCGCTTCCGAGGCGGTCGCCTGGACGTCCGCGTGGTGCGCGCTGGGCGCGTTTTCGCCGCCATAAATCCCCTTCGAAGTGTCCCCTTCGAACCCCGGGCTGTCGGCCAAGCATGGCACGGCGGAACCCCCGGAGTCACGGCGGCGTTTGGCTAACCCCCAGAGAAACTTAATCTAATCCCACCAGCTGACGGATGCCGGCAGGCGTGATGCCGGCCGCGCGCAAGGCGCGCAGACCGGTCGAGCGGCTCGATTTCGACAGCTTCCGCCCCTCGCCGTCGCCAATCAGCCGGTGATGGCGGTAGGCGGGGTCGGGCAGGCCGAGCAGGACCTGGAGCAGGCGGTGGACGGCGGTGGCGTGAAACAGGTCCTGGCCACGCACGATCTCGCTGACGCCCTGGAGCGCGTCATCGACGACGACGGACAGGTGGTAGCTGGTCGGCGTCTCCTTGCGCGCCAGGATGACGTCACCCCAAGCCTCGGGCCGCGCCGGGACGGTGGCGTGCTCGCCATCGGGCCCCTCGCCCAGCTCATTCCAGGTCAGGCCGGCGACGCGCCGACAGGCGGCCGCCATGTCGAGCCGCAGCGCGTAGGGCGCGCTTGAAGCGATCAGGCGCGCCCGCGCGTCGGCAGGCAGTGATTTGGACTCGCCGGGATAAAGCGGCGCGCCGTCGGGATCACGCGGCCACGGGCCATCCGCCTCGCGCGCGGAGACGAGCTTTGCGATCTCGGCGCGGCTTTCGAAGGCGGGATAGATGAGCCCAAGCGCCGACAGCTTGTCCAGCGCGGCGCGATAATAAGCGAGATGCTCCGACTGCCGCCGCACCGGCGTCTCCCAGTTGATCCCGAGCCAGGCCAGATCCTCGTAGATCGCCGCCTCGAATTCCGGCCGGCAGCGCGTTGCATCGATGTCCTCGATCCGCAGCAACAAGCGGCCGCCAGTCTCGCGCGCGCGGTCGAAATTCAGCAGTGCGGAATAGGCGTGGCCGAGATGGAGGTGGCCGTTCGGGCTCGGGGCGAATCGGAAAACGGGTGGTGCCATCATATCAAACTCGTCATGGCCGGGCTCAGCCCGGCCATCCATCTTCCAAGTACTCTGTTACGACAGGAGATGGATGCGCGGGTCAAGCCCGCGCATGACGTCGAAGAGAGCTTGCCAATCGCATGACCATCCATCTCGAAACCCAATCCGATCTCGAAGAGGCCGTCCAAGCGCTGATCAAGCGCGATCCCCGTCTCAAACCCGTGTTCGAGATCGCAGGCATGCCGGCGCTGCGGCGGCGGGAGCCGGGTTTTGCGGGCCTTGCCCACATCGTCTGCGGCCAGCAGCTCTCGACCGCGAGCGCCGCGGCGATCTGGGGACGGTTGTCGGCGGCCTTCGATCCGTTCGACCATGACGCGGTGCGCCGCGCCCGCACTGACCGGTTGGGGCGGCTCGGCCTGTCGGCCGCCAAGATCAAGACGCTGAAGCATCTCGCGCGCGAGATCGGCGCGCAGCGGCTGAACCTCGACGTGCTCGCCGAGGAAGACGCCGACGCCGCGCATCACACGCTGATCGCGCTGCCCGGCATCGGCCCCTGGACCGCGGACGTCTATCTGTTGTTCTGCCTCGGCCATGGCGATGCCTGGCCCGCCGGCGACCTCGCCGTGCAGGAGGCTATCCGCGTCGGGCTCGGCCTTCAGGCAAGGCCGACGGAAAAGCAGATGGCGCCGCTCGCCGAGCCCTGGCGTCCCCTGCGCGGCGCGGCGGCGCATTTGTGGTGGAGCTATTATCGCGCGGTGAAGAAGCGCGAGGGCGTGCTCGCCGGCTCGGGCTAAAGAAACCGCTGCGCACTTTTCCGGATCATGCCTAGCCCCGCAGCCTCGCGCGGTCGGCCCGGGCGCATTCGGCGACGAAATCCACGACGGCGCGCACCGCCGGAAGCTCGACGAGGTCGGGATGGGCCAGCAGCCACAGGTCCGCCACGCTGGCGAGCTTTTGCGGGGCGACGCGCACGAGGTCGGGATAGCTTTCCGCGACGAAGCAGGAGAGCGCCGAGATCCCAATCCCGGCGCGAACCGCCGCCAGCATGTCCCCCTGGGAAGAGCAGCGCATCACCACCCTGGCCTGCCGGGTGACGGCGTCGCTCCAGCGCGCAAGCTGCGCATTGGACGCCTGGTCGGCGAAGCCCACGACGCTATGCTCCTTCCACTCGCCGCGCCGTTCAGGCAAGGAACCCCGCGGCATAATCGCGCGAGGCATAGAACCCGGTGCCAAGGCGGCCGATCTTGCGGCCGACCAGGTTTTCCTCGCCGCTGTCGAAAGGCCGCAGCACCACGTCCGCCTCACGCCGGCGCACGCTCGCCGGAAA
This sequence comes from Bradyrhizobium sp. SBR1B, assembly GCF_014198205.1. Classification (NCBI taxonomy): domain Bacteria; kingdom Pseudomonadati; phylum Pseudomonadota; class Alphaproteobacteria; order Hyphomicrobiales; family Nitrobacteraceae; genus Bradyrhizobium; species Bradyrhizobium sp. SBR1B. The sequence goes on from NZ_JACIHC010000002.1 coordinate 580,016, forward strand.
CGGGTGGGTGATGATCTCGAGCTGGACATGATCGTGCGCACGCAGGAAGGCGGGCAGGCGCGGCATCAGCCAATGCGAGGCCAGCGTCGCGCCGATCGAAAGCTTGACGATGCCGCGCGCCTTATGTCCTCCGGCCGCAACCGCGGTCTCGGCCCGCAGCGCCGCCGCCGCCATGGCCTCGGCGTGCTCGCGCAATGTCCGTCCATCCGCCGTCAGCGCCAGGCCGTCGGCGGCGCGCGCCACCAACCTGGTGCCGAGCTGAGCTTCCAGCGCCGCGATCTTGCGGCTGACGGTCGGATGGCTGGTGTGCAGCCGGCGGGCGGCGGCGGTGAAGCTTCCGGTATCGGCGACCGCGACGAAGGTCTTGCAAAGATCCCAGTCCAATCGGCACCCCCGTTCATATCTGAATGGCTATCCGTTCATTATTGAACGACCGGAGCGCGCCGTCCAACCTTATAGTGGGTTCAAACCCGCGACACGGGCGGCAATCGCCCGCGCGACAATCAACAGGGAAACGCCTCGTCATCCGCCCGCCGGCGGGGCCGCGTTTCCAGGGAGGACATGATGGCGCTGCCCGCTCTCTTGAAGGATTCGCTCGCGCTGCCCGTGGTGGGCTCGCCGCTCTTCATCGTCTCCGGACCAGAGCTGGTGATCGCCCAGTGCAAGGCGGGCGTCGTCGGATCCTTCCCCGCGCTCAATGCCCGTCCGGTCGCGAAGTTCGACGAATGGCTGAGCCGCATCGAGGACGAGCTCGGCCAATACAAATCGCTCAATCCGGGCAGGAAGGTCGCGCCCTACGCGGTCAACCAGATCTGCCACGCCTCCAACGACCGCCTGATGAAAGACATGGAGACCTGCGTGAAACATCGCGTCCCCATCATCATCACCTCGCTGCGGCCGCCGGCCGAGATCGTCGAGGCCGCGCATTCCTACGGCGGGCTGGTGTTCCACGACGTCATCAACGTCAAGCATGCGCGGAAAGCGGCCGAGCACGGCGTCGACGGCCTGATCCTGGTCTGCGCGGGCGCCGGCGGGCATGCCGGAACGCTGTCGCCCTTCGCGCTGGTGCGCGAGGTCAAGCAATGGTTCAAGGGCACGATCCTGCTGTCAGGCGCGATCAGCGACGGCTTCGGCATTGCCTCCGCGCTGACGCTGGGCGCCGACCTCGCCTATATCGGCACGCGCTTCATCGCGACCAGGGAAGCCAACGCCGACGAAGCCTACAAGGCCGCGCTGACGCAGCATGCCGCGCACGACATCGTCTACACCAACCTGTTCACCGGCGTGCACGGCAACTATCTCGGCCCCTCCATCGCCGCCGCGGGACTCGATCCGGGCAATCTGCCGGTGGCCGACAAGACGAAGATGAATTTCGGCTCCGGCGGCAACACGAAATCAAAGGCCTGGCGCGACATCTGGGGTTCGGGCCAGGGCATCGGCCAGATCACCGACGCGCCGCCCGTGGCCGACCTGGTCGACCGGATGAAGGCGGAGTTCGATCAGGCCCGCCAGGATTTCCTGCTCCGCGCCAGCGCCTGACGTCTCGGACTGACAAGAAAAAACGGGAGGACACCATGAAGCTCGCAGCCGCATTGATCGGCATGTCGTTGCTGACGCTCGGCGCCGCCAGCGCCCACGCCGAGGGCAGCGCCGAGATCCGCATCGGGCAGACCCTGCCCTATAGCGGCCCGGCCTCCGGCTTCGGCGCGATCGGGCGGACACAGGAAGCGTTCTTCGAGAAGATCAATGCCGAAGGCGGCATCAGCGGCCGCAAGGTCAAGTTCATCACGCTGGACGACGCCTATTCGCCGCCGAAGACGGTCGAGCAGACCCGCAAGCTGGTCGAGCAGGACGAGGTGCTGATGATGTTCGGCTCGCTCGGCACCGCCACCAACAGCGCCGTGCAGCGCTATCTCAACGCCAAGAAGGTGCCGCAGCTGTTCGTGCTCTCGGGCGCCACAAAATGGGCCGAGCCGCAGAAGAATCCGTGGACGATGCCGGGGATGGCGGCCTACGAATCCGAGGGCGTGGTCTATGCCAAATACATTCTGCAGACCAAGCCCGACGCCAGGATCGCGATCCTGGCGCAGAACGACGATTTCGGTCGCGACTATGTCGCAGGCTTCAAGCGCGCACTCGGAGCCAAGGCGGCCAGCATGATCATCGCGGAGCAGACCTACGAGACCAGCGCGCCGACGATCAGCTCGCAGCTCTCGACCCTGAAGGCCTCGGGCGCCAACGTGCTGTTCGGCGTCGTGCTCGGAAAGTTCACCTCGCAGATGGTCAAGGGCGTGGCCGAGATCGGCTGGAAGCCCGAGCTGTTCTTCGTGCCGACCTCGGCTTCGTCGATTTCGTTCCTGGAGCCCGCCGGGCTCGACAACGCGGTCGGCCTGATCTCGTCGAGCAACCAGAAGGACACGATGGACCCGCAATGGGCCAACGATCCCGGCGTGAGGGAGTATTTTGCCTTCATGAAGCAATACATGCCGAACGCCGACCTTTCCAACTCCAACTACGCGGCCGGCTATCACTACGCGACGCTGCTGATGACGGTGCTGAAGGCGTGCAAGGATGATGTCAGCCGCGACAACATCATGCGCCAGGCGGCCTCGCTGAAGGAGGTGAAGCTGCCGCTGCTGCTGCCGGGAATATCGGTTACGACCGGTCCCGACGATTATCTGCCGTTCCAGCAGCTTCAGCTCCGCCGCTTCAACGGCAAGAGCTGGGTCGGCTTCGGCGACGTGCTGGACGATCGCTAGGCTCGCGCGGGAAGGACACGCCATGATCATCAGCGGCGAGCGCCGGATCAGCTATGACGAGATCCAGTCACGCATCAGGCGGGCGGCGAGCGGATTCCGCGCCCTGGGCCTTGCCGAGGCCGCGCCGGTTGCGATGATGCTGCGCAACGACTTCGCCCTGTTCGAGGTGGTTGCGGCCTCTGCCGCCCTCGGCAGCCCGGTGGTGCCGATCAACTGGCATCTCAAGGCCGAGGAGGTCCGCTACATCCTGACCGACAGCGGCGCGAAGATCCTGGTCTGCCACGCCGACCTGCTGCCGCAGATTCGTGACGGCGTGCCGGAGGACGTCCGTCTTCTTGTGGTCCAGACGCCGCCCGAACTGGCGACAACGTTCGCCGTGCCCGCCGCGCTGACGCAAATCCCCGCCGGACTGACCGATTGGGACCGCTGGCGCGACGGCCAAGTGGAAGCTCAGGAACCGCCGCGCCGGGCCGCGGCGATGATCTACACGTCGGGCACGACCGGGATGCCGAAGGGCGTGCGGCGCATGCCGATGCAGCCGGAACAGGCCGCCGCCTCCGAACGCGTCGGCGCCATCGCCTATGGCATCAAGCCACGGGACAACCAAATCGTGCTGATCAACGGGCCGATGTACCACTCGGCGCCGCATTCCTACGGCATGATGGCGTTTCGCAATAGCTGTACCATCATCCTCCAGCCGCGGTTCGATGCGGAGGAGCTGCTGGCGCTGATCGAGCGTCACCGCGTGACGCACATCCACATGGTCCCCACCATGTTCGTGCGGCTGCTGCGGCTGCCCGAGACCGTCAGGCGCCGCTACGACCTGTCGTCGCTGCGCTTCGTCGTGCACGGCGCTGCGCCCTGCCCGCCCGAGGTGAAGAAGGCGATGATCGATTGGTGGGGGCCGGTCATCAACGAGTATTTCGGCTCGACCGAGACCGGGATCCCGGTGTGGCACTCTGCCGAGGAGGCGCTGAAGAAGCCCGGCACCGTCGGCCGCGCCATCGAAGGCGGCATCGTCAGGATATTCCGCGACGACGGCAGCCCGTGCAAGGCCAACGAGGTCGGCGAAATCTACATGCGTCAGACAGCGGTGCCCGATTTCGATTATCACGGCAAGGCGCAGGCGCGCGCCGAGGCCGGGCGCGACGGCCTCGTCAGCGTCGGCGACGTCGGCTATCTCGACGAGGACGGCTATCTGTTCCTGTGCGACCGCAAGCGCGACATGGTGATATCGGGTGGCGTCAACATCTATCCCGCCGAGATCGAGAACGCGCTGATCGGCATGCCCGGCGTACGCGATTGCGCCGTGTTCGGCATTCCCGACCCGGAATATGGCGAGCGGCTCTGTGCCTGCATCGAGCCCGACACCGGCGAGCAGCTCTCCGCTGCCGCAGTGCAGGCCTTTCTGCGCGAGCGGCTGGCGAACTTCAAGGTGCCGAAGGAGATCCGGTTCCTGGATGCGCTGCCCCGGGAGGCGACCGGAAAGATCTTCAAACGCAAGCTGCGCGACGCGCGCATTGCCATAGCCGTCGGAGACGTAGATCTCGCCCTTCGGCGACAGCGCGGTGTGGGTGCAGCGGTGGAAGGGCTCGCCGCTCATGAACGGCGCCGGTTTCTCGGGGATGCCGATCGTCAGCAGCACCTTGCCGTCCGTGGTGCATTTGCGCACGGTATGGTCGCCGTCATCGGTGCAGTAGAGATTGTCGTCGGCGTCGATATGCAGCCCGTGTGCTCGCGAGAACAGCCCTTCGCCCCAACTGCGCAGGAAATTGCCCTCGCGGTCGAGCACCACCATCGGGTGAGCGCCGCGGTTGAAGACGTAGACACGATCCTTGCTGTCGACCGCGACGGAGGCGACGTCGGTGAGCTGCCAGCCGTCGGGCAGTTTCGCGAAATTGTCGACGACGCGGTAGCGGTGCTCGCCGCTGCCGAGAATGGCTGGCATTGATCTCTCCTCTTGTCATTCCGGGCTCGCGCTACGCGCGCCCCGGAATGACGGCTATATTCGCCCCAAAATCCCTTTCTCGATCGCCTTGATCTGCAGCGCGAGATATTTCGAGTTGATCCGGCATTGGGCGAGGCTGCCGGCGATGAACCAGAGCCCGGGCTGCCTGGTGCGCGCGTACATGTTGCGCAGCTCAAGACCATCGCCAAAGCCCCAGATCGGCCCGACGCGGTCGGCGATGGCCTCGCCGAACAGTTTTCGCACCAGATATTCCTGCGGCTTGTAGCCGGTCGAGAGCACGATGAGATCGGCGGGAAGGAGCGTGCCGTCCTTCATCCGTGCGCCCTCCTCGACGAAACCCTCGATGTCGGAGAACTGCCTGAGCTTGATCGCGCCCTCGACGACCAGGTTGGAGCAGCCGACGTTGAAATAATAGCCGCCGCCGCGGGTGAGGTATTTGAACTGCCAGCCGGTGCCGGCCTCGCCGAAGTCGAGCTTGAAGCCGACGTGGGAGAGGCCGTCCAGCAGCTCCTTGTCGAGCTGCTTCGATTGCTCGGTCAGCATCACGTGCGTCTTCTTCGCCAGCGGCGTCGGCATCGAGGCCGCGATCAAATCATTGTCCTCGAGCGTGCCTTCGTTGTAGGTCGCATAAGCGAGCTGCGCCGACGGCTCGATATTGGTGACCAGCGTCGGCGAACGCTGCACCAGCGTCACCTCGGCGCCGCTGGAATGAAGGTCCTGCGCGATGTCGTGGCCGCTGTTGCCGGTGCCGATGACGATCGCGCGCTTGCCGGTCCAGCTCTCGCCATCCTCGTAGCGGCTGGAATGCAGCAGCGTTCCCTTGAAATTGTCGAGCGTCGGAATGGCCGGAATATTGGCGATGCCGCTGACGCCGGTTGCCATGATGACATGACGCGGATGCATGGTCCGCTTGCTGCCGTCGGTACGGCACAGTGTGACCGTCCAGCGTCCCTTCGCCTCGTCATAGGCGCCGCCTGCGAATTCGGTGCCGGTCCAGAAGTTCAGCTCCATGGCATCGACGTAGGCCTCGAACCAGTTGGCGAGCTTGTCCTTGGGGATATAGGTCGGCCAGTTCGGCGGGAACGGCATGTAGGGCAGGTGATTGACCTGCACCTGGTTGTGCAGGGTGAGCGCATGATAACGCTTGCGCCAATTGTCGCCGATCCTCGTCTCGCGATCGACGATCAGCGCGTCGACCTTGAGCTGCTTCAGCCGTGCTGCGATCGCGAGCCCGGCCTGGCCGCCGCCGACCACCAGCACGGCCGGATCGCGATCGGCGTAGTCGCGCGAGGCGTTGCGCAAATCGAGCCAGTTAGGCCCGCGGAAATCGCGCGAATAGGCCTGGCCGCGCGGCCTCGACGTGCCGAGTTGCTCCTCGAATCCCTTGAGCTCGTCGAGCGCGGTGAGCAATGTCCAGGCCTTCAGGCGGTCGCCGTCAGCGCCATCGGGAATGAGCCTGATGATGCCGCTGCCACGCCCGAACGCCGTTTCGAAATTGAAGATCGCTTCGATGGTATTGGTACCGGCGCGTGTCACCCAGCGCGGCGGCGCGCGGTTCGGCGCGATCTTGAAGCTGGTCGGTGCCGCCTGGGGCGCGAGCGCGGTCAGCGCTAGCGCAATCGTCTCGCGGCCGGCGATCGTTTGCAGGTTCCAGCTCAGCGCCAGCACGTCGCGCCAAAAGCTGTCGGCGAGGAAGAGGCGGTCCAGCGTGGCGGGATCGGGCCTGCCCAGCGCGCGCTCGAATTCATCGAGCCAGGCCTGGGCGCAGGCGGATAGATCCTTGATCTTGTCGAGCATGCGCGACCTCTTGGCCGTCTTTCGCGGCGTTTCCTCTGAATCGAACGCTATACGGTTTCCTTGCCCGCAAAAAGCTGCCGACCCGAGCGAGGCAGGCATGCAGCCCTGCTCGGGCGGAATATGGCCTGGCCCTCCACTCGCGCGCGGGACGCCGGCCGGTGAAGGTTTAAGCGCCGCCCGGACCGCGGCCGGTCCAATAGGGATGCACAAGTTCACGCCGGACGGCAAGCTGCTCAAGAGCTGGGGCGAGCCGGGCACAGATCCCGGCCAGTTCAACATCGTGCACAATATTGCCACCGACGCCGACGGCTGGGTCTATGTCGCCGACCGCGAGAACCACCGGGTGCAGGTGTTCGATGGCGAGGGCAAATACGAGACGCAGTGGAACAACCTTCACCGCCCCTGCGCGCTGTGCTGCTGCGGAGGGGCCAAGAGCCCGACCTTCGTGATCGGCGAGCTCGGCCCGGGCCTCGCCATCAACCGCAATGTGCCCAATCTCGGCCCGCGGCTGTCGATCGTGGACGCCAAGGGCAAGCGCATCGCGCGCCTCGGCGGCGAGGAAGGGCCGGGTGTTGCGAGCGGAAAGTTCCTGGCGCCCCACGGCATCGCGCTGGATTCCAGGGGCGACATCTATGTCGGCGAGGTCGGCGTGACCAACTGGGACACCAGCTTTCCCGACGAGGAGATGCCGGCGGCGGTGCGCGCGACGCGGTGCTTGCAGAAGCTGGAGCGGGTACGGGAGTAGCTTCCGCAGCAGACCACCAGCCGCTGGTCACGGCGGTTCCTAGCCAGCCGCGTACCTCCTCCAAAACGCGGCTTTTTGAGCACTTTCGCCACCCCGGCGCCGCATTGCTTGCACCTGAATAAGTCGCTCAACGGGCTTCACAATCCCGTCACGCTGCATGTAGTATGTCAGTACATGCTGCTTCGCAGCGTATATTGGAGGCCGGGAGCGTTACTTGAACGCACATGTCTCGCAAGGCAGTTGGCCGGTGTTGGTGCTGAATGCGGACTTCCGGCCGCTGAGTTACTACCCGCTGTCTCTTTGGTCGTGGCAGGACGCGATCAAGGCGGTGTTCCTCGATCGCGTCAACATCGTCGCACATTACGATCAGGCGGTTCATAGCCCCACGCTGCAAATGCAGCTGCCGAGCGTCGTCTCGCTCAAATCCTTCGTCAAGCCGACCACCCATCCGGCCTTCACCCGGTTCAACGTTTTCCTGCGCGACCGTTTCGCCTGCCAGTATTGCGGCTCGCCCGAAGACTTGACCTTCGATCACATCATCCCGCGCAGCAAAGGCGGCCAGACCACCTGGGAGAACGTGGTCGCGGCATGCTCGCCGTGTAACCTGCGCAAAGGCAATCTCACGCCGGTGCAGGCAAAAATGTTTCCGCGCCAGCACGCCTTCGCCCCGACCGTGCACCAGCTTCACCGCAACGGCCGCCTGTTCCCGCCGAACTATCTGCACGATAGTTGGCTCGACTATCTGTACTGGGATACGGAGCTGGATCCGTAGGGTGTGGTCTCACGCCCCGATTGCATTCCGTGCCACCACGTCGCGATAGAACGCCGCGCTCAGCTTCGGCAGCCTTGCCTGGGTCTCGAAATCGACCCGGTAGAGGCCGAAGCGCTTGCCGTAGCCGAAGATCCACTCGAAATTGTCCATCAGGCTCCAGAGGAAGTAGCCGCGGATCGGCACGCCCTCGGCGGTCGCGCGCTGCATCTGGGACAGATAGTTGCGCAGGAACATGATGCGGTCGAGGTCGTAGACCTGGCCGTCGGCAGCGATCTTGTCCTCGCACGAGGTGCCGTTCTCGCTGATATAGATATTCTCGATGTTCCAGATCTTTGCCGCAAGGCGCGGCGCCCAGTAGATCACTTCGGGGCCGATCCGCAGCCATTCCGAATTCATGTGCGGGAACGAGGTGGGGAACGGCAGCACGTGGAAGCCGGGCGCGCGGTCGGAAGCCGTGACGTAATACTGCGGCGCGTAAATGTTGAGGCCGACGAAATCGTTCGGCGTGCCGATGATCTTCAGTTGCTCGGCGGTGAATTTCGGCGCATCCGCGCCGGCATAGGCCAAAAAGCCCTCGGTGTATTTGCCCTCCAGCACCACGCCGAGGAAGCCGGCGTTGAGCTCGCGCGTCGCGATCTCGGCGGCGTGGATGTTTTCCAGCGTCGCGATCGCCGGCACGCAGGCGGCGATGTTCTCGGCCGGGCCGACGCGGGTGCCGGCGCGGCCGGAGGCGCGGATCGCCTGCACGGCAAGCCCGTGCGCCAAGGCGACGTGATGGCGCGCCTGATTGAGCTGCGCGGTCGGCAGCTTGAGACCGGGCGCATCGATGCCCCAGCCATAGCCGAAATTCACGAAACGCCCGACCTCGTTCACGGTGAAGATATTCTTCACCCGATCGGTCAGACGCGCGGCGACATGCGCAGCGTAATCGGCAAAAGCCTTCGAGGTGTCGCTCGACGACCAGCCGCCGACGCGGTCCTGGAGCGCCTGCGGCAGGTCCCAATGATAGAGCGTGGCATATGGTTCGATGCCGTTCGCGAGCAGCTCGTCGACGAGACGGTCGTAGAAATCGAGCCCCTTGGGGTTGGGCTGGCCAAAGCCTTCCGGAAACACGCGCGGCCATGCGATCGAGAAACGGTAGGCCCTGACGCCGAGCGCCTTGATCAGCGCGACGTCCTCCTTGTAGCGGTGATAGTGCTCGTTGGCGCGGTCGCCGGTCGAGCCGTCCTCGATGTTGCCGGGGATGTGGCTGAAAATATCCCAGATCGACTTTCCGCGACCGTCCTCATCGACCGCGCCTTCGATCTGGTAGGACGAGGTCGCCGTGCCCCACAAAAAATCCTTCGGAAACGGCGCCGGCAGGTGGCGGTCGGTCGATGCGGACTTTTCATTCTCCGCGGCCCGGACACCTGCGGCTACGCCCAGCGCGGCGAGGCCCGTGAGCTTGGCAAAACGGCGCCGCGAGACATCGGCTGGCATCGCTATCTCCGTGCCAGCTCCAGATCGATCTGATAGACGGAAATCCGGTCGATCTCGAACGCGACGCTCGCTGGCGATTCCGCATCGACCTGACTGACGCCCGGAAAAAACTTCGACCCGATCGCCAGATTGACGATCATGTACATGGGATCATCGAAGCCGATCGGCACCTTGATGTCGGAGACCGGCCTGCGGTCGATGAAATAGACCAACCGATCCTCCTGCCACAGCACACCGTAATTGTGGAATACGCTCGAGGCGTCGCCGACCGCGAAATCGAAGCCGCAGGATTGGATCTTCTGGGTCGAGGGGATCCGCCAATGCGTCGTCATCACCAGATCTCCCGGCCGTTCGCCGCGGCCTTCCAGCACGTCGACCTCCGGCGGCCAGCCGCCGTCGTCCGCCAGCATCCAGAACGCCGGCCACACTGCGTGGCCGACCGGCACCTTGGCGCGAATTTCGAAATAGCCGTGCTTCTGGGCGAATGTGCCCTGGGTCGTCAGGATGCCCGAGATGTACTCGTTGTTGAACAGCACCGGCTTCAATTCCGGCGGGGTGCGGCTGGCGATGATCGATAGCACGCCATCCTTCACCCTGAACGGATCGAGCCCGAGCGGCGCGGCCGCGCGGCCCGCATAGCGCGGGTCGACGTAGATCTGCTGCTCGCCATTGGCGCTGGTCTTGCGCTTGAAGTCGGAGCCGTCGCCGCCCCAATATCGCGCCTCCGGCCACGCCGCGCCGCCGGCATAATGCGGGACCCAACGTCCCGTCGACAGCGGATGCTCGTCGAAATCCTCGCTGAAAGTCCGGCGCAGCGGCAGGAACACCAGCGAAGCCGGATTGACCGTATCGAGCCGGCGACACGCGATGGTGGAAGGATCGGTCGTGACTTGCAGCGACATGCTCGCCGGCGCGCCATCGAGCTCATCCTGCGCCATACAAGGCGCGGTCAGCACGCCGAGGCCGATCGTAACCAGAGTGCCCCTCGTCCAACGGTCGATCATCACCGCACTCGAAGCTGCCACGACATGCGCAGAGGTTAGCTTATCCGTCTTCGCGGGGGCAACCGCGGCATCCAGCGCCGGCGGGCGATTTGAAAACCATTTCTCGCCTCCGCTCCGGGGCCATCGGGCGCTGGGAACCCGAAGCGTCCACGCCCGTTCAGAGTCAACGCCATGCGCTCGCATGCACGTTCCATCGAGCGCGTTTGTCCGCTGCAAGATGACACAAGGGAAGACCCATGGCCGCAACCGAGAGTGATCATGTCTACAAGATCCTGGACCTCGTCGGATCGTCCGAAACCTCGATCGAGGACGCGATCAAGAACGCGATCAGCCGCGCCTCCAAGACCATCCGCGAGATGAAATGGTTCGAGGTGGTGCAGACGCGCGGCCACATCGAGAACGGCGCCGTGCGCCATTATCAGGTGACGCTGCGCGTCGGTTTCACGCTTGAGGGATGACGCGGCGGGCAGCAGACGGAACTGTCGCACTGCGGTAGCGTGGCTCCGCCGACGAGCCCTGGCGACATCGGCAATCCTTCCGGTTGATTACGGACCCCGCACAATCATCGCGGATTTTGCAATAGGCCGTTAAGGCGAAAGTGAGAGGTTTGCCCCAATTTGGAGCAAGCCCGATGGTCACCAGCCGCGAACTCGGCAAGGCGCGTCTTCCGCTCTGGGCGGCGGGCTTTGTTGCGCTGATTTGCGTGACGATCCTCGGCTTGAGCGCCTGGCGCGAATGGGAAGCTCGCAATGTCGACCTCAGGAACGCCGAGATCGACGTCGCCAACCTCGCACATTCACTGATCCAGCACGCGGACGATACGTTCGAGCTTGCCGATACGCTCCTGGTCGGGCTGGTCCACCGGCTCGAACTCGACGGAACCGGCCCCGACACCATCACAAAGCTCCAGGCCTATCTGCCGACACGCAAATCATCGGATCGCATTCGCGGCATCTTCGTCTATGACGCGACGGGCCGGTGGCTTGCCACGACCGAGCGCCTCGACTTCTCCAAGCTCAACAACAGCGACCGGGAGTATTTCCAGCGCCATCGCGCCTCCCCGGAAACGGGCACGCTGATCGGACCGCCCGTCAAGAGCCGCTCCGGGGGCCAGTGGATCATCACGGCGTCCCGTCGGATCAACGATCACGACGGCGGCTTCGCCGGCGTTGCCCTGCTCACCATCGACGTCAGCTATTTCGTCAAATTCTACGAGCGGTTCGACGTCGGGCCGAACGGCTCGGTATCGCTGCTCAACAATGGCGGCATCATGCTGGCACGCAGCCGAGACGAGAGCGGCGCCTTCGTTGGACGCGACCTGTCCAATGCGCCCTTGTTCAAAAGCTGGCAAAGCCGCCCCGCCGAAGCGGTCTATTATTTCAAGTCGCCGCTCGATGGCGTGCAGCGCCTGAGCTACTACCAGCGCAGCAGCCGCTATCCCCTGATGGTGCTGGCGAGCAAGTCCCGGGACGACGTGCTGGCTCCCTGGCGACGCGCCGCCGCCACGCGCTTCACCTTCGTCGTCGGCCTCGTCCTGCTGATCGCGGTGATCGGCTCCTACCTGGTCCGTCAGCTTTGGCAGCGGCAGCGCATGGCGCAGGCCCTGGTCGCCAAGGAGGCCAATTTCCGCCTGCTGGCCGAGCAATCCAGCGACATGGTGACCCGGATCGGGCTGGATAACCGGCTGCTCTACGTCTCTCCGTCATGCGTGCGCATCACCGGCTGGACCGCCGAGGAACTGCTGAACTCGTCGGCCCTGGCCGGCATTCACGCCGACGACATGGAACGGGTCGAGCAGGCCATCACGGCACTGAAGAACGGCGAGGCCGAGGAAGCGCGGTTCGTCTATCGCCAGCATCATCGCGAAAAAGGGGAGATCTGGGCGGAGGCGGCGCTGCACGTGACGGTGGCATCGGACAGCGGCGCGATCGACGGCGTCGTCGCGGTCGTGCGCGACATAACCGAGCAGAAGGATCTTCAGGACAAGCTCGCTTCGCTTGCGAGGACGGACGGCCTCACCGGCCTTGCCAACCGGCGCGCATTCGACGAACGCCTCACTGAGGAATGGGCGCGCGCCCGGCGCGACGGCACGCAGCTTTCGCTCCTGCTGATCGACGTCGATCATTTCAAGAAATTCAACGACCATTACGGGCATCTGGCGGGCGACGGGTGCCTGCGCGCGCTGGGCCGGATCCTGTCCGCCCAGGCCAGGCGCCCCGCCGACCTCGCGGCGCGCTACGGCGGCGAGGAATTCGCCGTGTTGTTGCCGAACACCGGCTCGGATGGCTGCGTGGAGGTCGCAGAAGCGGTCCGCCAGGCGCTGCACGATCTTGCCATGCTGCATGCGCAAAATCCGCCCTCCCGGCTGGTCACGGTCAGCGTCGGCGCCGCAACCGGGGTTCCGTCCCTGACCTCCACGGACTTCAGCACGCTGGTCGCTGCGGCTGACCGTGCGCTCTATGCCGCGAAAGACAGCGGCCGCGATCGGCTGGTGATGTCCGGACAGGTCGTGCCCTGGCCCGCGAAGACCGCGTGACGGGACCCACCGCTCACCAATTGTAGCGAACGCTGCCCTTGCCGGCGTAGCTGCGGGTGACGCTGGAGAACTCGCCTTCGAACGTGGCCGCCCCCGACCAGCCGTTCAGCCATTTCATCTCGACCGATGCCGTCGTGAGCGCGGCGTCGCGGGCCTGCGCTGCGCCGTTGACGACGAAGCTTGCGACCGGCAAAGCCTGAAAGGTTGCGGCGGCCGCACGATCGGGATTGAAATCATGCGCCCAGGCGACACGGCCGCGCAGTGCCAACACGCCGGCCAGCGTGGCGAACGACTTGTCGGTACGCAGGCCGAGCTCGCTGCGGCTGTCGGTCACGCTCTTCGCGGCGTAGTTCAAGGCGAATGCCGATGAGCCGGAGACGACGTGTTCGGCATAGGCTGGCAGGTCGAGCGTCGTGAACTGCATCGCCCCATAAGGCGTGAGGCCGATCCCGCCGATCCATGCCCCGACCAGGCGGTAGCCGCCTTCGAGACGACCGGAATACGCGTTGGCGTCGAATGCGGCGCGCAGGCGGTCTGTGCCAGCGACCGTCACGGTGCGATCGGTGGTGATGTTCTGCCAGCCATAGGCCAGCGCGGCGGAGACGTAGGCCGCGCCGTTCGCATGGTAAAGATAGGCGCCGGCCTGGAACAGGTCGGAGCGACCGGAGCCGAGACCGTTCACGCCGAAGCTGGTGCCACCGCCGGCAAGCGCGAAGCCGAGCTTCGTGTTCGGCGCGAGCCAATAGTCCGCGCCGACCGCCGTGCCGGCGATGCGGCTCGTCATGTCGTTCGAACCATCCGTCGCACGGCCGTCGGTCGATTGCGATCCGCCGAAGCCGGCAGCCCACACGCTCCAACGCCGCGCAAATCCCTGCGCCGGAGCCTTGCCGAACATGGCGAACGCGTCGGTGCGCTTGCGTGCGGCATAGGCGCTTGCCTGAACATCTTCGGCAAGTCCAGCCGCACCGTTCGCAGGATCCGGCCCGCCCTCGCGCTGCGCGAAGGGGTCGGTGAGCAGGCCCATGAACTGGCTCATCGCGCTGATCGTCGTCTGCTGCGCTGCCGTGCCTTGTTCGCCCGAGGCTTGCGTCAAGCCGGCCGCCGTCATGCTGCCATAGATCAGCGGAATGCCGCCGTTGACGTCGAAGGAATTGACCAATGCGTTCGCCACCGCCTGCTGATTGCCGTTCAGGCCGGAATTCGGCGGCGGCACGAAGGCGAGCGACAGGTTGAGATAGGCATTGTTTGCGTCGTAGCTGAGATCGGTCTTGAAGTTCGCCGGGAGATTGCTGCTGGCAACGGCCGAGGCAAAGCTACCGGAGAGACCGCCGCCCGCGCTGAGGATGGTGTATTTCTTCTCGATATAGCTGCCGGCTGCAAACACCGCGCTCACGGTAGCCCCGCCCAGCGTCGCGCTGCCCGTGACGTTCGCATGGGACGCCGTCGACGGATTGACCTGGACCTGATAGATCGCGCCCGATTGCAGGGCGAGATCGCCGACGATGCTCGTGACGCTGCCGGGCGTGCCGTTGCCGGGCGCGAACGTGCCGCCGCCGGCAATCGCCACCAACAGCGGATCGATCGTGCCCGATCCCATCAGCACGCCACCGGCATTCACGGTGACTGAAGAGGTGCCGGTGATCGTTCCTTCGACGTCGAGCACACCGCCATTCACGGCCGTGGCTCCGGTGTAGCCGTTGTTGCCGAGCAACATGGTGAAGCCGGCCGTGGTCGTCAGGCTCGCGGTCCCGCCGATGCCGTTGAGGACGCCTCCGATGGAGGTAATGGGCGCGTTCAGGTTGCCGTTGCGGATCGTGCCGCCGTTAAGGCCGACCGCGCCCTGGGTCTGCGTCGTGCCGCCCAGATCGAGTGTGGCACCGCTGTTGACCGTGGTCGTCCCGCCGACGTCGCCCAGCGTGCCGGCGCCGCTCAGGGCCAGCGTGCCGCCGTTGACGAAGGTGCCGCCGCTGTAGGTGTTGGCGCCGGACAGCGTCAGCGTGCCCAACCCCATTTTGGTCAGGGCTCCCGTGTTGATGATCTGTCCTGATAACGTCGCATTGAAGCCGTTGGTGTCGATCGTGCCGCCGCCGGCCAGCAGCGAGATTGTCCGCGCGGTGCTGAAAGCCCCCGTGAACCGCAGCGCGCCGCCGTTGAAGTTGACGTATTGCCCGAAGCTCAGTGCCGAGAGCGCGGCATCGCTGCCCGCCGCGACCGCCCCACCCGCCGCAACGATGACGTTCGGCCCGATGAAGGCGGTCCCGGCATTGCCGTTGTCCGCGATCGGCATGGTGACGGAGGAGAGGATCGTGTTGGTGGCCGTATCCATCACGTAATAGCCATGGCCTGTCGTGATGTAGGCCCGGCTGCCGTCGGGCGTCACGGTCACTCCGATGCTGAAGCCGGACAAGGTCACGCTCGCCGTGACAGTGTTCGTCACGGCATTGATCACCACGAGTTGGTTGGACTGCGTCGCCACATAGATCCGCGACCCGTCCGGGCTGGCCGCGACGCTCAGGGGCAGTCCGGAGACCGAAACCGTCGTAACCACCGATTGCGATACCGCATCGATCACCGAGACGCTGCCACTGCTTTGATTGGCCACGTAGATCCGGCTTCCGTCCGGAGACATCGTGATGCCGGAGGGGGAGCTTCCCGCCGCGACCGTGCCGATGACGGTTTTCGACGCGGCGTCGATGATCGAAATGTTCGCGGAGCCCTGGTTGGCGACATAGGCCCGGGTCCCGTCCGGCGAAACGACGACGCCGAAAGGGGCTACTCCCACCGCGATGGGTGAGCCGACCACGAGATTGGTCGCGGTGGAAATCACCGTGACCGAACCGGCCGAGGAGGACGTCACGTAGAGGCTCGAGCCATCCGGACTGAGCGCCAATCCCGCCGTCAATCCGGCGACGGGTATGGTCGCGACGACCGTCCGGCCAGCGACGTCGATGACCTCCACCGCGCCGGACATGGCAACGACATAGGCGAAGCGGCCATCGGCCGAAAACACCGCGCTGTGAGGATATGCGCTCGTTCCGATCGGGGACCCGATCGGAGCGTTGCTCAGCGTGCCGAACTCGATCACCTGCCCCGGTGTGCTGTTGATCGCGGTCCAGATGCCGTAATTGTCGATCTGCGCCCGGCTGGCGGAGGTCGAGCCGAGATACGGCAAAGCCAGGATGACGAACATGCCGCAACCTCTCACTGTCCGGCGACGACGGCAGCTGCGCGGACGTCGTTGCCAACGACCAGCGCGCAAAATTCCCATTGACCCCACGCGACAACCCCATTCCGACGGCGCAGCCCCGCATGGCGCGCTCGCATTCCAGAGACGGGAGAATCTCTAACAGGGCGGCAGACCGGACGATGTGCCCAGCGTCTCAGCGCGACAAAATCCAAGTAAACCTCTCGATGGTTGCAAATACACAATCGCACAATCTATCTCGACCTCGCTTGCGCACCGATTTCCGAATGGCTACATCCAGACCCGACATTGGCTTGCCGCCGATCTCGAGAAATCAGTTGCATGCGGTCTTCCGCATCGCGAGGGGATGTGGACGGGACTGCGTTGAACGGAAGCACGGCGGCGGACATTCCTGGGCGCGGTCCGGAGGCGCTCGCGCAGTTGCGGGCCATGACGGTCGACATTTGTGAGGTCATTCCGCGGACCGCGGAGGGCGACTTCCATGTCACTACGGTGACGAGGATGACCCGCAACGCCCTGCTGATCGACACGCGTGCCACCGACCAGGACTATGACCGCACGCCCGCGCACGTCGCCCGCGGCGTCATGGATCATTTTTCAGATCACCCTCTGCGTCGAGGGCGAGATGCAGTTCAGCTCGGGCCGGCGCGAGGTCACGCTGCGGCCCGGCGACATCGTTCTGATCGACATGGCGCAGCCAAACCGGACCGCGCTGCGCGCCGCGGGCAGCCGCACCCATCTGATGTCGATCGTGCTGCAACGCGCGATGCTGGCGCCGCGGCTCGCCCATCCGGATGCGGCGACGGCAACCCTGCTGCCGTCGGATCACCCTCATGCACGCCTGCTCGCCAGCCACTACGCCGCGCTTGCCCTGCCGTCCGAGCCCGGCACGGACACCGCGACCGGCCATGCCGAAGCCACGGTCGAGGCGATCGCCGATCTCGTGGCGGCCGCTGCCGGCGGGACGGCGGAGATCGTCGCGGGCCTCGAGCGCGCCGAGCGGCACCTCTACCTCACGATGATCAAGCGCCGCATCGCGAACAATCTCGAAACCGATGCGCTCACCAGCGAAGAGCTCTGCCGCCACTTCCAGATCTCGCGCGCGACCCTCTACCGGATGTTCGAGGCCGAGGGCGGGCTTGCGCATTATGTGCGGGAGCAGCGGCTCAATCTCGCGTTTCGGCGCTTGATATCACCATCCGCGCAGGACGGCCGTCTGATCGAGCTCGCCGTCGACATGCGCTTCAGCAGCGATTCCACCTTCATCCGCGCGTTCCGTCGCAAGTTCGGCCTGACGCCGGGCGAATTGAGGGAATTGGCCGACACGTGGCTGCGCGAGACCGGAGCGGTGCCGGCCGTCGACACGGTGCTGCATCAACTGGCGCGGCGGCGCGCATCGCAGCCCTAGCCAGCACCTGATTTGTCGCCCGCGTTCCGGCGCGATATGACTCACGCCAGGGCCGGATGTTCGGCCAATGCGCGAGCGTCGCCGTGACTGATGCCATCAAGCTTGTCCTCTTCGACATGGACAATGTCCTCTGCGACTACGACAGGGCGACGCGCGTCGCCTATCTGGCGGAGCTTGCGGGGACCAGCAGCGAAGCCGTTCACAACGCGATCTGGGACAGCGGATTCGAGCTGCTCGGCGATTCCGGCGCGCTCGAGGCCGCCGACTATTTGCGGGGCTTTGGTGAACGCATCGGCTATCCCCTCTCGCTCGATGAATGGGTGGAGGCCCGGCGTCGTTCGATGCAGGCCGATCGCGCGATGCTGGACGTTGCCGGCAGCCTGCGAAACACCGTCGATATCGCCGTCCTGACCAACAATACCACGCTGGTTGCCGACCACATCGACACGCTGCTGCCGGAATTGCGCCCGCTGTTCGGCGCCCGGATCTACACCTCGGCGCAATTCAAGACCGCCAAGCCGGACCCGCACTGCTATCGCCTCTGCCTCTCGGAGCTCGGCTTGAGGCCGCAGACCGTCCTGTTCGTCGACGATCTCGCAGCCAACGTCGCCGGCGCGCGAGAGGCGGGCTTGTTCGCGCATCAGCACACGTCCGTGGAGACCTTCAGGCAGGCTTTGTCGGAGTACGGCCTGCTTCCCTGATGAATGTGCGTAGGGTGGGCAAAGGCGCGACAGCGCCGTGCCCACGTCTTCAGAATCGTGGGCACGCTTCGCTTTGCCCACCCTACGTGTTCATCGCACTACGCCAGATGACACGCCACGAAATGCCCGCCCGCCCCTTCCTTCAGCACGGGCGCGCTTTCCGCGCAGCGCGGCTGGGCGATCGGGCAGCGGGTGTGGAAGTGACAGCCCGACGGCGGCTTCATCGGGCTCGGCACGTCGCCCTTGAGGCGGATGCGCTCGCGCTTGAGCTTTGGATCGGGCACCGGCACCGCCGACAACAACGCCCTGGTGTAGGGATGCTGCGGGTTGCGGTAGAGATCGCTCGCTTTCGCCAGCTCGACGATCCGGCCGAGATACATCACCGCGACGCGGTCGGAGATGTGCTCGACCACCGAGAGGTCGTGCGCGACGAAGAGATAGGTGAGGTTCAACTCGGCCTGGAGGTCTTCCAGCAGATTGATGACCTGGGCCTGGATCGACACGTCGAGCGCCGAGACCGGCTCGTCGCAGACGATCAGCTTCGGCTCGACCGCGAGCGCGCGCGCGATCACGATGCGCTGGCGCTGGCCGCCGGAGAATTCGTGCGGATAGCGCCGCATGTGCTCGGCCTTGAGCCCGACCTTGACCAGCAGGCCCGCGACGCGCTCCTCGCGCTCCTTGGCGGAGGTCGCAAGGTTATGGATGGTGAAGGCCTCGCCGAGGATCGCGCCGACCGTCATGCGCGGATTGAGCGAGGCGAACGGATCCTGGAACACCAGCTGCATGTTGCGCCGCATCGCGCGCAGATCGTTGCCGCCGAGGCTGCGCACGTCCTGGCCGTCGAAAGTGACCTCACCGTCGGTCGGCTCGATCAGGCGCAGCACGCAGCGTCCCGTCGTCGACTTGCCGCAGCCGGATTCACCGACGAGACCGAGCGTCTCGCCGCGATTGACCGAGAACGACACGCCGTCGACCGCATAGACGGTGCCAACCTGGCGCGACAGCAGGCCACCGAGCACGGGGAAATGCTTCTTCAGATTGGAGACTTGCAGCAAGGGTTCGCTCATGCCGCACCTCCCAGATTTGTATCGCCGAGATGACAGGCCATGCGATGGCCGGGTGCGATCTCGCGCAGCAGCGGCTCCTTCTCGGTGCAGACGTTCATGGCGAACTTGCAGCGTGGCGCAAAGCGGCAGCCGACCGGCGGATTGATCAGGATCGGCACCGAGCCGCCGATCGCCTCGAGCCGCGTCTTGTGCTCGCTGTCGAGATCGATGCGCGGGATCGAGCGAATCAACCCTTGCGTATAGGGATGGCCGGGATTGCCGAAGAGATCATCGACCGGCGCTTCTTCGACCACCTTGCCGGCATACATCACGACGACGCGCTGCGCGGTTTCGGCGACGACGCCCATGGCATGGGTGATCAGCATCACCGCCATGCCGAAGCGCTCCTTCATGTCCTGGAGCAGGTCCAGGATCTGGGCCTGGATGGTCACGTCGAGCGCGGTGGTGGGCTCGTCGGCGATGATCAGCTTCGGCTTGCAGGCGAGCGCCATCGCGATCATCACTCGCTGGCGCATGCCACCGGAGAACTGGTGCGGATAATTGTGCACGCGGCCTTCGGCGTTGGGGATCTGCACCAGCTTCAGCATCTCGATGGTGCGATCGAGCGCCTGCTTCCTGGTCACGGCCTCGTGGCGGCGCAGGCTCTCGGCGATCTGCTCGCCGACGGTGAGCACCGGGTTGAGCGAGGTCATCGGCTCCTGGAAGATGAAGCCGATCTCCTTGGCCCTGATCTCGTCGAGCTCGTTGCTGGTCAGCGGCACGAGATCGCGACCCTCGAAGATGATCTGACCCGCCGCGATGCGGCCCGGCGGCATCGCGATCAGCTTCAGGATCGACATCGCGGTGACGGTCTTGCCGCAGCCGGATTCGCCGACCACGCAGAGCGTCTCGCCCCGGTTGATGGAGATGTCGACGCCGTCGACGGCCTGGAGGATGCCGTCGTCCGTGGAGAAGTGGGTCTTCAGTCCCTTGATCTCGAGCAGCGGCGCCATCAGATCACCCGTCGCGCATCGAGTGCGTCACGCAGGCCGTCGCCGATGAAGTTGATGGCGACCACCGCGATGAAGATCGCGCCACCCGGAAACAGCGCCCAGTGCGGGCCGATATCGAGAAAGTCCTTTGCGTCATACAGCAGCCGGCCCCAGGTCGGCGTGTCGGGCGGGAAGCCGAGGCCGAGGAAGGACAGCGTCGATTCCGCGATGATGGCGGCGGCGACGTCGATGGTGCCGGCGATGATCACCGGACCGAGCGCATTGGGCAGGATGTGACGTACCACCTGCCGCACCGGGCTCGCCCCGAGCGCCCGCGCGGCCTCGACGAACTCCTTCTCGCGGATCGACAGGAACTGGGCGCGCACGAGCCGCGCCACCGGCATCCAGCGCAGGCCGCCGATCACGAGCACGATCAGGATGAAGATACCGCCCTCCGGACCGAACGCGGCCTTCAGACCGTCGCGGAAGAGATAGATCAGCAGCAGCAGCAGCGGCAATTGCGGCAGCGACAGGAACAGATCGGTCAGCCACATCAGCCCGTGGCCGAGCGCACCGCGCGACATGCCGGCGAGCGCGCCGATCAGCACACCGACGAAGACCGAGACCAGCATCGCGGCGAGGCCGACCGCGAGCGAGATGCGCCCGCCATAGATCATGCGGGCGAGGATGTCCTGCCCGAGATCGTCGGTGCCGAAGGGATGCGCCGGCGAGGGCCCCTGCATGCCTGCGACGATGTCGATGTCGTCGATCTTGACGCGCCAGATGAAGGGGCCGAGCACCACCGCCAGGATCAGAACGAGCAGCAGGAACGCGCTGACCACGGCAAGCTTGTGGCGGCTGTAGCGCCGCCACGTCTCGCGCCAGGGCGAGTAGACGCGCCGCTCAGCGGAGGGAGATGCGAGGGTCAAGCCAGCCATAAAGCACGTCCGCGATGAGATTGAACAGCACGACCAGACACGCAAAGACGAAGGTGACGGCCATCACCACCGGCGTGTCGTTGGAAAGGATGGAGGAGATCAGCAGCGAGCCGATGCCCGGAATACGGAAGATCTGCTCGGTGACGATGGCGCCGCCGAACACCGCGGGCATTTGCAGCGCGATCAACGTCACGACCGGAATCATGGCGTTGCGCATGACATGCTTGACGATGACCTTGGCCTGCCCGAGCCCCTTGGCGCGGGCGGTGGTGACATAGTCGAGCCGGATCACATCCAGCATCGCCGAGCGCACGAAACGCGTCATCGACGCCGCCTGGAACAGGCCGAGCACCGCCACCGGCATGATCGCCTGACGGATCATCTCCAGCACCCAGTGGATGCCGGTGCCCTTGATGTCGGTGGTGTAGACGAAAGGCAGCCAGTCCAGCGTGACCGAGAAGATCAGGATGAACAGGATGCCGGTGAAGAAGGTCGGCAGCGAGAAGCCGACGAACGCGAGTGTGTTGGCGATCTGGTCGAACAGCGAATAGGGCTTCGTGGCGGCATAGACGCCGACCGGAATCGCGATCAGCAGCGCCAGGATCTGCGCCGAGCCGATCACGTAGAGCGTGGCCGGCAGGCGCTGCAGGATGAGCGTGTCGACGTTCATCCGGCTGACGAAGGAGAAGCCCCAGTCGCCGTGCAGCATGGCGTTGAGCCAGTGCAGGTAACGAAGGTGGATCGGATCGTCGAGGCCGAACTTGGCCCGGAACGCCGCCTGTACCTCGGGCGGCACGTTCGGGTTGGTCGCCAGCTCGGAGAACGGATCGCCGGGCGCGAGCGCGAGCACGACGAACAGCACGACCGAGATTCCGAGCAGGCTCGGAATCGCGATCATCAGGCGACGCAGGACGTATTGGCTCATGAGGGAAGGCCCCGTCTAGAGTTGGGGGATCATTCCTCGCGGTACCAGTCGAACAGATTGTCCGTTTCGTTGGCCCAGCCGGACACGACCGGGCGCAGATTGTTGGCCGCTGCCTCGACCTTGAGGCGATGCTGCACCGGGATGAACACGGTGTCCTGGTACATCAGGTCGTTGGCCTTGATGTAGAGCGCGGCGCGCTTGACCGGATCCATCTCGCCGTCCGCAGCCTGGATGGTTGCGTCATATTCCTTGTTGACCCAGCGCGGGAAGTTGGTGCCCTGCCACTTGTTCTCCTTGGTGGCGACGAGGGTCGAGAGATAGCGACGCATGTGCTGCGACGGATCGGGCTGGCTCAGCGGGATCTGGAACATCTCCATGTCGGCGTAGAATTTGGAATAGGTATCGGGATTGCCGACATCGGACGAGAAGAACACGGAGGCGACGACCGATTTCAATTCGACGTCGATGCCCGCCTTCTGGCAGGCCTGCTTGACGATTGCCTGGGTCTTCTGGCGCGGACCGTTGATCGAGGTCTGGTAGAGCAGCTTCAGCTTCTTGCCGTCCTTCTCGCGGATGCCGTCGGCGCCCGGCTTCCAGCCGGCCTCGTCGAGGATCTTCGAGGCCTTCTCGATGCTGAACTCCCACGAGGTGTTCTTGGAGACGAACTTTTCGGGACCGTTGAGGAAGTTGGCCGTGGTGCGGCCGGCGCGACCATAGATCGCCTTCTTGACCGACTCGCGATCGATCAGCAGCGAGAGCGCCTTGCGCACCGCCGGATCCGAGAACAGCGGGTGCTTGGTCTTGATCGAGGAGCGTTCGCCATCGACCTCGGTGTTGGGATCGGTGAAGTTCAGCGCGATGAACTCGGTGTCGCCACCGACCGCATAGACGGTCTTGCCCTTGCCGCCCTTCTCCAGGCGCAACAGCACGTCGTCCTCGACCTGGATGTTCCAGCCGAAATCGTATTCGCCGGTCTGGATCACCGCCCGCGCGGCCGAGACGGCGTCGCCGCCGCCCTTCATCTCGACCGAGTCGAAATAGGGGCGGCTCGGCATGTGATAATCGGGGTTGAGCACGCCGCGGACGAGGTCGCCCGGCTTGAACTCGACGAACTTGTAGGGGCCGGTACCGACCGGCGAGAGGTTGGTCGGCGCCTCCCGCGATTTGGACCCCATATAGTCCTTGAACAGATGTTTCGGGATAATGGTGTTGGGCGCACCGACGAAGGCGTCGGCCCAGAACGGCGTCGGCTTGTTGAAGAGGATGCGGACCGTGAGGTCATCCACTTTCTCCACCGTGATGTCGCGGAGCGTCGCGATCGTCAGCGCGGAGGTCGCGGGATCCTTGGCGTATTCCCAGTTGAATACGACGTCGTCGGCAGTGAACGGCGCGCCGTCATGCCATTTAACGCCGGGCTTGAGCTTCCAGGTCACCGACTTGCCGTCGGCGGCCAGGCCGCCGTTCTGGATCGAGGGAATTTCGGCGGCGAGAACCAGCTTCATGTTGCCGTCGGGATCCCAACAGGCCAGCGGCTCGTAGAACAAGCGCGCACCGTCCTGGTCCTTGGTGCCGGTGGCGAAATGCGGATTGAGCAAGGTCGGGCCCTGCCACCACAGCAGCTTCAGCGCACCACCGCCGCCACGCTTGGTCGGCTTGTAGGTCGAGGCGCCCTCGGCCATGGCGACGCCGCCGAGCGCGAGGATCTGGTTGGCCAGCGGGGCAGTGAGACCGACCGCGGCCATGCGCGTGATGAAGGCGCGGCGATCCATCCGTCCGTCCTTCACCTGGCCGATCATCGAACGCAGTTCTTTATCCAGCATGGTTGTCCCCCGTCTGGTTCCCATCGTGATGAAGACGGCCGTCAGAGGCGGCCGCCCAATTAGCTGGCAGTAGATGGCACACCGAATGGGGGGCGCGTCAACTGGGACCGTGTGTATGCAAACGGTCTTCTGGCTGTCTGTTGGGCAAAACTGTGTTCTGCAGCCCATCCGTTCGGCAATCCAGCATCAAAACATGCTGGATTGCACGCTGCACTGCGGAAAATTTGTTCGCAGGATCAGACGAAGTGTGGAGGCGAAATTCTACGCGACGGACATGTCGAGCGGCGGCTCGACGTGATCCGGCAGCGGACAGACATACGGCGTCTTGGCCGTTCGCTTCTTCAAGTCGGCCTTGGCCGCCTTGATCAGTTCCGGATCTGTCAGCGCCTTGATGCCGAGACCGGCCATCGCCTTGGCGGCCTGCACCATGGCCTTGTGGGCATGCGGGCTCTTGCCCTGCGCCACCACCTGCCAGGTGTGGAACGGCGTGCCGATTGCAACCGTGGGGGCGTGAACCTGCACGGTCGGCACCACCCAGCTGACGTCGCCGACGTCGGTCGAGCCGACCAGCGGGTTGCGCTTGGCATCGAGCGGCACCAAGAAGTCGGCCAGCGGCCGATCGGTCTGCTCCATGCCGATCGCGTAAAAGACCGACGCGATATCCTTGTCGCTCAAGGTCGCGCGGATCTGGCTGGCAAAGCCCTTGTCGGCATCGTCGAAATGCGGCGGTCCGAGCTCTTCCATGACCCGGTGCAGCGCCTGCTCCAGCGGCGTGTTCGGCAGGATGTTGGAGACCGCGGAGATGATCTTCATCTCGACCTTGGTCTCGGTCATCAGCGCCGCGCCCTCGGCGATCTTGCTCACACGTCCGACCAGCTCGTTCATGCCGGGAAGGTCACGGGCGCGGATCGAATAGCGCACCCGCGCATGGGCCTGGACCACGTTCGGCGCAATGCCGCCGGTGTCGAGCAGCGCGTAATGCACCCGCGCATCGCTCGGCATGTGCTCGCGCATGTAGTTCACGCCGACATTCATCAACTCCACCGCATCGAGCGCGGAGCGGCCGAGATGCGGCGAGGCCGCGGCATGCGAGGTGCGACCGGTGAAGATGAAATCCGCGCGCGTGTTGGCGAGCGACGGCGTCACCGCGACCTCCCAGAAGCTGTGCGGATGCCAGGTGATGGCGATGTCGGCGTCCTCGAACGCGCCGGAGCGCACCATGAAGGCCTTTGCGGCGCCGCCTTCTTCAGCCGGACAGCCATAATAGCGCACGCGACCTGGCACCTTGTTTTCGGCAAGCCAGTCCTTCACCGCGGTCGCGGCGAGCAGCGCGGCGGAACCGAGCAGATTGTGACCACAGCCATGGCCGTGCCCACCGGCTTCGATCGGACGATGCTCGGCGACACCCGCTTCCTGGCTGAGACCGGGAAGGGCGTCATATTCGCCCATGAATGCGATGACCGGACCGCCCTCGCCCCACTCGCCCATCACTGCGGTCGGAATGCCGGCGACGTTCTCGGTGATGCGGAAACCCTGATGACGCAGCTCGGCGAGATGCTCGGCGGCGGACCGCGCCTCGGTGTAGCACACCTCGGGCATGCCCCAGACCTTGTCGCTGAGGTCGATGAAACGCCCCTTGATCGTGTCGACGCCACGCCAGATATCGCTGCGGTTGTCCATTGCTTCGGTCCGTGATCCCTTGGTCAAACGAAGCGGCAATGGTTAGCAGCTTCATGGTACGGCGCCTAGCACCTCGCCGGACACCAGCCATGCGGCGCATGCCGGATTGAGGGGTGCCTACCGCTCGTGCACAAGGTGTTTCCGTGCCTTTCAAAGATTTCACGCGGCGCTCTCACGAATAATTGGGAACGAGGCTTTCAAGACGGCCTGCCCCGGCCTAAATTATGCGGGCTTCGCGCGTCGCTCTGCAGCAATCACGGAGCGATGCACTCAGCCAGGAGAACTCCATGCCCGCTTTGACCGAATGGAGAGTGCCGCCGGCCAATCAGCCGCGTGCGGGCGACTACGGTTTCGATCTCGACCGCGCGCTCGCATCCGTCGTTGGCCTGCACGCCATCGTCCCGCCGGACGCCTTCAGCGCCGAGACGCTGGGCACCGAACGCGCCGGCAACGGCGTCGTGATCGATCACGGACTGGTGCTCACCATCGGCTATCTCATCACCGAGGCGGAATCGGTGTGGCTGCACCTCGGCGATGGGCGGGTGGTCGAAGGCCATGCGCTCGGTTTCGATTCCGAAACCGGCTTCGGCCTGGTGCAAGCCCTCGGTGAGCTCGACGTCGAACCGTTGCCGCTCGGCAGCTCGGCAGAAACCGGGATCGGCGACCGCGTCGTGGTCGGCGGCGCCGGCGGTCGCACGCGCTCGGTCGCCAGCCAGATCGTGGCCAAGCAGGAATTCGCCGGCTATTGGGAATATCTGCTGGACGAAGCCGTCTTCACCTATCCCGCGCATCCGAACTGGGGCGGCACGGCGCTGCTCAACGAGCGCGGCGAGCTGATCGGCATCGGCTCGCTTCAGCTGGAGCGGGAGCGCGACGGCAAGGCCGAGCATGTCAACATGGTCGTGCCGATCGACCTCTTGAAGCCGATCCTGGACGATCTGCGCAAGTTCGGTCGCGTCAACAAGCCGGCGCGCCCCTGGCTCGGGCTCTACTCGACCGAGATCGACAACCGCTTGGTCGTGATCGGGATCTCCCCCAACGGCCCTGCCGCGCGCGCCGAGCTCAAGACCGACGACATCATCCTCGCCGTGAACGGGGACAAGGTCACGAGCCAGACCGCCTTCTACAAGAAGATGTGGGCGCTCGGCACCGCCGGCGTCGACGTGCCGCTGACCGTGTACCACCAAGGCGTCACCTTCGACGTCACGGTGACCTCCACCGATCGCTTCAAGCTCTTGAAGGCACCGAAGCTGCATTGATCCCACGCTGAAGGAAGCCGCGATGAGCGAGGCCGTGATCGACGACATCGTGGCCGTGCTGCCGCCGCTGCTCAATGCGCTGGAAGCACTCGGCTTCTTCCAACGCCATCTGCATCCGCCGGCGTTCGCTACCGTGATGAACGCGATCGGCGCACCGGATGAGGCGCTGCAAGCGGCACACGCGGCTATTGGAAAGTGGCCAGAGCAGTTCGCGGGCCTCCGCGAGCGGCTCGATTGCGCCTGCGGCGAGACGCTCGCCGCCTTTGCCGGGATCCGCGAGGTGGAGCGCGGCAATGGCGATCTCATCGCTGTCTTCCGCGCGCTGCGCCACGTGCCGCGCGCGCAGGAGGCGCTTTATCCCCTGGCGATGCAATTTCCTCCCGTAAGCAGCTTCTTCCTCAACACCGCCAATCGCGAAAATGCGGATCTGTTGTCGCGGCTCGACGTCGGCGCGAGCGAAAATACTGGCATCTTCCACGATCACAACGAACCCGGCAGCCGCGGCGGCTTCTCGGTCTATGTGCCTGAGGACTATACGCCCGAGCGTGCCATGCCGCTGGTGATGGCGCTGCATGGCGGCAGCGGCAACGGACGCGGTTTCCTGTGGAGCTGGTTGCGCGACGCCCGCAGCCTTGGCACGATTCTGGTGGCGCCAACCGCGACCGGTCCGACCTGGGCGCTGATGGGCGATGATGCCGATACGCCTAACCTCATGCGTATCCTCGAAACCGTGCGCAGCCGCTGGAGCATCGACGCCTCGCGCATGCTGCTGACCGGCATGAGCGACGGCGGCACCTTCAGTTACGTCAGCGGCCTCGACGGCGCCTCGCCTTTCACCCATCTGGCGCCGGTCTCGGCAACCTTCCATCCGCTGATGGCGGAGATGGCCGACGCCGCGCGCCTGCAGGGGCTGCCCATCTTCATCACCCACGGCAAGCTCGACTGGATGTTTCCGGTGCAGACCGCGCGCCAGACCCAGGCCGCGCTCGCAACGGCCGGGGCTGATGTCACCTATCGCGAGATCGACGACCTCAGCCACACCTATCCGCGCGAGATCAACGCGGAGCTGGTGCAGTGGCTGAACGCGGGGTGAACAACCCGTCCTTATCCGCGCCGCACTGCCGCGGAACCATCGCTCCGGGCCGACGTTATTGCTGGCCCACCGGAGGTTCGCAAATGCAGACTTTTTTCGGAATGATCCTTGGCGCGCTGCTGCTTGCCGGCGGCGTGTATGTCTATGACTCCATGCAGACCTCGTCCGTCGCCAATGGCGAGGTCGCGACCACCAATCGCACCATCGTGAACTGGGATGTCGCGAAGGCGGATTGGGATGCGCTGCGCGACCGCGCGCACAAGGACTGGGTCCGGATCTCGTCGAAGTAATAACGCCCATCATGAACGAGGCGCCGTCGCGAGCTCCGCGGCGGCGCCTTTGCGTTGGCTACCGCCGATGCGCCTCAGTTCATCTTGGCCTTGCGCGCATCGGCGATGACCTGCTCGAACTCGGTCATGCTGAGCACGCCGGGGACGCGGTACTTGCCGACGATGAAAGACGGGGTGCCGCTGAAACCGAAGGCTTCGGCCTGCTCGTTGTTGCGCTTGAGCAGGGCGTCGATATCGCTGCCATGGCCGGCGAGATCGCGCTTCAGGCGATCCATGTCGAGGCCGGCGGCGGCAAGCAGCTCGTTGATGCGCGGCTCGGTCAGGCGCGAGCTGACGCCCATCAAGGCATCATGGGCCTGATGGTATTTGTCCTGGAATTTTGCCGCGAGAGCGGTCCGCGCCGCGGTGACGGAGACCGGCCCGAGGATCGGCCAATCCTTCATCACCAGCCGCACCTTGCCGTCGTCCTGAACGACCTGGCGCAGCTCGGGCTCGAGCTTGCGGCAATAGGGGCAATTGTAGTCGGACCATTCGACGATCGTGACGTTACCGTTGGAATTGCCGGCGACGGGCGTGTCGGGATCGCGCAGCACCTTGGCTTCGGTCAGCACCTCGTTGTCGTCGGTCGCCGCGCGCGCCGAGGCGCCCGTCAGTGCGAGGGCGCCCGCCCCGATCAACGTCAACGCCGCGCGCCGCGTCGGCGCAAGGCCCTTAGTCTCAAATCCAGCCATATCTCGTCCCGTTTCGGTCCCATCTCCCTGAATACGGTCGGGACCGGGAATTGTTACTCGTCATATAGAGTGTCGCGACGGCGATGTCATCGCACCAGCAGCGTGACCGTCAGGCTATGCGCCGGACGCACTCGCCGCGGGTGGCGCTGCAATGCGCGGCAGCATCGCCATCAACGTGCCGGTCATCGTTGCAATCAGCGTGGTCTTGCCCTCGTGCTCGGCAAACGCCCTGGCCTCGCAGAACGTCAGCGTGCGGCCGGGCTTGACGACCTCGGCCTTGAAGACGAAGCGCTCGCCTTTAGCCGGAGCCAGCAGCGTGGTCTTGAACTCGACGGTAAGGATATCAGCCTCGCGCGGCATCAGGGTGAAGGCGGCAACGCCGCAGGCGTTGTCCAGCCCGGCGGTGATGATGCCGGCATGAACAAACCCGTTCTGCTGGGTGAAGGCCGCGGAATGCAGCATCGCCAGCTCGGCCTCGCCCGGTGCGAGGCGGACGATCACGATGCCGAGCGTGTGCATCGCCGGCTGGCCGTCGAACATGGCGATGGCCGCCGCCCGATAGCCCGGGTTCTTCGGCTCGAACGCAGCCATGGCTCAGGCCTCGGCCGGCTCGGCGAGATGCCGAAGAGCGATCTCGCGGACGGCATCCGTGAACGGCGCCGATTTGCGCTGGGTTCGATCCATGTGCACGCCGGTGATCTCGCAAATCGCCGCGATCTCGCCGGTCTCGGCATTCGTCATGTCGTGCCGGAAGCGGATCAACTTTTCGCGCACCTCGAGCAGATGGCTACGGATCTCGACGATGTCGCCGGCGAGCAGCTCGCGCCTGTAGGCGATGTTCTGCTGCACGGCGGCCATGCCGCGGCCGGAGGAACGCAAATAGCTCGGCGTGAGGCCGAGGCGGGCGAATAGATTCCAGTTGGCTTCGTCGAATTTGCCGACATACCACATGATGTTCATGTGGCCGACATGGTCGCATTGCCACGGATAGACCGTGCCGCGATAGGTCGCCTCCTGCTCCATCGCCATTTTCCGCCCTCGTTGTTTATTGATTGATACGGTAGCGTATCAGGCACGAGACGCGTTAGCAATACGGCACCGTATCAAGAGTTCGAGAGGCTTCATTCATGAGCGACGGCAAGGGCGATGTCTGGGTCGAGGCGGGGTTTGCCGAGCTCGCCCGCGCGGGGGTCGAGGGTGTCAGGGTCGAGGTGCTTGCCAAGAATCTCGGCGTCACCAAGGGCGGCTTCTACCGCCGCTTCGCCGACCGCGCCGCGCTGCTCGATGCCATGCTGCAACATTGGCGCGAGGGGCGGGCCGCGTCGATCGCGCAGCAGACGCGCCTCGATGGTCAACCGCCCCGCGAACGGCTGAAGGCGGTGATCCAGCTCTACTCCGAGCGGCTCAATCCGGAAGCCATGGCGATCGAGCTCGCGATCCGGCAATGGGCCCGCTCCGACGAGAGCGCCGCGGCGGCCGTGGCGAGCGTGGACGCAGCGCGGCTCAAGCACGTGGCCGAGCTCTATCGCGCGACCGGGCTTGCACCCGAGGAGGCCGAGGCGCAGGCCTTCCTGTTCTATTGCTTCATCTTCGGCCAGAGCCTGTTGTTCGTCGAGCGCGGCCCGCGCAAGCGGTCGCAACTGGTGGCGAAATCGGCCGAAAAGCTGCTCAACTAGAGCATGATCCGGACCCGAAGGGCCGCGTGAGCGCAAAGTGTGCAGCGGTTTTCCGAAAGATAATGCTCCAACTCAAAATCAAGTGAAAAGGCCGGAGCGGTGCTCCGGCCTTCGTATCGATTCGAAGCTCAGGCAGCGCCCTTCAGCTTCTTGTTGCATTCGCTGTAGTAGCCGCCGCCCTTCTGGATCCACTTCATGCCGCCGTTGCCGTTGGTGGTCTTGTTGGCGTTGTACTGGTCGACGCAGGTGTGCAGGCGCCCCTTGCCCGGGGTCTCCTTGGCATATTTCGGATCGATCGCGTTCGGATAGATCGCAGGTCCCGCCGGCAGGGTCGGCGCGGCGGCGGGGGCCGCCTCCTTCTTGGCCTGCTTCGGCTCGGCGGGCGCAGCCGCGGTCGGTGCAGGAGCAGCCGGTGCTGCAGCAGCCGGCGTTGCATCCGCGCCGCACTGGGCCTTGCGGAAGTCATTCCACTTCATGGTGCCGAGCGAGCCGTCCTTCTTGGCCGCCTGGTATTTGGCGCTGCACTCCTGCGACGTCAGCGCCTGCGCCGGCGCCGATACCGAGAGCACAGCAAATCCCGACAACGCAATCGCGCACAGCATTTTTGATT
The DNA here is from genome assembly GCF_014198205.1 of Bradyrhizobium sp. SBR1B. Lineage (NCBI taxonomy): Bacteria > Pseudomonadati > Pseudomonadota > Alphaproteobacteria > Hyphomicrobiales > Nitrobacteraceae > Bradyrhizobium > Bradyrhizobium sp. SBR1B. The sequence goes on from NZ_JACIHC010000002.1 coordinate 611,451, forward strand.
GAATGGTCATCCTTAGGTCTCCTCCTTGGTCTTCCCCCGAGGGGAAGTGAAACAAGAATTGCTATCCTAGCGTGCCGGCCATTTGCGACAAGGAAGCGATGGCTCCCGGCCGCCAAAATATAGTAACGGCGCCGTTCAGATTATTCATGTCGCGTTCAGCAATGCGAGCCGACGTTCGCAGCCCTTCGCAATTCTCGCAAGATGAGTGCAACACCATGACCCTCGCCTCTCGCCTCGCCGCCGTCGCCCTCGCCTCCCTGCTCGCCGGCGGCACTGCCTTCGCGCAGACCGCCGCGCCGGCTGCCAAGACCGAACCTGCCGCCACCGCCGACAAGAAAGCCCCGAAGGAGCGCTCGGCGGAGTCGCTCGAATGCTCCAAGCAGGCCGACGCCAAGGGCCTGCACGGCAAGGAGCGCAAGAAATTCCGCTCCGAATGCATCAAGACCGCCAAGGCGGGCGCCGCCGCGCCGGCTGCCGACAAGAAGTAGCCCCGACACGATCTTCCGCGAGCTTCCAGCGAGAGGCGCGCGCATTGCGGCATGACGAGCCTGCAATTGTGCGCCTCTCGCTGATTTGCGATAAGGTGGCGTGAAGCAAATTGCCGCCTCCCTGTCGTTTGAATGGCCGAGCCGTGCCAAGATCCTGAGCACGGCGGAGACGCTCGTCATCGGCACCGCCGGCGGCCTTGTGTTTCTCCTCGCCGGCCTTCCCGGCGGGCTGATCTCCGGCTCGATGATCGCGGTCGGGATCGCCGCGATCGCCGGGCGCCAGCTCGCGCTGCCGCCGCTCCTGACCCAGACCGTGCTGGTGCTGCTCGGCATTTCGCTGGGCTCGGTGGTCTCGCGCCATCTGCTTCAGCAGGTCGGCGCATATCCCCTCACCATCGGGCTGCTTGCGCTCGCGACCTTCTGCTCGACCTTCGGCTCGAGCTATTACCTCCAGCGCATCCATGGCTGGGACCGCACCTCGGCCTTCCTGGCCGGCAGCCCCGGCGCGCTGTCGCAGATCACGATCCTGGCGGTCGAGCGCGGCGCCGACCTGCCGGGAATCGCGGTGGTGCAGACCATGCGCGTCATCATCCTCACCGCGGCCCTGCCGATGGTGCTCGCGTTTGCGGGCGTCGCCCCCTCCACCGCGCCGTCGCTGGCGACGACGATCGCCTCGCCGCTCGATCTCGTCGAGCTGGCCGCGGCGTCGCTGGCCATGGCGCTGGTCCTTCGCCTGATCAGGTTTCCCGCGAGCTGGATGTTCGGCGCCATGATCGCCTCCAGCGTGCTGCATGGCGCCGGCTGGGTCGAGGGCGGCCTGCCGGACTGGGTGCGCGGCGTGGCGCTGGTCGGGATCGGCGCGCTGATCGGCAGCCGCTTCGCGCGGATGCGGATCAAGACGCTGGCCGGCCACCTCAACGCGGCGCTGGGCTCGTTCACGGTCGCAATCGCCGTCTCCGCCATCTTCGTCGGCATCGTGGCGCTGACCACCCAGGTCAGATTCTCCGACGCCGTCGTCGCCTTCGCGCCGGGCGCGATGGATGCCATGCTGGCGCTGGCGCTGACGCTGCACATCGACCCGATCTTCGTCGGGGCCCACCATTTGTCGCGTTTCGTGTTCGTGACGATCGCAACGCCGGGCATCGTGCATCTGTTCGGGCGTACGCAGGACGATGTGGATGATTAACGGCGCGCGGTGCGCCTCGCGAACTCCGCTCTCGTAGGGTGGGCAAAGGCGCATAGCGCCGTGCCCACGTTCTCTTTCGACCTTATCACTACGAGATGGTGGGCACGGCGCGCGAAGGGCGCGCCTTTGCCCACCCTACGGCAGCCTGCCTGCCCACCTACGGCAGCTGACCTAGCCTCTCGCCGTCTTCGCAAATCCCCACGCGGCAATCGCGGCCATGAGCAGCGAGATCAGGACGTTGTAGCCGGCGAGCGAGAGGCCGAGGAAGCGCCACTGCACCTCGTCGCAACGCACCACCTTCACGGTGTCGAGCTTTGAGAACAGATCGCCGGCATTGCCGAGATTGACGACGGGACCGCTGCAATCGGTCGGCCCCTTCCAGAACCCCCATTCAACGCCGGAATGGTAGGTGCCGAGACCGGCATTGGCGAGCGTTGCCAGCGCGAGGATCGCCAGCCCCGCCAGCAGCAGTGGCCGCGGCGCGCCGCTCCGCGCCGCCAGCGCCGTGAGCGCACCGAGCGGAATCGCGAGATAATAGGCGTAGCGCTGCTCCAGGCAGAGCGGACAGGGCAGGATCTCCAGCACGAGCTGGAAGAACCAGGCGCCCGCGATGGTCGCGGCTGCAATCAGCGTGACGAGCAGCGAGGCCGTCAGCGCAGCGCCGCTCGCAGCCGGCTTGAACGCAGCAGGTATGGCGGCACTCTGGGTCGTCACGGCAGCCTCTTTCCGGTAGGTCGCGCTCCTAAGCCTCTAGACCCGCTCCATGCGGCTGTCGAGAACGGCTGACATCACTTTGGCGCGGGTTGACCCCGCTTTGTCCATGGCTATAGTCCGCCGGCTTCGCGACGCTCCCTGCAAGGGCCGACCGAGGGCCCCTGTGGCGGAACTGGTAGACGCGCTCGACTCAAAATCGAGTTCCGCAAGGAGTGCTGGTTCGATTCCGGCCAGGGGCACCAGCCTTCGCTGCTTCGCAGCTACGGCTCGGCAAGCCGGGCGCAGCCATATCCATGCGAAGCGGCGAAGGCTGTCGCGCCGAAGCCTTGGCGAAGGCGGACTGGCTCAACACACTCGCTCTCCCCCCTCCCTAGCCATCCCCTCATCTCCACTGTATAAACCGGTAGCTTCTTCCGTAACTCGAAGGAGCTCATATGAACGACCTGCACGCGTGGCTTTCGCAGCAACACCACGGTTTGCGGACCTTCCAGACCTTTCAGCAGAAGCTCGAGACGCTCGGCCAGCACGATCCCGCCCAGCGCGGCCTGTGCCGCCTGCTCAGCGGCGTCATCGGCAGCTATGTCGAGGCCTTTGACGAGGCCCCGCTGCCGGTCGACACTGCCGAGGACGCCTATCGGCGCCTGCTGACGCTGGTCGAAAGCCTCGATCTGCACGGAAACGCCGCTCGCCGGCTCGCCGACATCAACCGCGTGGCGACCTGCGAGTTGTGGCGGTGATCGTCAGGACCAGCGTGCCCACTTCAATTTCTAGGTAACAGGACACGCCTCTTCGGCCTCGCGACGCATGACGCCCGAGTCCAGTGCTTCTCTTGACGCCCCTTCCTTGGAAAGGGCGCAGGGAAGGCCGGGCGCCGGCTGGCACCCGCGGTCCGCTGCGCGCAAATTGCGAAGACAAATGCACAGCGGCATACAGGGCAGCCCAGGACATCCCGGCCTTTCCCTGCGCAATGGTTTTACGGCTTATGGCGCGCTCTCCCCGGGGAGCGATGCACTATTGCCCCCGTCGCCTTGCGGATGACTGGCGCGCGTGCCCGGTCGGGCCGCTTCACCACCACAAGCCTTGACGCACAGACCCCGGGCGTCAGGACGACACGCTTTTGCCGTACGCGGACCGCACCGGTCGTGTGCGCGCTGCTCAACCGCTCACGGGCCAAACCCGCCCTGCGATTGCTGGCGCGCCGATGCACTCCACGTCCACCGCCACCCGGCCCGCGCATCGTGACGATCGCGAAACGCCCCTTATCCTTGGGCCGGGATGAGCGACACATACGATATTTCCGAATTTCGGTCAAGCAGAATCTTGTGTGACCAAGCGGCGAGTGTCCAGACAGACCTTGTTCCGGCCGAGAATCATCTCCTGCAGCTCAATAGCTTCGTTTCTCCCCCGTGTATCCGCATCGTCATTGCGAGCGCAGCGAAGCAATCCCGGAATGCATCAGCGGAAACAGTCTGGATTGCTTCGTCGCAAGAGCTCCTCGCAATGACGAGGAGGAGAGATTACGCTTCTTGAGGCCGTTCCACTTCGCCGCGCCGATCCCTATATCCTGTGGCAGCAGATGTGATGCAGCGGACAGTTTGATGGCCAGGACACGCAGGACGGACGCCGACGACCTCCCCCGCTATTTCGTCTGGGTCCGGGGCCTCGAAGGCCCCGAGCCGCAGAAATGGATGGCGATGGATTTCGGCGTCGGCGACTGGAAGCGGCCGCTGGTGCTGGCCTATCTTGAGCTGCCGGCGGACGAGCGCGATCTGTCGCTGTCGATGCTGGCGCGGCGCTACCCGCCGCCGCGGGTGGATCTCTCGTAACGGCGTCAGCCCATCCAGCACAAGTCTGTCGCCATGGAGACAACGACCGCTGGAGGCAGCGCCGCCGCCAGCCAGCGACGACCCGACACGGCGACGCCGCACGATCCCGCTTGCTACCTCAACGCGACTGTGCGCAGAATGCACCTGTGTTTTCATGAGTCAGAGATTTCAACCACTGATTGATTCCGGGAAATGGTGCCCGGTTTGGCCTGACGCTTTCCTTGTCGAATTGCCGGAGGGGCCCATGACGCATCATGATGTCGGGGGGAACGCCGATTCTCCGAGGCCGGAACGCGCGCCCAGCGATCAAGACAGCAATGCCGGCGCGGGCGCGGCCCTGCCAAGACGCAAGCTGGTGCTGTTCGCCGACGGCACCGGCAATGCGTTCACCAAGCAGGAATCCAGCGTCTGGCGTCTGTATGAGGCCCTGGACCATACCCAGCCGGACCAGATCTCGCATTACATCAAGGGTGTCGGCACCGCCGGCTGGGCACCGCTTGCCGCGCTCGACGGCGCCACCGGCATCGGCGTCCCCGGCAACGTACGCAAGCTCTATCGCTTCCTGTGCTGGAATTGGCGACCCGGCGACGAGATCTACATCTTCGGCTTCAGCCGCGGCGCCTTCACCGCGCGCACGCTGGCGGCGCTGATCGCGAGCCAGGGCTTGGTGCCGGCGGAGATCGACGACACGCCGGTGTCGCACGCGGAGATGGGGCGCAACGTCAAAGCCGCCTGGCGCGAGTATCGGCGCGAGACCGTGCCCTGGACCAAGAGCTTGCCGACGATCTGGGTCACGCGCTGGATCCGCGACTTCCTGCTGTTCGTCTATCACTGGCTTTGCGGGCACCGTAGCTATGCCGAGGTGCGGAGCAAAATGAACGGGCGCAGCGAGGTCGAGATCGCATTCCTCGGCCTGTTCGACACCGTCGAGGCCTTCGGCGTGCCGGTCGAGGAGCTCCGCCTCGCCATCGACTGGGCAATCTGGCCGATCTCGTTCCGCAATCACCGGCTGTCGCACAAGGTCAGGCACGCCTGTCACGCGCTCGCGCTCGACGACGAACGCACCACCTTCCATCCGCTGCGGATCGACCAGAGCCATCTGGCGGAGGGACAGATCGTCAAGGAAGTGTGGTTCACGGGCGTCCATTCCGATATCGGCGGCGGCTATCCTGAATCCACGCTGTCCTTCGTGCCGCTAGTCTGGATGGTCGAGCAGCTCGGCGACCGGTTGCGCTTCCAGGACGGCGAGATCGAGCATTTCAGGGAATATCAATCGGCGCTCGGGCCGCGGCATGATTCACGCAGCGGCGCAGCGGTGCTGTACCGCTACGGGCCGCGTCCGATCCTCAGCGGCGACGTGAATGGCGGGCTGCCGGTGGTGCACTTCGCCGTCATCGAGCGCATGCTGCTCGGCTGCGACGATTACGCCCCCATCATGCTTCCGGCGAACTGCCTGGTGCTGCTGCCGGACGGAACGAGGTTGCCGCTGCGATCGGAGGGAGAGACCAAGGATCTCGACGAGCAGCATGCGCGCGAGGTCATGAAGGCCGCCTATCTGCAAAAGGCGACGGGACCGCGTCGTACCGAGGAGGCCAGGGCCTTCACTGGGATGAGCACGCCGGACGCCACCATGTCGAGCCTCACGCGCGACACCGTGTGGTGGCGGCGCGTCGCCTATTTCTCGCTTTTGTTCATGGCCGGCGTGATCGCCGCGTGGCCGTGGATCGCGCACGCGCTGGTGCAATGGTCCGAAGACCGCGCCCTGGAGGGCACCGGCGCACTGTCTTTCATCACCAATATCGACTGGGTGATGGGCGCAGTGGTGGCGCCACTGACCAATCTGCTGCAAGACGTGGTGCCGTCCTATGCGGCCCCCTGGCTCAACATCGCGACCTACTATCCCTTCCTGACCTCGATCGTGGTGATCGTCACCTGGTGGATCTGGCAAAAGAACGGAACGTTGCGTGACGACATCGAGGAGCGGGCGCGTCTTGCATGGAACACGTCGCGCCGCAGGGCGAGCATGGAGCACATCGACAAGCCGGGGCCGTTGATGCGGCTCGGACACTGGATGCGCCTGAACGCCAGCCCGGCGCAGCACGTCATCACCAGGGGACTGGTGCCGGCGGTCTTCCTGATCGCGATCTTCGGCTCCGCCGCGCTGATCGTGTCGAGCAGCCTGTTCACCGCACGTCTCGCCCTCGGATCGGTCTGCTCGCCGCCTGCCGTCAAGGGCTCGGCCGCGTTCCAGACCGGCACGCCGGTGACGGACGAGCCGGTCGACGCGCGCGCGTTATTCGACACCAGGGACTTTTGCTGGTGGAGCGGGCTCGCCGTCGAGAAGGGCCGCAAATACCGCGTCTTTCTCGAGATCAAAGAGCCATGGTTCGACCGCACCATCATGAGCGGCGTGAACGGATTTGCGACCTACGAGCCGCACCACTACGTGGCGCTGCCGGAGCGTCGTCTGTTCGCCGCGGACTGGTTTCAGCCCGTGGTGCGCGTCGGCAGCAAAGGCATCAACGACCTGCCGCTCAAGGCAGTCAATGTGATGCCGGCCGACGAATTTCCCCGCCGCATGAAGCCCACCCTGCCCGCGGAGGACGACATCAGCAGGAGCCGCAACAGGTACCCCGCGCGGCTCGACGACACGGCCGAATTCAAGGGCAGGCTCGACGGACTCGGCAAATTCGAACCGATTCCGCCGGCCATGCTCGCCGAGGCAGGCCAGGTCTGGACCAAGCAGCTGTTGACCGGCCGCGTCGTCGCCGAATTCGTGGCGCCCGAGTCCGGCGAGCTGTTCTTCTACGTCAATGACGCCGTCCAGATATTCCCGCGGCTGCTTCCGGAGTCGTGGGTCCCGTCCTGGCTCGATGCGATCCAGGGGCCGCACGATCTGTTCTACCGAAACAATAGCGGCACTGCGAAGATCAAGGTCCAGCGCCTGCCGGCCCCACCGATGCCGCCGGACAAGCCGGCATTACCGCTGGCGAGCAACTGAGGTCCAGCGGGGACGCAGCGTCGGAGCGCTCCGCGCCGCGACTTGGACACGGGGCATTCCCGCCCCCATGATTATGGGTGTCGCTGCCTGCGTCCGGTGGTTAAACTTGCCCTTGCGCCGCGGGGGACACGCGGGTCGCGGGACCATGATCATGACCGAACAGGGCGAGACGGGTGAAGCCATCACCATCCTCCTCGTCGAGGACGACGCGCCGACCTGCTGGCGGCTGCAGGATGCGCTGGTCAAGGCCGGCTACGAGGTGCGCAGCGCCGGCACGCTCGGCGAAGCCCGTTCCGCGCTTGCCGGCGGCGCGCCCCGCGTGCTGCTGACCGATCTGCGCCTGCCCGACGGCCACGGCATCGAGCTGATCCGCGAGATGAGGCAGCGCTTCCCCGACACCGAGATCATGGTGATCTCGGCCCTCGGGGACGAGGAAAGCGTGATCTCGGCGATCACAGTCGGCGCCACCGGCTATCTGCTCAAGGACGCCTTCCCCACCGACATCGCCACCACGGTGCGCGATCTGGTCGCCGGCCATTCGCCGATCTCGGCCTCCATCGCGCGCTTCATCGTGCGCAGAACCCAAGGTGCCGCGCCAAATTCGGCGGAGCCGCCGCCCGGCCCGGCGCTCAACACGGCGAGGCTGACACCGCGCGAGATCGACATTCTCTGGGGCATCGCAAAAGGCTTCAGCTATGCCGAGATCGCCAGCCATCTCGGCCTGTCCAAGCAGACCGTGCCCGGCCATATCAAGAACATCTATCGCAAGCTTGAGGTGCACACGCGCAGCGAAGCGGTCTTCGAGGCGGTGCAGCAGGGCCTGATCAAGCTGTGAGCGAGATCGCGGCCAAAGCACCTATCAAGGCAGCTACGAAGGCGCCTACGCGGCCGCGGCGCCGGCTGATCGCCTCGCGCCTCGTGCCCTATCTGCTGATGCAGGCCCTGATCGTGATCGCCACCATTCTCGGGCTGCGGCTGCTGCAGCCGAGCGATCCCGACGATTTTGCGTTGAGCGGGTTTTCGCTGCGGCAGGACGGCGTGACGCTGCCCGTGAACCTCCCGCATTTCACGGCGTCGCGCTATTCCCTGGACGACCCACCGCTCTACACCGGCAGCTTCACGTTCCGGCGCGGCGAAGCGGCAGCGGGATGGTCGGTCTATCTGCCGCGCTTCAGCAACGCGGTGGAGGTCGCCGTCGACGGCGTCGTCGTGCTCGATTCCCGGCGCGACGCCAATGCCAACCGGCCCGACCGCAACACGCCGCAGATCGCAGCGATACCCGCCTCACTGCTGCGCGAGGGCGCCAACGAGATCACGGTGCGCCTGTTCGTGTGGGGGCCGTTGAAGGGTTTTCTCGACACTGTCTATGTCGGGCCGGATGCCGCCTTGCGGCCAGCCTATGAGACGCGCACACTGCTGTTTGTCACCCTCCCCGTGGTGTTTTCGGCCTGGCAGTCGATCCTCGCCGTCATCCTCGCGATCATGTGGCTGATGCGGCGCCGCGAGCCGGTCTACGGCGTGTTGGCGGCCGCGATGGTGCTCGGCGTGGTGCAGGCGTACGTACCGCCGCCGGTTCCGCCGGCCGCCACGTCGCGGCTTGCCGCGGTGCTGCTGGCGTCCGCGCCGATCGAGAGCGCGTTGGTCGTCATGTTCGGCGTGCTGTTCTTCGGCTGGCGCTGGCCGCGCTACGGCATGCTGCTGTTCGTGCCAGGCCTCGTCGTGTTCGTGGTCGGGCTGATCGGGGGCCCGCCGCTGCCGCGCATCCTCTTTCTGGTGCTCGGCATCCCCACCGTCGGGATTTGCCTGTTTCTGATGGCCTGCGTGACCGCGACCGCGGTCGTCCGGCGGCAGGACGCGGCAAGCTTCACGATCGGATGCGCCGTCACCATCGTGCTGGTCTGCTGGGTCCAGGACATGTTCACGGTGTTCGAGATCGTCGCCAACGAACGCATCTTCGTCTCGCGCCTGTCCTATTCGGCGATGCTGGTCGCGATCGGGGCCGGCTTGACCTGGCGCTTCGCCCGCGCGCTCAACCAGGTCGACAGCTTCGCCGGCCAGTTGGTGACACGTGTGCGCGAGGCCGAGGAGCGGCTGAAGGCGAGCTTCGTCCGCGAGGAGGAGCGCGCGCGCGCCGCCGCGCTCGCCAATGAGCGCACGCGTCTGATGCGTGACCTGCATGACGGCCTCGGCGGCCAGCTCGTCAGCATCGTCGCGCTCTCCGAGCGCGGCCATGAGGGCGCGACCATCACCGACGCCGCCCGTGCCGCGTTGAAGGATCTGCGTCTCGTCATCGATTCCATGGACGACATCGGCGGCGACCTGATGCTCGCGCTCGGCTCCTGGCGCGAGCGCGCGAGCGCGCAATTGCGGCCGCACGACATCACGCTCGACTGGCGCGTGGCGACCCCGCAGGGCCTGCCCCTGCACCCTGAACTCAGGCCATGGCACGTCATCCAGATCGTGCGCATCCTCGACGAGGCCGTGACAAATGCGGTCAAGCATGCACACGCCCACCGCATCGCGGTCACCATCGAGACGCTCGATGCAAGCGAGGGGCCGTACGGCCTGATCAGCGTGACCGACGACGGCCAAGGCTTTGCGCTGGCCGGCCATGGAGAGACCGCCCGCGCGGGCCAGACCGCGCGCGGCTTGCGCAACATGAGAAGCCGCGCCGCGCGCTGCGGCGCCGTGCTAGACCTGAGTTCCGATGCTTCCGGCACGCGGGTGCGGCTGCAATTGCCGCAGCGTTTTCCCGACAGCGACGCGGCTGCGGGCTGAAAAGCCCCCTCTCCGAACGTGTGGGACGCGCGGAGAGAGGGAACGGGCCGGGTGATTTGCCGGCGGAGGACGGGGGTTCGTCCGCAGGGCGCCCTGGGCCCGAGGCGATGCAATCAATTCAATCGAATGGAAATATCAGCGCACGCCGACGCGATTGACCGGGCCGCCGCGATTCATCGGCGTTCCCGCGCGCACGCCGACCCCGGGGGCGCCGACGCCGGGCGTTGCGACCGCGGCTCTTGCGACCGGCGCTCCCGGCGCGACCACCACGGCCGCCGTCGGCCGCACCACGCAGCCCTTGGGCACGCCGACCGTCTTGCAATAGACCACCGCCTGCGCCGGGCTCGTGCCCAGCGACACCATCGCCGCGCCGGCCAGCGCCATGACCGTCAGCCCCGCACTCAGCGCTCCAGCTCTCTTCGACATCCTTTGCTCTCCTGCTTCCCGTTCGGCGTCCCGATGCAATCACCGGGTTTCGCAGCCGAGGTGCAGCCTGAATGACAAAATACGGCGCGCGGATACATGCCATGAAGATGGGGGTTGCCGCGGCCGGGACACCGGGCCGACGCCATGAACATGGCATGGACCCACGCACGACCTTCGCGAGATGGTCCGGCCCGATTGATCCCGGTCGGGACCAACGTCGATTCCAAAGAGGTGCTTTATGAAGATTTCAGCTGTTGCCGCGCTGCTGCTCGCCGCTTCCGCCCTGCCCGCTGCTGCACAATCCGGTCCATCGGTCCAGGAGCAAATGGCCTGCCGTGGCGATGCCAGCAAATTCTGCGCTGAGCATATCGGCAAGCCCCCTCAGATGAATGCCTGCCTGCGCGAGAACAAGTCGAAACTCTCGGACAGCTGCCGCAAGGTCGTCGAATCACGCGGCGGCTGATCTGCCAACGCTCTCGCGAAGAAGAGAGGAGCGGCGTGCTGCCGCCCTCTCAACACCCGGCGCCGCTACTCCTGCATCATCTCGCCGCTGCCGCCGAACTCGGCCGGAAAATCCTTCAGCTTGGGCAGGCCGTCGCGCATCGGCAGCACGGTCTCGGCATAGTTGACGTGAACGCCGGGCGCGAAGGCGAGCGTCGGGATGGTTGCGGTGAAGACGTCGACCAGTCCGAGCGGCGGATGGTTGGTCATGAGATGGCCGCCGCACTTCTTGCAATATTGGCGCTGGCTGAGCGGCGTCTTGGCAAACGTCTCGACATTCTGGGCGCCTTCGGTGACGCGCACGGCCTCGGGCTTCCACAGGCTGAAGGCGTTGACCGGACCGCCCGACCAGGAGCGGCAGGAGCGGCAATGGCAATAGCCCATCGCCTCCGGTGCGCCCGTGACCTCGATCGTGACCGCGCCACAGAAGCAATTTCCGACATGTTTCATTTGGTCGTCTCCGTTTGATGAAGAGGAAGAAATCCTCTCCCCGCTCCTCGTCCACAATATGTCGGGACCGATGGGAATGCGGGGAGAGGTGTCGGGGTGAAGGGGGACATCACCCCGGGGACGTTGAGGGGACGGGTATGTGAGATGCTCGCATACCTCAGCCGGCGCGGCCAAGCGTCCTCCGTTCGGCGGACGCGCGGTGCCGCACCGAGGCTAGAGTGACCGACGCCAGGGAATAAGCATCGACACCCGTTGTTTGTACTGCCGGTACTCGTCGCCGAAGAGAGCGACGAGGTCGTGCTCCTCCAGCGCGATGCCGACGAAGATGTAGAGCGTGGTGACGACCGCAAACAGCAGATGCCCCGCGGTCATGGTCGGCGCCGCCCAGAACGCAATGATGAAACCGAGATAGATCGGATGGCGGACGAAATTGTAGAGCAGCGGCGTCCTGAAGCGCGGCGGCGTCATCTCCTTGCCGACCAGATGGTTGGTCACCTGATGCAATCCGAACAATTCGAAATGATTGATCAGGTAGGTGCTGGTGAACACCAGGATCCACCCAGCGAAGGACAGCGTGACCAACGTCACGGCGAGATCCGGGTTCTCGACATTCCATACGATCGCAGGCAGCGGGCGCCACTGCCAGAACAGGAGCAGCAATGACAGGCTCGCGAACAGCACATAGGTCGAGCGCTCGACCGGCTTGGGGACGAATTGCGTCCACCACGCCTTGAACTGCTTGCGTGCCATCACGCTGTGCTGAAGGGCGAACAGCGACATCAGGAGGAGATTGACGATGACGGCTTCGGCCGTCGGCGTGTCGGTTCCGGTATCGATGGTCTTGGGCACCACCATCCCCATGACGAAGCCGATGGCGTAGAGAATGGTGACGAAAAACACGAGATATGCCGCAATTCCGTACAGAAAGGCGATGAACTTGAAAATGCGTGAGCCCGCAACCTCCGGGCTGATGGAATGAACCTGGTGATCAAGTTGGGTCATAGAACGCTCCGTTGTGCCGAGGCATCGACACTGTTTGGTCTTCGCACCATGCCGGATCGGACGTCCCCAGACTTTCGCGACCGGTTGATTTTCGCCTGAGACGACTTTGATTTTTGCTTGAGACGACAGAAACGTGCGATTTCGCTTTGAAAACAACGTGCTCGACGGCGACCTGCGGGAACTGACCTGCGGCGGGGCAGCCGTGCCGTTGCAGCCGCAGGTGTTCGATCTCTTGCTCTATCTCGTCGCGCAACGCGCGCGTGTGGTCAGTAAGGATGACCTGATCAGCCAGATCTGGAGCGACCGGATCATCTCGGATTCGGCGCTGAACAGCCGGATCAACGCAGCGCGCAAGGCGCTCGGCGACGACGGCGCGACGCAGCGGCTGATCAAGACCATTCCGCGCAAGGGCTTTCGTTTCGTCGGCGAGGTCCGGGAAGATGTGGCAGCGTCGATCGTGCCGGCCGAAGCCAGGCCCGCGCCGTCGCGCGTGGGGGACCGCCCGGCGATCGCGGTGCTCGCCTTCGAGAACATGAGCGGCGATCCCGCTCAGGACTATTTCGGCGACGGGATCAGCGAGGACATCCTCACGGCGCTGTCGAAGCAGCGCTGGTTCATGGTGATCGCCCGCAACTCGTCCTTCACCTACAAGGGGCGCGCAGTCCACCTCAGGCAGATCGCGGAGGAGCTCGGCGTCCGCTACGTCGTCGAAGGCAGCGTGCGCAAGGCGGGCAATCGGGTGCGCATCACCGCGCAGCTCAACGATGCCACGTCAGGCAGCCATCTATGGGCCGAGCGCTACGACCGCGAGCTGGTCGACGTCTTCGCCGTCCAGGACGAGATCACCAACGCGATCGCCGCGGCGATCGAACCGCAGATTCACGCGGCCGAAAGTTTTCGCGCCCAACGCAAGGGACCTGCGAGCCTGGACGCATGGGATCTGCTGATGCGGGCGCTGTCGCATTATTGGCGCGTGACCCGGCACGATCACGAGACCGCACGGACGCTGCTCGAACGCGCGATCGGGATCGATCCGAATTACGGTCAGGCGCTGTCGGTGCTGGCGGCGAATTACATGTTGGGCGTGCACCTCGGCTGGGCCGAGCTCGCCACCGTGGTGCCGGTGGCGGAGGCCGCCGCGCTGGCCGCGGTGCGCTGCGACCATGAGGATGCCTGGGCGCATGTCGCCCTCGGCAGCGTCTGCTTCTCGACACGCAGGCTCGGGGACGCGCTGTCCGAGTTCGAGCAGGCGCTCGCGCTCAATCCGAACTTCTCGCTGGCGCAGGGTTATTACGCGCTGGCGCTGTCCTATGCCGGACGTCCCAAGGATTCGTTCGAGGCCGCGCAACGGGCGATCCGGCTGTCACCGCGCGATCCGTCGCTGGCGATCTATCACGGCATCGCCGGCTATGCGCGCTTCACCGAACGCCGTTATGACGAGGCCATCGCACTGGCGCGCGAGGCGATCCGCCATCGCGGCGATCTCACCGGCGCCTACCGCGTGCTCGCGGTCTCCGCCGGCATGACCGGTGACGGAACGCTTGCGGAGACGGCGCTGGGCGAGCTCCGCCGCACCCAGCCCGACATCTCGCTGCACTGGATCGCGACGCAACTGCCGTGGGCCAATGACGGGGATCGCGAGCACTATCTGGAAGGATTTCGGCGCGCGGGACTGCGCTAGGCGGCTGCTCTTACCCCGGCGCTACGCGCGCTTGCGGCGCAAATGGACGATGACGTCGAGCCGCGCGATCTCGTGGCCGGGAAGCGCCTCGGGGATCCTGGTGAAGGCGAGGCCTTCGGCAACGTCGACCAGCACATCCTCGCCCTCGAGATAGAAGTGCGGATGCACCGATGTGTCGGTGTCGAAGAACGACTTGATGCCGTCGGCGGCGATCCGGCGCAAGAGGCCCGCCTCGGTGAACTGGTTCAGCGTGTTGTAGACGGTCGCGAGCGACAGATAGGCGTTCGCCGCCATTGCCTCTTCGAACAGGCTCTCTGCGGTGACATGACGATGACCGCGCAGGAACAGCAACTGGCCGAGCGCCAGGCGCTGGCGCGTCGGGCGCAGACCGGCATCGCTGAGCAATTGCAGACAGTGCTGCACCCCTGCATCGGGCGGCAACTCGAGGCCGGCGACATCAGGATCGCTATCGTCATGCGCAGGGAAATTCGTGGCCTGGATGTCCATCGATCGTCTCACGGCTCAGGGGGAGCAGGACGCACAGTGCCGGGTCCTGCCAGTTGCTATTCGATCGCAAAAGCGGCGGCCTGGCTTTGATCCGGATCAAATCCGGAGCGGGGCCGCCTCTGACCTATCGCAAGGCGGTCCGGTTTATTCCTGGCCGGTTTGGCGGCGGGCGCTCGGCGCATCATGACCGCCTGACGCTTTTGGTCGCAGGTGCAGGCTTGTGCAACGCCTTCGTAGACTCTCGACAGGAGTAAGGCCGCTTGATCACCCGGAGCGGGCCGATCCGCCGCGCGCGAAGGTATGCGGAAAACAGGACGCGCTGTACATTTTTTGTGCGAGCACTGTCGCGACTTTCATCTTGCGGCGCCGAACGGGACTGTGTGAGCCTCGATATCGGATGGGGACTGGGATGGAGCGGCCGTAGTTTCGCGCGCCATGGCGTGCGAGGCGTTGACGGCTGGTCTCGCTTGAGAAAGATACGACATGCCGAAACGAGTGTTGCTTGGTCTCCTCCTGGCGTGCGGCCTCACGGCCCCGACACTGGCGCAAGAGCCGAAGACCGGAGGTGTGATCAATGCGGTGATCCAGCCCGAGCCGCCCGGCCTGATGCTGGCGATGGTCCAGAACGGCCCCGTGCAGATGGTCTCGGGCAACATCTTCGAGGGCCTGCTGCGCTACAGCCCGAAGCTCGAACCGCAGCCGGAGCTCGCCGAGAGCTGGAGCGTCAGCGAGGACGCCAAGACCTACACGTTCAAGCTCCGGAAGGGCGTCACCTGGCATGACGGCAAGCCCTTCACCGCCGCGGACGTCTTGTTCTCGATCGAGATGCTGAAGCAGACCCACGCGCGCGCCCGCAACAACCTCGCGCAGGTCGACAAGGTCGAGGCGCCCGATGATTACACTGTCGTGTTCACGCTGAAGCAGCCGTTCGGTCCGTTCCTCGGCATCTTCGAGGTCGGCTCGATGCCGATGGTGCCGAAGCATCTCTATGAAGGCACCGACTGGAAGACCAATCCCTACAACAACGCCCCCGTCGGCACCGGCCCCTTCATGTTCAGGGAATGGCAAAAGGGCTCATTCATCCGCCTGGTCAAGAACCCGAACTATCACGAGAAGGGCAAACCCTATCTCGACGAGATCTACTGGCAGATCATTCCCGACGCCGCGGCGCGCTCGGTGGCGTATGAGACCGGCAAGGTCGACGTGCTGCCCGGTGGCTCGGTGGAGAATTTCGACGTGCCGCGGCTGTCCAAGCTGAAGGACACCTGCGTCACCGGCGCCGGCTGGGAGTTCTTCTCGCCGCTGGCCTGGCTGTGGCTGAACAACCGCCAGGGTCCGCTCGCGGACAAGCGGGTGCGGCAGGCGGTCATGTATGCGATCGATCGCGACTTCGCCAAGGACGTGATCTGGAACGGGCTCGGCAAGGTCGCGACCGGCCCGTCCGCCTCGACCATCAAGTATTACACCGACGACGTGAAAAAATATCCGTACGATCCGGCCAAGGCCAAGGCCCTCTTGAAGGAGGCCGGCTACAAGGGCGAGAAGATCCGGCTGTTGCCGCTCGCTTATGGCGAGACCTGGCAGCGCTGGGGGGAAGCGGTGAAGCAGAACCTCCAGGACGTCGGCATCAACATCGAGACCATTGCCACCGACGTCGCCGGCGGCAACCAGAAGATCGGCGACTGGGACTACGACATCGCCTTCACCTATCTCTACCAGTACGGCGATCCCGCGCTCGGCGTCGGCCGCAACTACGTCTCCAGCGCCATCGCCAAGGGCCAGATGTTCAACAACGTCGAGGGCTATTCCAACCCCGAGATCGACAAGCTGTTCGCCGACGGCGCGGTCGCGACCCCCGACTCCAAGCGCAAGGAGATCTACGAGAAGGCGCAGAAGATCCTGGTCGAGGACGTGCCGGTGGCCTGGATGCTCGAGCTGCAGTTCCCGACCATCACCCGTTGCAATGTCAAGAACCTGATCACAACGGGAATCGGGGTCAATGACGGCTTCAAGGACGCATGGCTCGACAAGTGACGGGCGCTTCGCGTCTGATCTCTCGTGCTGTAGCTTTCGCCGAATGATTGCCGTCCGAGCCACCGAAAAGGTGCACCTCTCCCGCTTGCGGGGGAGGTCGACGCGCGTCGGGCGATGCGAAGCATCGTCCCAAGCGCGGCGGGTGAGGGCTCTCTCCACTCGGGGACCTTCTCTGCGGAAACACCCCCACCCCTACCCTCCCCCGCAAGCGGGAGAGGGAGCGCACCGTCGCTGCGGCGACACTCTCGTCAAACAAGCGTCGCTCTAAGTATGCTCTCCTTTATCGCTCAGCGTGTCCTGAAGGGCGTGATCGTCCTGCTTGCGATCGTCGTCCTCAATTTCTTCCTGATCCGGCTTGCGCCCGGCGACCCCGCGGTGGTGATGGCGGGCGAGGCCGGGGCCAGTGATCAGATCTTCGTCAATCAGCTCAGGGAGAAATTCGGGCTCGACAAGCCGTTGCCGGAACAACTCTTCCTCTATGTCAAAGGCGTTGTCACCCTCGACCTCGGCTTCTCCTTCCGCCAGCAGGCACCGGTCGCAAAGCTGATCGGCGAACGGCTGCCGGCGACGCTGCTGTTGACGCTGACCGCATTCGCGATCTCGCTCGCGCTCGGCATCCTGTTCGGCACCTTCGCCGCGCGCTTTGCCGGGACCTTCCTCGACACCGCCATCACCGTGTTCGCACTGATCTTCTACGCCATGCCGATCTTCTGGGTGGCGTTGATGGGCATCCTGCTGTTCTCGGTCACCATGGATTGGTTGCCGAGTTTTGGTTACGAGACGGTCGGCGCCAATCTGACCGGCTTCGCCCACGCGGTGGACGTCGCAAAACACCTGATCATGCCGGCGATGACGCTCGGCCTGTTCTTCATGGCGACCTATACCCGCATGACGCGCGCCTCGATGCTGGAGGTGAAGCGGCTCGATTTCGTCAAGACCGCGCGCGCCAAGGGCCTCTCCGACGCCGTGATCCAGCGCCGCCACGTGCTGCGCAACGCGCTGCTGCCCGTCGTGACGCTGGCCGGCGTGCATTCGGGAACGCTGATCGGCGGCGCCGTCATCACCGAGACCGTGTTCGCCTGGCCCGGGATCGGGCGCCTGATGTACGACGCGCTGTTGCAACGGGACTACAATCTGCTGCTCGGCGTCTTCGTGATCTGCTCCGCCATGGTCCTGATCTTCAACCTCATCACCGACCTGGTCTATCGCCTGGTCGACCCGCGCATCGAATTCGCCTCATGAAACAGTTCTGGAAATCGATGCTGCGCAGCCCGAGCGGCGTCATCGGGCTCATCATCCTGGTTCTCGCGATCTCGGTCGCGTTGTTCGGACCGATGCTGTTCCCGAACTCGCCATGGCGCATGGTGCAGCGGCCGTTCCTGCCGCCGTTCACGCTCTCCACCGTGCCGCTCGGCACCGACGCGCTCGGCCGCGACGTGTTCGCCGGCATGATTTTTGGCGCGCGCGTCTCGCTGCTTGTCGGCCTCGTCTCCACGCTGGTCGCGCTGATCGTCGGCGTTCCCATCGGCGCCATGGCCGGCTATTTCGGCGGCAGGGTCGATGACGCCCTGATGCGCTTCACCGAGTTCTTCCAGACCATTCCGAGCTTCGCGCTCGCGATCGTGCTGGTCGCGATCCTGCAGCCCTCGATCTATTCGATCGTGACCTCGATCGCGCTGGTGAGCTGGCCGCCGGTCGCCCGCCTCGTGCGCGGGGAGGTGCTGTCGCTGCGCACGCGGGAATATGTCCAGGCGGCCGTGGTCACCGGCCAAAGCAACACCTGGATCATTATGCGCGAAATCCTGCCGAACGCACTGTCGCCCGTGATCGTGCTGGCCTCGCTGATGGTGGCGACCGCGATCCTCCTGGAATCCTCGCTGTCCTTCCTCGGCCTCGGCGATCCCAATCTGATCTCCTGGGGCTACATGGTCGGCGCCGGCCGCACCGTGATCCGCCAGGCCTGGTGGATCACCGTGTTTCCCGGCGTCGCCATCCTGATCTCCGTGCTCGGGCTCAATTTGATCGGCGAAGGCCTCAACGACGCGCTCAATCCGCGCCTGTCGCGGGAGGGACGCTGACAATGACCGCCCCGCCCGCCGTCTCCATCAAGAACCTGCGAATTGCCCTGCCCAAAGGCGCCGAGCGTCCCTTCGCCGTCGACGGCGTCTCGCTCGATTTCCGGCCCGGCAAGATCGTCTGCATCGTCGGCGAGTCCGGCTCCGGCAAGTCGATGTGCGCGCATGCGCTGATGGGCCTGTTGCCCGATACGGTCTCGGTGGCCGCCGGCGAGATCCAGTTCGAAGGACGCGACCTGCTCAAGCTCGACGACGACGGCTGGCGCGATCTGCGCGGCCGCCGTCTGGCGATGATCTTCCAGGAGCCGATGACCGCACTCAATCCGTTGATGCGGATCGGCGACCAGATGGCGGAGATGTTCGAGGCGCACGGCCTGCTGACGCCGAGGGAGCGGCGCGCGCGAGCGCTCGCTTTGGCACGGGAAGTCGGCCTGCCCGACCCTGAAAGAATCGTGCGTGCCTATCCGCACCAGCTCTCCGGCGGTCAGCGCCAGCGTGCCATGATCGCGATGGCGCTCGCGCTCGAACCAGCCGTTCTGGTCGCGGACGAGCCGACCACCGCGCTCGACGTCACCACCCAGGCGCAGATCCTCAAGCTGATCCGCAACCTCCAGCGCAACCGCAACATGGCGGTGATGTTCATTACCCACGATTTCGGCGTGGTCGCCGACATCGCCGACCAGGTCGTCGTGCTCCGGCACGGCAAGGTCGTCGAGGAAGGTCCAGCCGCGACGATCTTCAACGCGCCGCAGCACGACTACACCAAGGCGCTGCTCGCCGCGGTGCCCTCGATGGACCCGCCGGCGCGCGAGCCGCTCGACGATCAGGCCAGGGCGGTCGAGGTAATCGGGCTCGACAAGACCTATATCACCTCGGGCGGCTGGTTTCGCGAGGACCGCCGCGTCGATGCCGCGCGCGCGGTCAATTTCAACATCCTCAAGGGCGAGACGCTCGGCCTTGTCGGCGAATCCGGCTCCGGCAAATCGTCGGTGGCGCGCCTGGTGATGCGGCTGATCGAGGCCGACCGCGGCACGGTGCGGATCGGTGAGACCGATCTTACTTCTCTTTCCGGCAAGGCGCTGCGTGCCGAGCGCCATCGCATCCAGATGATCTTTCAGGATCCGTTCGCTTCGCTCAATCCGCGCCGCAAGATCGGCCACATCATCGCCGACGGCCCGATCGCGGCCGGCCTTGATGCCAAGGTCGCGTTCGACCGTGCCCGCGACCTCCTCAAGATGGTGGGCCTGGATGCCGGCGCACTCGAGCGCTATCCGCATGAATTCTCTGGCGGCCAGCGCCAGCGCATCGGCATTGCGCGCGCGCTCGCACTCGAGCCCGAGATCATCGTTGCAGATGAGGCCGTCTCCGCACTCGACGTCTCCGTGCAGGCGCAGGTCTTGCGGCTGCTCGAAGACCTCAAGACCCGTCTCGGTCTCTCTATGCTGTTCATCACTCACGACTTACGCGTCGCCGCCCAGATCTGCGACCGCATCGCGGTGATGCAGCGCGGCGCCATCGTCGAGCTGAAGCCGACCGCGCAGCTGTTTGCCGCGCCGGAGCATGCCTATACGCGCGAGCTGCTGGCGGCGGTGCCGGGACGTAAAGAGCGCGCGCCGGCGGCGTGACGATCGATCGCATCGAGTCGCCGAATTCCGGGATTGTTCCAAAAACTTGCACGCGGCCTGAGGTGAAACATATTCGGTCCAGAAGAATTTTCTTGACGAGAATATCCTTGCCGATGAGCGCAAGGAGCAAGTCGACACCAGCATTCGCGCGCGCGGCTCCAGAAAGCCGCGCGACGGATGTGAGCTGGTGAGCGGTCTCTCAACCCGGCGCATCAAAGGCACGGGAGACGTTGGGATTCCGGAGTGCGCTCACGCGCTTTTTACTCATTCGTGATCGGCGACACCGCTTCAAAGCCGAAGACGGCGTCATAGATGACGATGAAATGATAGCCGTCATCTGATGACGGGATTTGCCAACTGATATTCGGAGCCAACATGGGCGAAGTCATTCGATTTGTCTCCAAGTCCGAGCGCGAGCGAGCACGTCTCATCCAGGAGGCGCGCGCCATCTACGACAGTATCTTCCCGCCGACCGACCCGGCCAGCGAAGGCCAGGATAAGGCCGCGATGGGCCGTGCATATATCGGCCGCGACGGGGGTAACCTGTCGTGATCAAGATCATCGCCGTGCTTTGCAGCCTTGCCTCCCCGACCAATTGTCACGAGCAGGTCGTCACCACCTCGGATTTCGCGCAGGTTTCGGTGCAGTCCTGCCTGATGGGCGCGCCGCAGCTCGCCGACTGGATGAACCAGCATCCAGCCGAGCGGCTGGCTGCGTGGCGCTGCGTGATCGGTCAACAGGCCGGCCGGGGCATCTAGCGTCTGACGGCCGCGTTCGATCGGCGCGCCCGCCCGGCCATGACGGTCTCGACTGAAGGGAGCTCTTGGCCGGGGGCCACGGCTCGACCAAAGCAGTGACGACACTCCATTGCCGGGGTAACCTCTCGTTGCGGCCATTGGCAGCAAGGGGGGATCCGCATGGAAGTCGCGAGCCTCGTTCTTCCCGTATTCGCGATCATCGTCACCGGCTGGCTGGCCGGCGAGCTCGGCTATCTCTCCCGCTCGCTCGCCGACGCGCTGGTGCATTTCGCCTACAACGTGGCAATGCCTGCGCTATTGATCGTCACCATCGCGCAGGAGCCTGCGGGCAATCTGCTGGAATGGCGTTTCCTGCTCGCGTTCGGCGGCGGCTCCCTCGTCTGCTTTGCGCTGGTCTTCCTGGTGGTCCGCGCCCGCGGAAAGCATGATCTCGCCAGCAGCACGATTCATGGCATGGCGGCGGCGATGACCAATACCGGCTTCGTGGCGCTGCCGATCCTGCACGCGATCTACGGCCAGCCCGCCGTCCTGCCTGCTGCGGTAGCGACAGTATTCGTCGCGGCCGTGATGTTTCCGATCACGGTCATCCTGCTGGAAAGGGACGCACGCGGATCGTCCGCGCAGTCCGCCGGCCTCGCGAAGCAGATCCTGCTCAATCCGATGGTGCTGTCGACGCTTTGCGGTCTCGTCTGGGCGATTACGGGCCTGCCGATTCCGGCGCCGGTTGCCGCCTACCTCAATATGGTCGCCGCCGCGCTCACGCCCTGCGCACTGTTTGCCATCGGGCTCGGCCTTTCGGTCGAGGGCCTGCGCTCCAACCTGAAGGCATCGTTCGCGCTCGCGCTCGTGAAGCTCGTGATCATGCCGCTGATCGTCTACGGACTTTGTGTGGTCACCGGCCTCAACGCGCTCTACACCGTCGCCGCCGTGATATGCGCCGCCGTGCCCACGGCGAAGACGGTGTACGTGCTGGCGCACGAACACAAGGTCGAGGAGAAACTGGTCGCGGCCACGGTCTCGGTCACGACGATGCTGTCGGTAGCGACATTGCTGGTCGCGCTATACCTTCTCTCGGGTCTGGCGACCGGCACGCGCTAACCCGCACTTATCTCGTGGTGTTGCTCCAGGTGGGCGCCGAGTTGGTCACGCCGACCGAGGGCCAATTGTAAGATCCGACCGACGGTGCCGTGACCGTTCCGACCGTCTGGCCGGACGAGCCGTAGGACGCCCGCGGCTGCACAGCAGTGGGCGCCCCGGCGCCGCCATAGGTTGGGGCCACCACGCCCGTGCTGTAATGTCGGCTCGACCGCGCCTTCTTCGCTTCAGCCGCAAAGGGCGCGGCAAGCAGCCCGGTCGTGATGAGCGCGGCAATGGCGAGTTTGATGCTTGTCATGGCTGATCCCTCGATCGCTGGGGCCCTTGTGCCATGTGTTCATTGATCGCACGATGTCCATAGGCACAAATTCATAACTCCGTGTGCTGGCGAATGTGCCGAAGCAGTGCGTTCGTCACCTCCGCTTCGGACGAATCATGCCCGCCTTCGGATGGACCCGAATCAGCGCTAGTGCATTGCCCTTAGCGACTTCGCGTATTGAGGCGACATGACCGGGCCCGAACTGAAGCAACTCCGCGCCGACCTCTCCGATGTCCTCGAGCGGAAGCTCACGGCGGCCGACATGGCAAAGCTCTGCGGATTGCCGGAGAAAGGCGGCAGTGACACCATCCGGCGCTGGGAGGTGAGCGGCCCGACGCCGGAGGCGACCAAGGTGCTGCGCGTGCTTGCGATGGCGAGCGAGCGCTACCCGATCCTGGAGAAGTTCGACATCTTCGATCGACATGACGTGCGCGAGGAAGACCGGCCCGCGAAGCGCGCGGCGTTCCGCGCGCAGATGCGCGATGAGGCGCGACGGCGTCTCGGTTAACGAAGGACGCCGAGAGGTTACCGAAGGGCTGCGAGGTTAAGCCTTCCTTCACCACTTCTTAAGCCGGCATTAAGCACGAAATTCATTTGCAGCCCAATAAGTTAGGTTGGGTCTCGCTGTGCCATGCATGTGACAGCATTTTCGTCAAAAGCGAGCTATCTGCAAAACCAACGCGGCGCGGAAAGCGCGCCTGCCGGGGACCTTAAGTGTCGGAGTTCAAGACGATGAAGAAGATTCTGTTTGCGACCGTTGCGCTGCTCGTGATGGGCGCTGCTGCACCGGCCGTCGGCGCCGATCTCGGCAACCGCAACTATTACAAGACGCCCGCGCCGGCCTATGCCGCGCCGATCTACAACTGGACCGGCTTCTACATCGGCGGCCATATCGGCGGCGCGTTCTCCAGCGACAACAATTTCAACGGCCTTTCCACCGGCAACAACGGCAATGGCCGTTTCCTCGGCGGCGTGCAGGTTGGTGGGGACTGGCAGTTCCACCCGAACTTCGTGGTCGGCGTCGAGGGCCAGTATTCCTGGCTCTCCGGCAGCGTCGGTGCCGTGTTTCCGGGCGGCATCGCATATACCAACGACCAGCGTGGCCTCGGCTCGATCACCGGCCGCGTCGGCTACACCTGGGGCCCCGGCCTCGTCTATGTGAAGGGCGGCTACGCCTATTCGGACAACAACGAGAAGGTGACGGTCGGCGGCGTGCCGACCGCGTTCGTCATCACCGGCGATCACCGCAACGGCTACACGGTCGGCGCCGGCCTCGAATACATGTTCGCCCCGAACTGGTCGGCCAAGGCCGAGTACCAGTACTACAATTTCGGCGACTCGAGCTTCACCGGCGGCCCGCTCGCGGGCACCGGCAGCTTCACGACCGACGACCACACCATCAAGGCGGGCGTCAACTACCGCTTCAACTGGGCAAGCCCGGCCGTCGCGCGCTACTGATCGGTTACCACAACCTTACCAGGACGGAAGGGCCGGCGATTTCGCCGGCCCTTCTTTTTTTCGCCCTGCGGAACACGCGCAACCGTTTGGGGAGATTGCGAATTTTTAACCGGCGGTGCGGATACTGCCGGCCGCAAACAGAAGCAAGAACGTTGGGGGAATTTCGATGGCGATCCGTTTCAGCCTTGGCGGCTCACTTGGCCGGATGCGGCCTCGTTTCAAAATGCCGACCTGGGGCGTGCGCGGCAGCCTGTTCGCGGCCTTTGCAGTGATCGCGGGCATGGGCCTCGTGATCGCAGCCGGCGCCGGCCTGGCGCTGCAGAATCTCGGCGGACGGATGACCGAGCTGAGCGGGCGGGATATTCCGCGCCTCACTGCCAGCCTGCAATTGTCGGCCCTCAGCGCCAGCCTAGCGGCACAGGGACCTGCCCTGCTCGCGGCTCAAACCGAGGAAGCCCTGAACGAGCGCACCAAGAAGCTCAAGGAGCTGCAGGAGCAGACCCAGCAGAAGCTCACCGAGATCATCGGGCTCGGCGGCGACAAGACCGTCGTCTCCGGACTCAGCGAGACGATGAAGAGCATCAACGAGGCGGCGCAGAGCCTCGCCAAGGCGGCCCGCGAGCGGCTCGATATCGCCGCCCTCCATGACAAGCAATATGACGCGCTTCGCAGCGCCCAGGGCGCCTTCGTCGGCGCGGCCAGTCCGGTGATGCTCGACGCGCAGACCCGGGTCAACGCCATTCTCGGCTCGGCCGACCTGTCCGCCGCAGATGCCAACGATGCCGCGCAGACCGTCGGCCAGCTCGGCAACGTCGTCGCCAGCGGCAATCGCGCGGCCGCCAACATGAGTGCGGCACTGTCGGCGAACACCAGCGACAAGCTCGACGACATCCAGAAGGAATTCAAGACGGCACAGGGACGCCTGCGGTCCAACCTCGATCTGTTGCCGGACAATCAGGGCAACAAGATGCTGCGCGAGACGGCGGAGAAGCTGATGGCGCTCGGCACCGGCAAGACCGGCGTGTTCAATCGCGTGAGAAGGAGCTCGACTCCGTCGACTACGGCCAGACCATCCTGGACGAGACCCGCAAGCTCAATGTCGGCCTCGGCATCAGCGTGCAGCAGCTCGTCGACGGCGTGCAGAAGGAGACCAACGCCTCGACCTCGCAGGCGCAGCAGGAGACCTCGCTCGCGACGACCGTGATGCTGGCCCTTGGTGCCTTGATGCTGGTCGGCTCGGCGCTGTTCGTCTGGCTCTATGTCGGCCGCAACATCCTGCGCCGCATCCGTGAGCTTCAGCGCGCCATGCAGCTGCTGTCGGCCGGCGACCTCGACACCGAGATCGTCCGCTCCCGGCAGAACGACGAGATCGGCGTGATGAAGGAAACGCTGACCGTGTTCCGCGACAGCATGATCGAAGCCCGGGCACTCGCCGCCGAGCAGGACAAGGACCGTGTCGCCAAGGCCGAGCGGGCCGCGCGCATGGAAGCGAAGATCGCCGAATTCGAAAGCACGGTGCGCTCCGCGCTCGACAATCTGGCGCAGTCGGCCAATTCGATGCAATCGACCGCGCAGAGCATGTCGACCACCGCCGACCAGTCCAACGCGCTGGTCAACGCGGTCGCCTCCGCCGCCGAGGAGACCTCGGTCAACGTGCAGACCGTGTCGTCAGGCACCGAGCAGCTGTCGTCCTCGATCGAGGAGATCAGCAAGCAGGTCGTGACCTCGGCCGCAATCGCCAAGAAGGCGGTCGACGAGGCCGGCGCCACCGACACCACGGTGCAGAGCCTTGCCGACAGCGCGAGCCGCATCAGCGTCGTGGTCGACCTGATCCAGACCATCGCCTCGCAGACCAATCTGCTCGCGCTCAACGCCACCATCGAGGCGGCGCGCGCGGGCGAGGCCGGCCGCGGCTTCGCGGTGGTCGCCTCCGAAGTGAAGAGCCTCGCGAGCCAGACCGCCAAGGCCACGGAGGAAATCCGCACCCAGATCGCCAGCATGCAGGAGATCACGACATCGGCGGTCGGCGCCATCCAGGGCATCGGCCGGATCATCGGCGAGATCGACAACGTGACCACAACGATCGCAGCCGCAGTCGAGGAGCAGGGCGCCGCCACCCGCGAGATCGCGCGCAACATCCAGCATGCCGCCGGCGGCACCAGCGAAGTCTCCAGCAACATCGTCGGCGTCTCCACCGCCTCGGCCGAAGCCGGCGCCGCGGCAAACGAAGTGCTGGGCGCCTCCGACGCGCTCCGACGCGAAGCCGACATGCTGCGCGGAGAGATCGACGCGTTCCTCAACAACATGCGGGCGGCCTGACGTCATTCCGGGGCGCCTCGAAGAGGCGAACCCGGAATCTCGCAACAATCTCCAGATTCTCGGGTGCGCAACAGCGCACCTGAGTTCGCGCTCCGCGCGCCCCGGAATGACGACGTTTTTTACGGTCACGACCGGGACGCGGAAAAACGCCGCCCGGTATGTCCGCCATGCGGAGACCACGGACGGTCCTTTTTCGGCTGGCGTCCCGCCGTATGTGCGGGTACCGATAATGCATGAACGCAAAAACCGACACCGCACAGTCCTCGGCCGAAGCCCTGCGCTACCCCTGGGAACAGCACCCCGGCCACGACGAGGTCGTGGAGATCAGGCCCGGCGTGTTGTGGGTGCGGCTGAAGCTGCCGTTCCGCCTCAACCATGTGAACATCTACCTGCTCGCCGACGGCGACGGTTATGCGATGGTGGATACCGGCTTCGGCAACGAGGAGACGATCGAGGCCTGGACCAAGCTATTCGACGGGCCGCTGAAGGGCGTCCACATCACGCGCCTGATCGTCACGCACTCCCACCCTGACCATGTCGGCCTTGCCGGCTGGGTCGTCGAGCGGTTCAACTGCCCGCTGGTGATGTCGCAGGTCGAATATCTGCAATCGGTCTATCACCAGAACCGCGGCACCGCGGAGCGGCAGGAAGCGCAGCGGCTGTTCTTCCGCCGCCACGGCATGGACGAGTCGCTCACCGAAAAGCTGCTCGGCCGCGGCCAGGATTATCTCAAGCGCGTTTCGGTGCTGCCGCCCTCCTACCGCCGCATCTCCCATGGCGAGGACGTCGTGATCGGCACGCGCCGCTTCAAGGTGATCACCGGCGGCGGCCACGCGCTCGACCAGGTGATGCTGTATTGCGCCGACGACAAGCTGTTCCTCTCCGCCGACCAGGTGCTGAGCAAGATCTCGCCCAATGTCAGCGTCTGGGCGGTCGAGCCCGACCAGAACTCGCTCGGCGAATATCTGGCTTCACTCGCCAGCCTCACCACGACGCTGCCCTATGACGTCCTGGTGCTGCCCGGCCACGGCGTGCCGTTCTACGGATTGAAGACCCGCATCAAGCAGCTCGCCGACCACCATGAAGAGCGCTGCCGCCTGATCGCGGAAGCCTGCCGCGAGGTGCCACAGACCTCGCGCGCCCTGGTGCCCGTCGTGTTCAACAAGCATGTGCTCGACGAGCACCAGATGGGCTTTGCCGCCGGCGAGCTGGTCGCCCACGTCAACTACATGATCGTCGAGGGCCGGTTGACGGCCGAGACGAAGGACGGAGTGCTGCAGTTCACGACGACGTGAGTCACTTCGTCATGGCCGGGCTTGTGGCGGCATCTCACTTCATATTCGCGATTGCATGCAGCGCCGCGATGTAGCCGAACGGTCCGAGGCCACAGATCACGCCGGTCGCCACGAACGAGATCTTGGAGTGGCGGTGATATTCATCGCGGGCGTGGATGTTGGAGATGTGGACTTCCAGCACCGGCCCTTCGAACGTCTTGATCGCGTCCATGATCGCGACCGAGGTGAAGGAAAATCCGGCCGGATTGATGATGATTGCATCGGCGTCCTGCCGCGCCGACTGGATCAGGTCGACCAGCACGCCTTCATGGTTGGATTGGTGGAAGGCGAGCTTGAGCCCGAGCGATGCGGCGGCCGCCTCGCAGCTCGCGTTGACCTCTGCGAGCGTCGTCGTGCCGTAGATGTGCGGCTCGCGGATGCCGAGCATATTGAGGTTGGGACCGTTCAGAATCATGACTCGCTTCATCGGGCGTCCTTTCGCATGAGCTGCTGGCGAGCCGATCCGCGCCTCGCCAAGGCAAAGGCTACGACATCGGCGCGACCAGCTCAGCAATCATGGACGGAGCGCGCCCCATGGACAAAATGTCCAAGCCGGCGGCAACGGTCCCCGGCTTTCCCCGAAGCCTTGGCCGTGCGGACGGGCCAGCGTTAGGCGTTTGATCCACATCAACTATCGCCGGCGATACGCCGCTATCAATGGACCCGCGCGCCTCGTCACAAATGTGTGCGGGCGCATGGACATTGGAGCTGGAAAAGCTCTAAAAATGAGCGGCCGCCGTGGCCGGGTTCCGTTGCAGGTTTTGCCGATGGATTACAACCAGTTCTTCGATACCGCCCTCGATCGTCTCCATTCCGAGCGGCGCTACCGCGTGTTCGCCGACCTGGAGCGCACGGCCGGCCGATTCCCGCACGCGGTCTGGCACTCGCCCAAGGGCAAGCGCGACGTCGTGATCTGGTGCTCGAACGATTATCTCGGCATGGGCCAGCATCCGAAAGTGGTCGGCGCCATGGTCGAGACTGCGACGCGCGTCGGCACCGGCGCCGGCGGCACCCGCAACATCGCCGGCACGCATCACCCGCTGGTGCAGCTCGAGGCCGAGCTCGCCGATCTCCATGGCAAAGAAGCCGCGCTACTGTTCACCTCGGGCTATGTCTCGAACCAGACCGGCATCCCGACCATCGCAAAACTCATTCCGAATTGCCTGATCCTGTCGGACGAGCTCAACCACAATTCGATGATCGAGGGCATCCGCCAGTCCGGCTGCGAGCGGGTCGTGTTCCGGCACAACGACCTTGCGCATCTCGAGGAGCTGTTGAAAGCGGCCGGCCCGAATAGGCCGAAGCTGATCGTCTGCGAGAGCCTCTATTCCATGGACGGCGACGTCGCACCGCTCGCCAAGATCTGCGATCTCGCCGAGAAGTACGACGCGATGACCTATGTCGACGAAGTCCACGCGGTCGGCATGTACGGCCCGCGCGGCGGCGGCATCGCCGAGCGTGACGGCGTCATGCACCGCATCGACATCCTCGAAGGCACGCTGGCGAAAGCCTTCGGCTGCCTCGGCGGCTACATCGCCGCCAACGGCCAGATCATCGACGCCGTGCGCTCCTATGCACCGGGCTTCATCTTCACCACCGCGCTGCCGCCGGCGATCTGCTCGGCTGCGACCGCCGCGATCAAGCACCTGAAGACCTCGAACTGGGAGCGCGAGCGCCACCAGGACCGTGCCGCCCGCGTCAAGGCGATCCTCAACGCCGCCGGCCTGCCTGTGATGTCGAGCGACACCCACATCGTGCCGCTGTTCGTCGGCGATCCCGAGAAGTGCAAGCAGGCGTCCGACCTCCTGCTCGAGGAGCACGGCATCTACATCCAGCCCATCAACTATCCGACGGTCGCCAAGGGCAGCGAGCGGCTGCGCATCACGCCTTCGCCCTATCACGACGATGGCCTGATCGATCAACTCGCCGAGGCCCTACTGCAAGTGTGGGAGCGCCTGGGTCTGCCGCTGCGCCAGAAGTCGCTCGCGGCGGAGTAGGTCTGTCTTACCCTCCCCTGGAGGGGGAGGGTCGGCTCACATTGAGCGCAGCGAAATGTGGGCCGGGGTGGGGTGACGGTGTCTCCTCATCCAACCGTGCCCGAGTGGATAGATCACCCCACCCCGCTCGCGCTTCGCGCGATCGACCCTCCCCCTCCAAGGGAGGGTGAGAGCAAGCAGCTCGCCCTACGACTTAACGACAACCCCAGTTCCCACCGCCGCGCGGCATTTCGCTGTCGCCTCGCCCCGTCCAACGCGCTAGAATTACTGGGAAAATGAGCTCGGGCGCCGCCGGCGCCCTTTCGAGAAGCGCGCTCGCCATGCTGCACGATTGGGGCGTGATCGCCGCCGCCTTCGGCTATATCGGCTTCCTGTTCCTGGTGGCGAGCCATGGCGATCGCCGCTCGCCGGCCGGGCGCGGCCGTGCCTCCGGGCTGATCTATCCGCTCTCGCTGGCGATCTACTGCACCTCCTGGACCTTCTTCGGCTCGGTCGGCTTCGCCACCCGCGCCTCGACCGACTTCCTCGCCATCTATGTCGGCCCGATCCTGATGATCGGGTTAGGCGCCGGCGTATTGCGCCGCGTGATCCAGCTCGCGAAAACCCACAACATCACGTCGATCGCCGACTTCATCGGGGCCCGCTATGGCAAGAGCCAGGCGGTGGCGGCCACCGTCGCACTGATCGCGATCATCGGCTCGGTGCCCTACATCGCGCTCCAGCTCAAGGCGGTCGCCTCCTCGCTCGAAACCATCCTGAGCGAAGACCAGGCCTTCTCCCACATCCCGATCGTCGGCGACGTCGCGCTGATGGTGACGCTGGCGATGGCGGCCTTCGCCGTGCTGTTCGGCACGCGGCAGACCGACGCGACCGAGCACCAGCACGGCCTGATGCTGGCGATCGCGACCGAATCCATCATCAAGCTGGTCGCCTTCCTCGCCGCCGGCATCTTCGTCACATTCTGGATGTTCTCGCCGCACGAACTGATCGAGCGCGCCATGAAGACGCCGGAGGCGGTGCGCGCCATCAACTATTCGCCGTCGATCGGCAACTTCCTCACCATGACGCTGCTGTCGCTTTGCGCCATCATGCTGCTGCCGCGCCAGTTCCACGTCAGTGTGGTCGAGAACTCCTCGGATGCCGAGGTCGGCCGCGCGCGCTGGCTGTTCCCGCTCTACCTCGTCGCCATCAATCTGTTCGTGATCCCGATCGCGCTCGCCGGCCTCGTCACCTTCCCGTTCGGCGCGGCCGACCCTGACATGTACGTGCTGGCACTGCCGATGGAGGGCGGTGCGGGGCTTCTCAGCGTCGCCATTTTCGTCGGCGGCCTGTCGGCGGCGACCGCGATGGTGATCGTCGAATGCGTCGCACTCTCCATCATGGTCTCGAACGACCTCGTGGTGCCGCTGGTGTTGCAACGGCGGCCGGAAGGACGCGCCGGCGGCGCGGATTTCAGCGACTTCCTGCTGCGCTCGCGGCGGCTTGCGATCTTCGCCATCATGGTGATGGCCTATTTCTACTATCGCGCGCTCGGCAATACCCAGCTCGTGGCGATCGGCCTGCTCTCCTTTGCCGCCATCGCGCAGCTTGCGCCGAGCTTCTTCGGCGGGCTGCTGTGGCGGCGCGCGACCGCGCGCGGAGCCATCGGCGGCATGCTGGTCGGCTTCGTGGTGTGGCTCTACACACTGTTCATCCCGAGCTTCATGGATACCTCGACATCAGGCATCCTGCTGCTCCAGCATGGCCCCTTCGGCATCGAGGCGCTGCGGCCGCAGGCGCTGTTCGGCGCCGATCTGCCTTCCTTGATGCACGGCGTGATCTGGTCCCTGTCGCTCAACATCCTGACCTATGTGCTGCTGTCGCTGGCACGAAGGCCCTCGTCGATCGAGCTGCTGCAGGCCGATCTGTTCGTGCCCAATACGCTCGCGCCGATCTCACCGAGCTTCCGCCGCTGGCGCACCACCGTCACCGTGCAGGACATCCAGACCACTGTGGCGCAATATCTCGGACCCGACCGCGCCCGGCATTCCTTCGAGGCGTTCTCCGCACGGCGCAACGTTCGTCTGGAGACGGGAGCGCCCGCCGATTTCGAGCTGTTACAGCATGCCGAGCATCTGATCGCCTCCTCGATTGGAGCTGCCTCCTCGCGTCTCGTGATGTCGCTGCTGCTGCGCAAGCGCACGGTCTCGGCCAAGGCTGCACTCAAGCTGCTCGACGACTCCCACGCGGCCCTGCATTTCAACCGCGAGATCCTGCAGACCGCGCTCAACCACGTGCGCCAGGGCATCGCCGTGTTCGATGCCGATCTGCAGCTGATCTGCTCCAACCGGCAGTTCGGCGATCTCCTCAACGTGCCCCCGCATATCGTCCAGTTCGGCGAGCCGCTGCGCGATATCCTGGAATTCATCGGCGTGAGCGATCCGGACGACCCGGTCGAGCGCGAGGCCATGCTGGAGCGGCGCCTCGCCGCCTACACCACCGACAGCGAGCCATATCTCGAACGCCTGCCGGAACGCCACATGGTGATCGAGGTGCTCACCAATCGCATGCCCGGCGGCGGCTTCGTCATCACCTTCACCGATGTCACGCCAACCTTCGAGGCGGCGGAAGCGCTCGAACGCGCCAACGCGACACTGGAAAAGCGCGTGCGCGACCGCACCGAGGAACTGACGCGGCTGAACTCCGAGCTGGCGCTGGCCAAGAGCGCGGCGGAAGACGCCAGCATCTCCAAGACGCGCTTCCTCGCCGCCGCCAGCCACGACATTCTCCAGCCGCTGAACGCGGCGCGGCTCTATGTCACGAGCCTGGTCGAGCGCCAGCACAGCGGCGAGGAGACGCGGCTGGTCGAGAACATCGACGAATCGCTGCAGGCGATCGAGGAGATCCTCGGCGCGCTGCTCGACATCTCGCGGCTGGACGCCGGCGCGATGACGACCTCGACCTCGAGCTTCAAGATGGCCGATCTGATGCGCTCGCTGGAGATCGAGTTCGCGCCGATCGCGCGTGCCAAGAACCTGGAGCTCACCTTCGTGCCGTGCTCGCTGCCGGTCGAATCGGACCGGCTGCTGCTGCGGCGCCTGCTGCAGAATTTGATCTCGAACGCGATCAAATACACCCCGCGCGGCCGCGTCCTGGTCGGCTGTCGCCGGCAAGGCCCTTCGCTCAAGATCTGCGTCTACGACACCGGCGTCGGCATCCCGCCGGTCAAGCGCGGCGAGATCTTCAAGGAATTCCACCGCCTCGAGCAGGGCGCGCGGATCGCGCGCGGGCTGGGGCTCGGCCTGTCGATCGTCGAACGCCTGGCGCGCGTGCTCAAGCACGGCATCGCCATCGACGGCAACAGGAGCGGCGGCTCGGTATTCTCCGTGACGGTGCCGACGGCGAAAGCGATCACCCACACCGCCGCGGTGACCAGCGCGACGCCGCTGGCGCGCACGCCGATTTCAGGCGCCCTGATCGTCTGTATCGAGAATGACGCGGCGATCCTCGATGGCATGCGCACGTTGCTGAAGGCCTGGGACGCCGAAGTGATCGCGGTCGCCGATCCCGAAGGCGCGATCGCCGCCATCGAGACGGCGGGACGGCGCGTCACCGGCCTCCTGGTCGACTATCATCTCGACCGCGGCAACGGCATTGCCGCGATCCGCGAGATCCGCCGCCGTTTCGGCGACGGCATCCCGGCGATCCTGATAACTGCCGACCGCAGCCCCGCCGTGCAGGTCGCTGCGCGCGACGAGAAGGTCGCGGTGCTGAACAAGCCGGTCAAGCCGGCCTCGCTCCGCGCCCTGCTCGGTCAGTGGCGCACGCAGCAGATGGTGGCGGCGGAGTGAAGCGGCTTGCTGGCGACGGCCGGCACGCTTGCACAATTCAGGGCGCCAGCCGCGTGAAGACGTAGTCCCGACTCTTGGCGCGAGCTTCGTGACAGCCCCAGCAAGTGCGGTGCTGGGCCTCGTCGACCGGCTTGCCGTTGATGAAACGGCCGAAGCCCCAGCCGCCCGTCGCCGCGTATTTTTTGGAATCCTTGACCATCACCTGGACCGTGGTAGCGGCACCAGGAATTGTCGCGGACGCGAACTCCGGCGACTGCTTCCGCTTCCAGGCGCGCTTGACCAGGATGGTGCCATCAGGGAATGGGAGCTTGCCGGCCTGATACGCATCGATTGCGGTCTGGTTGCCAACGACGGCGCGAAGCTCGTCGAGCGGCGCGGCTTCTTCGGCCGGCGCGATCAGCTCCCACTGCTTGTAACCGGGCGGAATCGTGATGCCGAAGATCGGCGAGGCGTCTGCCGCGTTTTGCGCAGGCCCCTCGGCAAGAGCGATCGAGACCAGATAGGGCACGCAAGTCAGCAGAACGACCAGAAGAAGCACGGCCAGCGTGATCACCGTGACGTAGGATCGCTCATTCTTTTCAGGTTCGATAAATGGCATGACGTTTCTTCAAGCTGGGATCGCGGTACATCCCCGGCCCAGCCACGCTGGACCGAGGCACGCATGAATGCTCAGGCGCCGTCGGCGTCGATGACGGCCTTGGCAAAGGCTTGCGGCGCTTCCTGCGGCAAATTGTGGCCGATGCCGCCGGTGATCAGGCGAAACTCGTATCGGCCCGAGAACTTCTTGGCATAGGCGCTCGGGTCGGGATGCGGCGCGCCGTTGGCGTCGCCCTCCATCGTGATCGTCGGCACGTCGATGACGGGAGCCGCCGCCAGCTTCTTTTCGAGATGCTCGTATTTCGCTTCGCCCTGGGCGAGCCCGAGTCGCCAGCGGTAGTTGTGGATCGTGATCGCGACATGATCCTTGTTGTCCAGCGCCGCCGCACTTCGATTGAAGGTGGCGTCGTCGAACTTCCATTGCGGTGAGGCGAGCTTCCAGATCAGCTTGGCGAAATCATGCGTGTACTTCTCGTATCCGGCACGGCCGCGCTCGGTCGCGAAATAGAACTGGTACCACCATTGCAGCTCGGCGGACGGCGGCAACGGCGCGTTGCCGGCGGCCTGGCTGGAGATCAGATAGCCGCTGACCGACACCAGCGCGCGGCAGCGCTCCGGCCACAGCGCGGCGATGATATCGGCGGTGCGCGCGCCCCAATCGAAGCCGGCGATAACAGCCTTCTTGATCTCAAGCTTATCCATCAGCGCGATGATGTCGTCCGCCATCGCGGCAGGCTCGCCGTTGCGCGGCGTCTCGCTGGAAAGGAAACGCGTCGTGCCGTAGCCGCGCAAGTGAGGGATGATCACGCGATAGCCGGCCTTGGCCAGGATCGGCGCGACGTCGACGAAGGCGTGAATGTCGTAGGGCCAGCCGTGCAGCAGGATCGCCACGGGACCGTTCGAAGGACCCGCCTCCGCATACCCGACATTGAGGACGCCGGCATCGATCTGCTTGATCGCCCCGAAGGACGCAGTCGATGCGGACGATTTCGGCGCTTCGGTCTCAGCGCGCGCGAGTTCGATCACGCCGAGGCCGACGGCGACGGTTCCGGCGGCGACGCCAAGGAACTGGCGGCGATGCTGATCGATGATCTGCTTCATGGTGGTGCTACCTTTCTTGATGGTTGGTGATGGCGCGTCAGATCAGCGCGACCGTGACGTCGACGTTGCCGCGAACGGCCTTGGAATAGGGGCAGGTCTGATGCGCATCATCGATGATGCCGCGTGCGATCTCGGGGTCGAGGCCCGGCAGGCTGACATTGAGGCGCGCCCGGAGCGAATAGGCGCCCTCGTCGAGCATGAGATCGATTTCCGCATCGATCGCGCATTTCCTGGGAAGCTCGATCTTCCGCTTGCGCGCCGCGATCTCCATCGCGCCTTCGAAGCAGGCCGACCAGCCGGCGGCGAACAATTGCTCGGGATTGGTGCCGATGCCTGCGGCGCCCGGCGGCGACAGCTTGACGTCGAGGCGGCCATCGGAGCTGCGCGATATGCCGTCGCCTCGGCCGCCGCTGGTGTGGGTCTTGGCCGTGTAAAGTATTTTTGCCGCCTGCGTCATGAAGCTGTCCTTTCCGTTCCGCAACTGACTAGCAGTGGCTGGTGCAGGACACCCGTTGGGAGTTGTGAGAAGTTGTGAGGTCAGACCTCGCGCGCTTAACAAGGCCTGCACCCGCGGCCTGATGCCGATGCAGCGACGGCCTTGCCGGATCGCGATCATCTGGCTATCGGGTCCTGTCGAAGGGACCCGAGATTTGCCATGACAGAGCCGGCCGGCACCGCAGCGGGAACTTTATCGTTCGGGCCATTCTCCGTGACGCCGCATGAAAGGCTCGTGACGCGCGATGGCGTCGCGTTGCCGCTGGGCGCGAAAGCGTTCGACACGCTGATGGCGCTGATGTCGCGACCGAACCAGGTCGTCGGCAAATGGGACCTGATGGCGCTGGTGTGGCCCGGCGTCACCGTCGAAGAGGCCAATCTGCGCTTTCACGTCGCAACGCTGCGCAAGGCGCTCGGCGACGGCAAGGACGGCGCCCGCTACATCACGACGCTCTCCGGCCGCGGCTATTGTTTCGTGGCGCCGATCTCGCAACTCGCAGCGCCGGTTTCGCAAACAGGCATTGCGGCAGCCCAGCGCCCCACGCCGCGGCTGGAATTGCCGCCGGTGAAACTGCCGAACCGGCTACAGCGGATGGTCGGGCGCGACGATGAGATCGCCACTGTTTCCGACAAGCTCATCGCCTCGCGCTTTGTCACGATCGCCGGCCCCGGCGGCGTCGGCAAGACGGCGGTCGCAGTGGCGATCGCCCACGACTTGCTCGAGACTTTCTCCGACGCCGCGCACTTTGTTGATCTCGCCGCGCTCAGTGATCCCGATCTCGTGATCACCTCGATCCTGCTGATGCTGGGCTTGCCGGCCGAGACCGACGATCCCCTGCCCGCGCTGCTCGCGCATGTCAGGGACAAGCGGATGCTGCTGGTTCTCGACAATTGCGAGCACGTCATCGCGACCGCCGCGCCGCTGGCGGCGGACATCTTCCAGGCCGCGCCACATGTCCATATCCTCGCGACCAGTCGCGAGGCCCTGCGCGTCGAGGGCGAGCAGGTCTATCGATTGGCGCCGCTTGCCGTTCCGCCCGACGGCTCCGGACTGACGGTCGCCGCAGCGCAGACCTATCCGGCGCTGCAACTATTCCTCGAACGTGCCACGGCCAGCGGCGCGCAGATCAGTCTCGATGACGCCAATGCCGCGATCATCGCGAGGATCTGCCGCAAGCTCGACGGCATGGCGCTGGCGATCGAACTCGCCGCCGGCCGGGTCGAAGCCTACGGCCTGGAGCAGACGGCCGCACTGCTCGACGAGCGCCTCAATCTGCTCTGGCAAGGCCAGCGAACGGCGCCGCCCCGGCAGAAGACATTGCAGGCCACGCTCGACTGGAGCTACGGACTGCTGTCGGATCTCGAACGCCTCGTGCTGCGCAGGCTTGCGGTCTTCGCCGGGCATTTCACCATCGATGCGGCGCTCGAGGTCGTGCCGGACGAGCGCGTCGACCAGGCCCGCCTGTTCGACGCCGTCGACAGTCTCGTGGCCAAATCGATGGTCGCGCCGCGCCCCATCGGCGCCATGATGCGCTACCGCCTGCTCGACACGACGCGCGCTTATCTGCTCGAGATCGAGCCCGATGACGCGGCTCTCGCCGCCCGCCACGCGACGTACTACCGGCGATGGCTGGAACAGGCCGGCATGACATGGGCCGCCGTGCCGAGCGCGGACGAGCGAGCTGCTCACTTCTCCGCGCTTCACAATGTGCGCGCCGCGCTCGACTGGTGCTTCGGGGCGGGCGGTGATCTCGGCATCGGCATTGCGCTCGCCGCCGCCGCGGCGCCGATCTTCCTGGCGATGTCCTTGTTGATCGAATGCCGGCGCTGGTCGGAGCGGGCGCTGCTGGCGATGGACCCCTCCTCGCGCGGCAGCGCCGAGGAAATGCACATCCAGGCCGCCCTCGGACTGACCTTGATGTTCACCCGCGGCGGCAGCGAAGCGGCGCGCAGCGCCTTGAGCCGGAGCCTTGCGATCGCCGAAGCGCGTGGCGACGAAATCAACCAGCTCCAGCTGCTCGGCCGGATGCATATCTTTCACGAGCGGATGGGAGAGTTCGACGCCGCGCTCGGCTATGCGCAGCAGAGCCTCGGGGTCGCGAGGTCGCTGGGCGATTCCGCCTCAATCGCCCTCGCCCATTCCCTCCTCGGCGTCTCCTTGCATCTGGCAGGCCGGCATCGCGACGCGCTCGAGATGCTGGAGGTCGCATGGCGGGGACCGGGCACGGAGCGAATCAGCACCGTCCACGGCTTCGATCATCGCAATCGGGCCGGCATCACGCTGGCTCGCGAGCTCTGGTTGCAGGGCCGCCCCGCGGATGCGCTGCAACTGGCGCGACAGACGGTCACCGAGGCCGCGCAGATGGATCACCCGATCACGCTCTGCATTGCGCTGATCTGGACGGTCGCAATCGATCTCTGGAGCGGAGACCTCGACGGTGCGAACGCGAACATCGACCGCTTCATCGCGCATGCGACGTCGCGCTCGATGGGGCCTTATCTCGCCGTCGGCCGCGGCGTCAAAGGCGAGCTGGCGATCCGGCGCGGCGATGCCGCAGTTGGCGTCGAGACGATCAGGACTTGCCTGCGTGAGCTCCACGATGCCCGCTACGAGCTGCTGACCACGACGTTCAACATCGCGCTGGTTCAGGGATTGATAGCGCTCGGCCAGATCGCGCAGAGCGCACAGCTGATCGACGACGCCATCCGCCTCGTCGCGCAGAGCGGCGATCACCTCTATATGCCCGAGCTGTTGCGCATGAAGGGCAAGGTGCTGTCGCACCTGCCCGAGCCGCAAATCGAGGAAGCGGAGGCCTGCCTCGTGCAGGCGCTGGAACTCAGCCGCGACAAGGGTGCCAAAGCGTGGGAACTGCGCGCGGCAATCGATCTGGCGCAGCTTCTTGCCCACCGGCGCCGCGCCAAGGAAGCCAGGCGATTACTTCAATCGGCACGCGAAGGTTTCGCTGCAGGTTCCGAGACTGAAGATATCAGGGCCGCCGATGCGCTCCTGAAGACGCTGTAGCGGGCTCACCCCGTCGGCGTGCCCTGCTTCCACTGGCCGCCGGCGATCTTGGCGGCGGCGATCACCGCCTGGGTGCGGCTTTCGACGCCGAGCTTTTGCAGGATCGCCGAGACATGTGCCTTGATGGTGGCCTCGGAGACCCCGAGCTCATAGGCGATC
The DNA here is from genome assembly GCF_014198205.1 of Bradyrhizobium sp. SBR1B. NCBI lineage: Bacteria > Pseudomonadati > Pseudomonadota > Alphaproteobacteria > Hyphomicrobiales > Nitrobacteraceae > Bradyrhizobium > Bradyrhizobium sp. SBR1B. Next base: position 650,229 of record NZ_JACIHC010000002.1, read on the forward strand.
TGCTTGTTGAGGAGGCCCTCCGACAGCATCATCAGGACCCGGACCTGCTGCGGCGTCAGCGTCACCAGACGGTCGCGCAGGCGCGTCATGTCGGGATCGGCCGCAGCCGACAGATCGGTATCGGCGGGAACCCAGACGTCGCCCTCCATCACCTTGAGGATGGCGTCGCGCAGGGTCTCGACGCCGAATCGCTTGGGAATGAAGCCGGAGGCGCCGAAATCGAGCGAGCGGCGGATCGTGGCGCTGTCGTCGGACGCCGAGACGATCACCACCGGGATCGCCGGATATTGCGCACGCAGATAGATCAGGCCGGAAAAGCCTGAGATCCCGGGCATCGAGAGGTCGAGCAGGATCAGGTCGACATCCGAGGTCTGTTCCAGGAGCTTGGTCAGATCCTCGAACGATCCGGCCTCGTCGATCCTGGCCGAGGTCAGGACGCCGGCCACCGCCTGTCGCAGCGCGTCGCGGAAAAGAGGATGGTCATCGGCGATGACGAGATGGGTCGAGGGAGCGTTCATCGTTCTCTTGCTGTCGTTCGCGGGCCGGCGGACAGATCCCGGGTCTGTCAATTCTTCCCCGAGCGGCCGTGGCATGCAAGTGCACATTATCCCTTTGCTGCAAAGGGGTTAATCCGGAAGCCTACGTGGCGGCGCGCCGGTGCCTGATACCGGCGTCAGCTACGCGTCAGTGCGCAAGGCCGAAAGTCGTATTGGGGCGGGTTTCACGCCGATGTTACCTTGCAGGCAAGACCTGGGTTGATCCGGCATGTCCGGACGTCTGGGGTGCGAGGAAACGCAATTCGGGGAGCGACTCAATATGTCGACAATGGCTGTGTCTCAAGCAGGCGCGGGAGGGATGACGAAGGACGAACGGTTCGTCATTCTCGCCTCCTCGCTCGGTACCGTCTTCGAGTGGTACGATTTCTACCTCTACGGCTCGCTGGCTTCGATCATCGGCGTGCAGTTCTTCTCGGATTACCCGCCAGCCACCCGCGACATCTTCGCGCTGCTGGCCTTCGCCGCCGGCTTCCTGGTGCGTCCGTTCGGCGCGATCGTGTTCGGCCGCGTCGGCGACATCGTCGGCCGCAAATACACCTTCCTCGTCACCATCCTGATCATGGGTCTGTCGACCTTCATCGTCGGCCTGCTGCCGAACGCGGCGACCATCGGCATCGCGGCTCCGATCATCCTGATCGCGCTGCGCCTCGCCCAGGGCCTGGCGCTCGGCGGTGAGTATGGCGGCGCGGCCACTTATGTCGCGGAGCATGCTCCGAACGGCAAGCGCGGCTACTACACCTCCTTCATTCAGACCACCGCGACGCTCGGCCTGTTCCTGTCGCTACTGGTGATCCTGTTCACCCGTAGCGCCCTCGGCGAGGCCGATTTCGCGAAGTGGGGCTGGCGCATCCCGTTCCTAGTCTCGGTGCTGCTGCTCGGCATCTCGGTCTGGATCCGGCTTCGCCTCAATGAATCCCCGATCTTCCAGAAGATGAAGGACGAGGGCAAGAGCTCGAAGGCGCCGCTGACCGAAGCCTTCGGCAACTGGCAGAACGGCAAGCTGGTGCTGCTCGCGCTGCTTGGCGGCGTGATGGGCCAGGGCGTCGTCTGGTACACCGGTCAGTTCTACGCGCTGTTCTTCCTGCAATCGATCCTGAAGGTCGACGGCTACACCGCCAACCTGCTGATCGCCTGGTCGCTGCTGCTCGGCACCGGCTTCTTCATCGTGTTCGGCATGCTGTCCGACAAGATCGGCCGCAAGCCGATCATCCTCGGCGGCTGTCTGATCGCGGCGCTGACCTTCTTCCCGATTTTCAAGATGATCACCACCAATGCCAACCCGGCGCTGGAAAAGGCGATCGAATCGGTCAAGGTCGACGTGGTGGCGGATCCCGCGGGTTGCGGCGACCTGTTCAACCCGGTCGGCACCCGTGTCTTCACCGCACCTTGCGACACCGCACGTGCCTACCTGTCGCAGTCGTCGGTCAAGTACTCGACCACGTCTGGCGCAGCCGGCTCGGGTGTGAAGGTCGTCGTCAATGGTAAGGAAGTGCCCTACACGAGCGCCAAGGACAGCAACCCGGCAGTGCTCGCCGCGGTGCAGGCGGCCGGCTATCCGAAGGCCGGCGATGCGGGCATCGTGAAGATGTCCCATCCGTTCGACATCTTCCGTCCGCAGGTGGCGGCGATCATCGGCCTGCTGTTCATCCTGGTGCTGTTCGTCACCATGGTGTACGGCCCGATCGCGGCGATGCTGGTCGAACTGTTCCCGACCCGCATCCGCTACACCTCGATGTCGCTACCCTACCACATTGGTAACGGCTGGTTCGGCGGCCTGCTGCCGGCGACCGCCTTTGCCATCGTGGCCTCGACGGGCGACATCTATGCCGGCCTCTGGTACCCGATCATCTTCGCCTCGATTACCGTCGTGATCGGCTTCTTCTTCCTGCCCGAGACCAAGGACGTCGACATCAAGGCGACCTGATCGAAAGCAGCGATAAGTACAACGAACCGGCCGCGGAGCGATCCGCGGCCGGTTTTGTTTGAGCACTAAAATTGCTTTATTGATTGCTGCCGACGAATTGCAGCACCACCTCGCGCCGGTGCGGGCGCTTGCGGTGCTCGATCAAATAGATCGCCTGCCAGGTGCCGAGGGCAAGCCTGCCGCTCAGGACCGGGACCTGAAGCGAGGCCCCGGTCAGCATCGTCTTGATATGTGCCGGCATGTCGTCCGGTCCTTCGGCGTCGTGGGTCCAGCCGGCATTCTCCGGCGCCAGCCGGGACAGTGCCGTGGTGAGATCGACCAGCACGGAGGGATCGGCGTTCTCCTGGATCGTCAGCGAGGCCGAGGTATGGCGGATGAACAGCGTCAGCGCGCCGTCGCGCGCGTGAACCTCGGCGATGAATTTTGCAGCCTCGCTCGTCAGATCGGTGAAGCCGTGACCCGATGTCTGCACGGTCAGCAATGACGATGCGATGGTGTCGGCTTGCACCGACGATGGCGCCGAGCGGGTGACTGATCTGGTTGATGTCATGAAGGGTCTCGACTAATCGAATACTGCCGTAGGGTGGGCAAAGGCGCAACGCGCCGTGCCCACGTCTTTCCTCATTGCCTTAGAACCATGGTGGGCACGGCGTAAGAACGCCTTTGCCCACCCTACGGCACCTCAACGCATGGATGGCGCGAAGGGGTCCTCAAATCTTCCCCGACACGTCCTTCTGGACGCGGTTGGCCATGTCGATCAGCCGCCGCCAGGCCTTTTCCAGAAACGACATCACGCGGTCGACGTCCTGGTCGCTCGGCAGCGGGATCTCGATCTTGCGCTCGCCCTCGGCGGCCTTGGGCTCCGCTTTCTTCAGCGGGTCGGATTTCGGCAGCGCCTCGTCGATCTTGCCGGACACCGTCGGCCCGGCCGCGAGCTGTCCCTGCAGCCTTTCGACCTCGGCCTGGAGCCGGCCGATCTCGGCGTCGAGCGCGGTCCGTTCGTCGGGCACCGCGTAACAGGCCCAGCCGGCGCCGTTCTTGGTGCAGGTCGATACCGTGCCGGTGCGCGTGTCGAGCCGCAGCACGCCCTCGGGGATGGGCGTCATGCTGTAGCGGCCGTTCTCGCTGTCGGGCGCGGATTGCGCGGCCTCGAGGTCGCCGGCGATCGCCACCGCGGCGGCGAACGCCGCCAGCGCAAGCCATGATGTTGTGGATGACGTCACTGGTCTCATCGCGATCTCCGCCACGGCGTGCTGGTGGCCCTCTCGCAAATTCTACACCCCGGTGAGGCGATCCGCCGCCCAAAACACGCACCCTTATCAACGATCGCGGCGGCGTGTTCGATCCCGGCAGCGTGGCGAAAGGGCGGCCGCCTTCGCCGATCCTGAGGCTTGCTGCTGCGGTGCGGCGTCACGCTGTGTGCAGCGCTGCCGTGCGCGCCAATATCATCAAATAAATCAGCTACGTAAACGAAAGCGACGCAATCGTGACTTGGCTTGACTTGATTATGGGCCATCAGTATGGTCCGCGCGGCTTTTGAGGGTGGCGGGCGCAATTTCCATTCAGCCGCGGCGTTTCGGGTCTTCGTTGCATGACACAGGGCACGGGACACGGCGAGAATGGGGATCGCGATAGATCGTCCGAGGAAGCTGCGCTTTCCGAACGGCTCGGAAATCTTGATCAGCGGTTGTCCGAATTCCGGGACCGACGAATCAAGACCGAGCAACCCGCAGGTGACGGTGAGGACAGAGCGGCCAGAGCTTCGGCGATGGCGCTTGGTTTCCGGTTATCCTCCGAGTTGATCGCCGGGGTCGTTGTCGGAGCGGGGATTGGCTGGGGTTTCGACCGCTTGCTGTCGACGTCGCCTTTCGGATTTATCGTGTTCCTGTTGCTGGGCTTCGTCGCCGGCGTGGTGAATGTGGTGAGAACGGCGGGTGCGGGTCAAAACAGGCGCGGTGGGTCTTAGCCGATCCGCACCAGGACAGGAATGATCGTGCCGGCCTTGCCGGTACGGGCCGGCCCGGCCGGCAGACCGAGACCCGCCGGCATTGCCCGGCAGACCAAGAGATGCCGCGCTGATGAAAATCGACCCGATCCACCAGTTCAACATCGAGCCTCTCTTCACCCTGGGCCATATCGGCAATCACACGATCGCCTTCACCAATTCGTCGCTCTACATGCTGGTGGCGGTGGCGGTGATCTCGATCCTGATGCTCGCCAGCGGCACGCAGCTGGTTCCCGGGCGCCTGCAATCGGTCGCCGAAATCTCCTACGAATTCGTCGCCTCGACCATCCGTTCGACGGCCGGCGCGGAAGGCATGAAGTTCTTCCCGCTGATCTTCTCGCTGTTCATGTTCATTTGCGTCTCGAACCTGGTCGGCATCATCCCCTATACCTTCACGGTGTCGAGCCATCTGATCGTCACCGCGGCGCTCGCGCTTCTGGTCTTCTTCACCGTCCTGATCTACGGCGTCGCCAAGAACGGCCTGAAGTTCTTCTCGATCTTCGTGCCCCACGGCGTCCCCGGCTACATCCTGCCGCTGGTGATGTTCATCGAGATCCTGTCGTTCTTCCTGCGGCCGGTCTCCCACAGCGTCCGTCTGTTCGCCAACATGCTGGCCGGCCACATCGCGCTGAAGGTGTTCGCGGGCTTCGTCGCCATGCTCGGCTTCTCGCTCGGGGCGCTGGGCTGGGTCGGCGGCGTGCTGCCGCTGGCTCTCACGGTCGCGCTGTACGCGCTCGAGATTCTGGTCGCGTTCCTGCAAGCCTATGTGTTTGCGATCCTGACCTGCATCTACCTCAACGACGCCATTCATCCGGGACACTGAGCGGTCCGGGGAATTTCCACCCACAACCCAATCTTTCTTCCAAGGAGTCTAAAATGGATCCGGCAGCAGCAAAACTTATCGGCGCGGGCATCGCATGCATCGGCATGGGCGGCGCGGGCGTCGGCGTCGGCGTGATCTTCGGCAACTACCTCGCCGCAGCCGTTCGCAACCCCTCGGCCGCTCAGGGCCAGTTCGGCAACCTGATCTTCGGCTTCGCCGTGACCGAAGCGCTCGGCATTTTCTCGCTGCTGATCGCGCTGCTGCTGCTGTTCGTTCCGCTCTGAGGACGACGTTTTTCGCGCCGTTCCATCCATTGGGACGGCGCGTGTGACTGCAACAGGAGAACTCCGTGGCTGAAAGTCATGGCGGCGCAAAAGGTCCGGCGGCGGGCGCTCACACCGAGGCTGACGGTGGTCACCACGGTGGCGGTTTTCCGCCGTTCGAGAGCAGCAACTACGCTTCACAGCTGGTGTCGCTCGCGATCTTCTTCGTCCTGCTTTACGTGATCGTGTCCAAGCTCGCTCTGCCGAAGGTCGGCGGTGCGATCGAGGCGCGTCAGAACAAGATCGAGGGTGACCTCGCCGAGGCGCAGAAGCTGAAGGACCAGTCCGAGGCGGCGCTGAAGGCCTATGAAACCGAGCTCGCTTCGGCGCGCACGCGGGCACAGGCCATCGGCAACGAATCCCGCGACAAGGCGAATGCGCAGGCGGAAGCCGAGCGCAAGACGCTGGAAGAACAATTGGCGGCCAAGCTCGCCGGGGCGGAGAAGACCATCGCCTCGACCCGCGCCACCGCCATGAGCAACGTCCGCGGCATCGCGGCCGATGCGGCAGGCCAGATCGTGCAGCAGCTTACCGGCGTCGTTCCCGACGCCGCGTCGGTCAATGCCGCGGTCGATGCGTCCCTGAAAGGTTAGTCGAGATGTTCTTCGATCCTGAAACCTGGGTCGCCATCGCCTTCGTGATCCTGATGGTCGTGTTCGCCTATCTCGGGGTCTTCAAGTCGGCGATGACGGCGCTGGATCATCGTGCCGCCCGCATCAAGGCCGAGCTCGACGACGCGACGCGCCTCAAGCAGGAAGCGGCCAAGGTGCTCGCCGACTACAAGGCACGCAGCGCCACGGCCGAGCGCGAAGCTGCCGACATCATCGCCAACGCCAAGGCCGAAGCCGAGCGCACCGCGGCCGACGCCAAGGCGAAGATGGAAGACTTCGTCGCCCGCCGGACCAAGACCGCGGAGAGCAAGATCGCGCTCGCCGAGGCCCAGGCACTCGCCGATGTCCGCGCCGCAGCCGCGGAAGCCGCCGTCCAGGCCGCCTCCACGATCCTGTCGCAGTCGGTCAAGGGCCAGGTCGCCGACGATCTGCTCGCCAAGGGCATCACCGAGGTTCGCCAGAAGCTGAACTGAGGGTTTTGCCTTCAGTAATCAAAAAGCCGGCGCGATGAGCGCCGGCTTTTTTGTTTGCGACACCGCAATCCACAAATACCGTGTCATCACCCGCGAAAGCGGGTGATCCAGTATTCCAGAGACAGCAATGAGATACGGAGAAGCCGCGGCGTACTGGATGCCCCGCCTGCGCGGAGCATGACAGCGTTCTTCGTGACGACTTGCTTACCTACTTCTTCTTCCGTCCCTTCGGCTCGGGCGACAGCGCCTGCGGGTCGAAGCCGACATAGAAGACATAGGAATCGGCGACCGCGGCGGAGGGCGTCGGATAAGCCAGATCCTCGACGATGAAGGTGAAGGGCACGCTGCCGCCCTCCGACATCTCGACCGTCGTCCGGTAAGCCTTCGAGGCGATCACTTTCTCGCCGACGCCGCCCTGCACCACCGCGACACGCAAAGGCACCTCGACGGTGGCGGGCGCGCCGGCGGGACCGGCGATCACGCGGCCCTGGATTCCGATCCGGGCCGTGATGCCGACACTGCTGCGGGAACATTCGCGCGCCATCTTGGTGATCGAGGCCTGGAAGCGGATCTCGTTGCCGACGGCCGGCTTGCCGGCCGCCCCGACCGCGTAGGTTGATGCGCCCGCGCGCACCGTCACCTGCGGGCAATCGACCTCGTCTTCCGCCGGCTGGCCAGGCGCGGGCGCGGGCTTGGGCGGGGCCGGCTCATCCGACTTGCCGCCGAACAGGCTCTTGAAGCGGTCAGTCAAGGACTGGGCGGCCACCGGCGAAACCGCCGCGAACGACATCGACAAGACAAGCGCGATCGCCGTCCCCCGCCGCAGCACATTCCGCGATGACCGAAGCTGCTTCACCATCAAAGCCCGTACTCCAATGACAATTGTCCGGCCGATCGTGGGCCGGGGCATGCGGGTTATATCGTCAAAATCGGCGAACCCAAGGCAGCAAAAAGGGGGACTTGGCAGGGGACTTGGCCAAAGGACTTGGGCAAGGGATTTGGCCACATGATCGAGCGGCTCAGCCGCGGAAATCCTCATGCAGCAGGCCGAACAGCAAATGGTCCTGCCAGACCCCATTGATGCAGAGATAGCGGCGCGCCAAGCCCTCACGGGAGAAACCGCACTTCTCCAGCACCCGGATCGACGGCGCATTGGTGGGGATGCAGGCGGCCTCGACCCGGTGCAGATTGAGCTCGCCGAACAGCGTCGGCAGCAGCACCCGCAGTGCAGCCGTCATGTAGCCGCGATGGGCATGGGGTTGGCCGACCCAATAGCCGATGGTGCCGGCCTGCACGATGCCGCGCCGGACATTGGCCAGCGTGATGCCGCCGACCATGGCGCCATCAAGCTCGCGGAAGATCAGAAAGGGATAGGAACGGTCCGCGGCAATGTCCTCGGAATAGCGGCGCAGGCGGCGGCGGAAGCCGGATCGGGTGAGATCGTCAGACGGCCAGATCGGCTCCCAGGGCGTCAGATAATCGCGGCTGGTTTCGCGCAAATGCGCCCATTGCAGGAAGTCCGACATCTGCGGCGCGCGCAGCAACAGCCCGTTACCGCGCGGCGCGAGGGCGGCGGGTCCACTGGACGGCAGGCGAAAGAGGGCCATGGTGATGCTTCCCGGGGCAGCTCAGCCCGCGCGCGGCTCCTAATGCAGCCGCGCCTTGGCACGTGCCCGCGTCAATCCTTCCGCAAAAGACACCGCCGTGTCCAGACCCCTGCCACTGCCTAATGCGACAACGGCAGGCCGGCTCCGCGACAGCAGCGCACGCGCCGCGTCCCGGGTCGATTCGACGCTGACGGCGTCGATCCGGCCCACCAGCTCCTCGACCGTCTGCGGCCGGCCATAGGCCAGCACGTGGCGCGCCAGCTGCTCGGCACGCGACGAGCAGCTCTCCAGCGCCATCAGGAGCCCTGCCTTCATCTGCGCCTTGGCCCGCGCGATCTCGGCCTCGGTCAGCGTCTCCACCGACTCATTCATGATGTCGACCACGACCTCCATCATCTCCGGCGCGTCGGCCGGATCGGTGCCGGTGTAGAGGCCGAAGAAGCCGGTGTCGGTATAGGGCGCGTGGAACGAATAGATCGAGTAGCAGAGGCCGCGCTTCTCGCGCACCTCCTGGAACAGGCGCGACGACATTCCGCCGCCGAGGATGTTGGTGAAGACCTGGAGCGAGAACAGCGACAGATCGTTCTGCGGCACGCCTTCCAGCGCCAGCGTCAGATGCGCCTGCTCCAACTCGCGATGCACCACCTTGGCGCCGCCCTTGCCGAACTGAGCGGTTTGCGGCTTCGGGCCCGGCGTCCCCTCGAAACTCGCAAAGCGCTTCTCGACCTCGGCAACGACTTGGCTGTGATCGACCGCGCCTGCGGCCGCCACCACCATGTCGGGCCCGCGATAATGCGTCGAGAGGTAGCCGCGCAGCATGTCACGGTTGAAGGCGCGCAGCGTCTTGGCCGTGCCGAGCAGCGAGCGGCCCATCGGCTGATCGGGATAGCAGAGCTCGTTGAGATGCTCGAACACGACGTCATCGGGCGTATCCTGCGCGGCACCGATCTCCTGCACGATGACGTTCTTCTCGCGCTCCAGCTCGTCGGGCTCGAAGGCCGGATTGGCGAGGATGTCGGCGAGCACGTCGAGCGCGAGCGGCACGTCGGCCTTGAGCACCCGCGCGTAATAGGACGTAGTCTCGGTCGAGGTGCCGGCATTGAGGTCGCCGCCGACCGCCTCGATCTCCTCGACGATCTCGCGCGAGGAGCGCTTCGTCGTGCCCTTGAACGCCATGTGCTCGAGCAGATGCGAGATGCCGTGCTCGTTCGGCTTCTCGTCGCGTCCGCCGACGCCGGCCCAGACGCCGAGCGCCGCGGTCTCGAGATGGGGCATCTTGTCGGTGACGACGGTCAGGCCGGAGGCAAGCTTGGAAATCTCGACGCTCATCCGGCAACTCCCTGCTTTGCGGCGCGGCTGACCGACAGCACGAACCGCTCGACCTCGGCCTGATCGTTCTTCATCACCTTCATGTGTTCGGATTTGGTCATCAATCCGTCGAGCCAGGCCGGCAGTTGCGGCCGCTGGCCGCAGGCCGCTTCGACGGCGTCGGGGAATTTGGCCGGATGCGCGGTGGAGAGCACGATGCTTGGCACCCTCGTGTCGGTGGTGTCGCGATCGGCGACAGCGAGCGCCACCGCCGTATGGGGATCGACCAGCTCGCCTGCCTCACGCCAGCCGGCGCGGATCGCAGCCGCGGTCTCGGTCTCGTCAGCGCGGCCGGCGTCGAACTCCTCGCGGATCGCGGCCAGCGTTGCGTCCGGCAGCACGAAACGTCCTGACTGCTTCAGCGAATCCATCAGGCGGCGCACGCCGGCTGCATCGCGCTTGCCGGCCTCGAACAGCAGCCGTTCGAAATTCGAGGAGATCTGGATGTCCATCGACGGCGACGCCGTCGCGTGCACCTCGCGCACCTCATAGATCCCCGTCTTCAGCGTGCGCGCCAGGATGTCGTTGACGTTGGCGGCGATGCGCAGGGTCCGCACCGGCAGCCCCATGCGCTTGGCGACGTAGCCGGCGAAGATGTCGCCGAAATTGCCGGTCGGCACGACGAAATCCACCGCGCGCGCCGGCGCACCGACGGCGACGGCGGAGGTGAAATAGTAGACCACCTGGGCGACGATGCGCGCCCAGTTGATGGAGTTGACGCCGGAGAGCGAGGTCGCATCGCGGAAGCGATGGTTGTTGAACATCCCCTTCACGAGCGCCTGGCAGTCGTCGAAATTGCCCTCGATGGCGAGCGCATGGACATTGGCCGCGCCCGTCGACGTCATCATTCGCCGCTGCACCTCGGAGATGCGGCCGTGCGGGAACAGCACGATGAGATCCACGTTCTCGAGGCCGGCGAAGGCTTCGACCGCAGCGCCGCCGGTATCGCCTGAGGTGGCGACCACGATGGTGGTGCGCTGGCCGCGCTTGGCGAGCACATGGTCCATCAGCCGCGAGATCAGCTGCATCGCCACGTCCTTGAAGGCGAGCGTCGGGCCGTGAAACAGCTCCAGCACGAACTGGTGCGGCGACATCTGGCGCAGCGGCACCACCGCCGGATGGCGGAAGGTGGCATAGGCCTCGTTCGCCATGCGGCCAAGCTCGGCGTCCGAAATCTCGTCGCCGGCGAACGGACGGATCACGTCGACCGCGACCTCCCAATAGGGGCGGCCGAAGAAGCCGGCGATGGTTTCATTGGAGAGCTGGGGCCAGATGGTCGGCACATACAGGCCGCCGTCGCGCGCAAGCCCGGTCAGCATCACGTCGCAGAAGCCGAGTTCGGGGGCCTCGCCCCGGGTCGAGATATAACGAGTCAAACTGCCCTCCAAAGGCCGACCGGGCTTACGACCGCTCGTTAAGCCTTTGATTTTACGAAATTACTTGTTAACAGCCAGAAGCTTTGCGCCACCATAAAGTGTTTTGCGGCATCAGGAAACCGCTTCCCGCCGGCACCCCTGCCCAGCAAAAAAGGCTGCGGCGATGCCGCAGCCCTCTCTTGGAAGGTCTGTCGTTGATATGTGCAGACCGGTTTGCCTCTGGGGTCGCCGCTCCCGCTGAAACTTGTCCGGCAACCTTTCGCCGTCAGTCACGAAATCGTCAAGGGCGAAAACGACGAGCGCGGGAAGATGTTCCTATTTTTCCCGACATGCCCAAGCTTTTGCGAGCGCGCTCCAGCCAACCGTCGTGAAGAATTGCCATTTTATCCCGACAATTGCGGGGATCCGGAACGAATGCCACCTCGACCCATTGTGTCCGCGGATGGGTGTCGGCGGTGTCCATGCATTGCCCGGCTGCACGCCGGCACCAATCCGTCTCGCCGAACCGGCTGCATCCTGGAGCAGCCGGTTCGGTGCCGGGCCCCCGGGCCCTCAATTCATGCCGATTTCAACCGCGATCCTGATCAGGTCGGAATGGTTCTTGGCTCCCAGCTTCTGCTTGAGCAGGGACGTGGTGTTGGCGACGGTCTTGTAGGAGATGCCGAGCGCCTCGGCGACTTCCACGATCTTGTCGCCGCGTCCGAGCAGGCGGAGAATTTCGAGCTCCCGCGGCGTCATCTGCGAAGCCGGGTTGGCCTTGATCGCCGCGCCGGAAAACGTCACGGCTTCCGCGAGTTGCGGTGAGATGTAATTGTCGCCCGCGATCACCTTGCGCACCGCTTTCAGCAGGATCCTGGGATCATCGCCCTTGGAGACATAGCCCTGCGCCCCAAGCTCGACCGCCCGCACCACGAAGGCCGGATCGTCGTTCATGCTGAACATGATGATCTTGGCGTCGGGATCGTCCTTGCGGATGCGTCGCATCAGCTCGAAGCCGGAGACATCGGGCAGGCTGATGTCGATCACGGTGACGTCGGGCCGCTTGCTGACATAGGCGCGATGGCCGGATTTGGCGTCGGTCGCCTCGTCGATACGGATCGAATGGTCCGAAGCGAACAGGGTGCGGCAACCGGACAGCACCACGGGGTGGTCATCGACAATCAGGACCCTGGTCGCCGGCTTGGCGGTATCTTGCATCGCGCACTCTCTTGTTTTTCGACTCATAGACCGGCGGGAACAAATGGAAAGAGTAAATCCCGCCGATGCGCGTTAGAATTGACCTAATGTGGCAACGACTCTCGTTCAGAACGCAACTGTTTCTTCCACTTGGGGCGAGCTTTCTCGCCGCGCTGATCCTTGGCGGCGTGCTGCTCCAGATCTTCGCGGCCGGTCAGCTCGCCGACGAGAACGAGCCCGCACGACGTTCGACCCGGACGATCGCGGCCGCACTCAACAACACTCTGCGCGCGTCGGACGACCCGCGGAAGACGCTTGACGCCTTTGTTCAATCCTTGACCACCTCCTCGGACATCCAATTCCGTTCCGCGGAAGCCCCTCCTGCGGAGCCACCAAAGGACGGCCTTCACAACCTGCAAGGGATTCCGCAGTGGTTTGTCAACCTGCTCATGGTACCGGACATGGACGCCGCAACCCCGGTGCTGATCGATGGCAGACGTGTCGGCGATATCGTGTTCCTGCCGGACCTGTCGGCCGACCTGTTCGAGAAGTGGATCGGCTTCCTGGCGCTGACCGGCCTCGTCGCCGTGCTGACCGTGCTCACCGGAATCATCGCTTACGTCTTCGCGGGATCGGCACTGCGTCCCCTGCAGCATCTCGGCCAAGGCCTCACACGGATGCGGCGCGGCGACTACGCAAAGCCGATCCCGGTCGGAGGCCCGCCGGAGATCCGGCAGAGCTGTGCGGAAGCAAATGCGCTGGCTGCGACGCTGGCGCAATTGAGCCAGGACAATCGCGATCTGATGCACCGCCTGGTGTCGCTCCAGGACGACGAGCGGCGCGATCTCGCCCGCGAGTTGCACGACGAGCTCGGACCGCTGCTGTTCAGCATCCGCGCCGGCACGATCGCGCTGGTCGACGCCTCGCCGCAGGTGGGAAATCTCGGCAAATCAGCCCAGGATGTGCTGCAATCGGTCGAGGCGCTCCAGCAGACCAACCGCCGCATCCTCGATCGGTTGCGGCCGCTCTACATTCAGGAGCTTGGCCTTTCGACCAGCGTGCAGACGCTGCTCCAGAACTTTCGCAAGCAGGCACCGCATATCGTCCTGACGGAGACGATCGATCCGGGTCTCAACGTGATCGCCGGGCCGCTGGCCCAGACCGTCTATCGCGTGATCCAGGAGGCGCTGACCAACGTGCTGCGCCACGCCAAGGCCGGCAACGCCCATGCCCAGGCGACCGTCACCGGCGAGGCGCTCATCATCGAGATCTCCGACGACGGCGACGGCTTTCCCGAGGGCAACGTTTTCGGCCGCGGTCTGACCGGCATGCATGAACGCGTGCGCGCGCTCAGCGGATCGCTGTCACTGTTGCGCGTGGATGGGCGAACTTATGTACGCTGCCGGCTTCCGACCGAGCCGGCACGCCAGGCGCCGGTCCAGCCCATTGGATGAGCTGACCTTGTCGGAGACCCACTGCGCACTTTGCGCCAACGCGGCCCTTCGGGTCCGCATCATGCCCTAACAGGCGCAGCCATGATGCGCGTCCTGTTGCGCCGGCTCGCACAACGTGCTGCGGATCTTGCCTTCCGGGCTGAAGCGAAACGAGGCGTGAATGCGTAGCGCGCCGGCGACGGAATATTCGACATCGACGCCATGGGGCGCGGGATGGATCTCCTCCAGCCCGAAACCTGCCAACGAGAAGGCACTGAGGCGCGGCTGCCAATAGGCCTCGAGCTCGCTGCGGCCGCGATAGCGCTGCGCGCCGTTGCACGTGCATTCGACCTGGGCGTCGTCCGCATAGAGGTCGAGCAACGTCGAGAGGTCGCCCTTCCGGCAGGCGTCCACCCAATCGACGACAATTCCCATCTGGTCGAAATCGCTCACGCCGCAATCCCTGTCTGCCGCGGAAACTCACCGGCGGCTTAGGACCACACTCGTGAATGTGCGCTGAATAATAAACCCCGGACGATACCGGGTTCCCTCAGAGTATCTACGGTCGAGCTCAGCTCTGCCGCCGGCCTCTTGCCCACACCGCGAAGGCGATCAGCACGGCGCCTGCGAGCAGGAACCAGGTGATGGCGTATTGCAGGTGATCGTCCTTCAGATGCACGTCGAGCGGCCCCGGGCGCGGGATGCCGTTCTCGGGCACCGGTTGCTCGAGGTCGACATAGAACGGCGCAACCGCGCCCCAGCCGAGCGCGCCTGCGATGGCCGGATGATCGCGCACGAACCAGAGCCGCTTGTCGCGGTTCTCCGCCGGCGTCAGCCAGCCTGGCGGCTCGGGAAAGCGCAGGTAACCGGTGAGCGCGACCGGCTGCCCGGTGACGAGCTTCTTCACCGCGCGATCCTCGACGCTGCGGTCCTGCATCGTGTTCTCGACGAAGCCCGCATCGATCACGACCGTCTCGCCGCTGGGCAGCCGCGCCGGCAGGAACGCCCAGGTGCCGGGGCCGGAGGCGTCCTTGCGCACTGCCGAGCCCGACGAATAGATCATCGCATCCGGCAGGGCTGCGTAGGTCGCGGTGAAGCTGACGCGGCGGAATTCGTCGCGCGCGGGATCGAGTGCAGCCCATTGCGAAGATGGCGGCAGCACGATGGGCACCTCTGCAAGGCGCTCGGTGAGCGCCGCGACCAGCGCGTGCTTGGCGGTCCGGCGCTGCAATTGCCAGAGGCCGAGCGCGATGAAGACGGCCGTGAGGAACAGCGTGAACAGCGCGAAGCCGGCCACGCGAGGCTTGCGCGCAGGCTGATTCATTTCGCGCGGTCGACCAACCGGCCCGGCGCCGCCTTGTGGTGGAATTGCAGCGCGATCAGCAGCGACTTCATCGCACGCAGCGGCAACAATGTGGTGGCCAGGATCAGCGGCAACCACAGCGCCGCATGCAGCCAGTATGGCGGCTGGTATTTGACCTCGACGATGAGCGCAGCCGCCACCACGATCCCGCCGGCCAGCATGATGATGAAGATCGCCGGCCCGTCGCCGGTATCGATGAAGGCATAGTCGAGACCGCAGCGGTCGCAGGCAGGCGCGAGCGTCAGGAAGCCCGCATAAAGCTTGCCCTGGCCGCAGCGCGGGCATCGGCAGGCAAGCCCGCGCAGCGCGCTTTGCAGGACGGTGGTTTCAGGCACGGACGGGCCGGTGCTGTCATTCATGATCGCGGACTCTATCACAGTTCCGCCGGAGCTTCCGGCGGCCTGAAAGCGAAAGGGCGGCCTTGCGGGCCGCCCTTGTTGATGATCTGCCGCGCGGGCTCAGTGCGCGCCGTGGGCCATGGTTTCGGCGCCGTGTCCCCAGACGTAGATGCAGAGGAACAGGAACAGCCAGACCACGTCGACGAAGTGCCAGTACCAGGCGGCGAACTCGAACCCGAGGTGCTGCGTCGGCGTGAAGTGGCCGGCATAGGCGCGGAACAGGCACACCAGCAGGAAGATGGTGCCGACCAGCACGTGGAAGCCGTGGAAGCCGGTCGCCATGAAGAAGGTCGCGCCATAGACGTTGCCGCCGAACGAGAACGCCGCATGGCTGTACTCATAGGCCTGCACGCAGGTGAAGAGCGCGCCGAGCACGACGGTGAGGATCAGGCCGTATTTCAGGCCCTGGCGGTCGTTCTCGAGCAGCGCATGGTGCGCCCAGGTCACGGTGGTGCCCGACGTCAGCAGGATCAGCGTGTTGAGGAGCGGCAGGTGCCAGGGATCGAAGGTCTCGATGCCCTTCGGCGGCCAAGTGCCGGGGACGGCGCAGGCGCCGGCCTGGGTGCCGAGGCCGCAGCCGAACACGGCATCGCGGGTGGCGTGGACGGCGTCGGCCGGAAACAGCGCGGCGTTGAAATAGGCCCAGAACCAGGCCACGAAGAACATCACCTCGGAGGCGATGAACAGGATCATGCCGTAGCGGTGATGCAGCTGCACGACGCGGGTGTGGTCGCCCTTGTACTGGGCTTCCTTGATCACGTCGCCCCACCAGCTCGCCATGGTGTAGAGCACGCCCACGGTGCCGACGCCGAACACGATCGGCGCGGCCGAGAACATGTGATGCATCCAGGCGATCGCGCCGACCGCCATGATGAAGGCCGAGAGCGAACCGACGGCCGGCCAGGGCGAGGGATCGACCAGGTGATAGTCGTGATGCTTGGTGTGCGCCGTAGCCATTTCGGTCTCTCTCCTCAATCCCGTGCCTGTCAGGCACTTATCCCCTTGTTTCCAACCGCCTGAGCGCGAGCCCGGCGATCAAAGATTTCCCTTGCGCTTGTCGCCTTCGCCCGATGCCAGCGGCTTCACCACGGGATCCTTCACCGGATAGAAGGTGTAGGACAGCGTGATCGTGTTCAGCCCGTCGTTCTCGTGATCGTCAGCGATCGAGGGAGCGACGTAGAAGACAACAGGCATCTCGCGCTTCTCGCCGGGCGCCATGGTCTGCTCGGTGAAGCAGAAGCAGTTGATCTTCTGGAAATAGGAGCCGACCGTCAGCGGCGCGACATTGTAGGCGGCCTGCGCGGCGGTGGTGCGCGCGGCCTGGTTGGTCACGGTGTAGAAGACGGTCACGACCTGGCCGATATTGACCTCGATCTCGCTCTGCTCCGGCTCGAACTTCCAGGGCAGGCCCGGCGCGACGTTGGAATCGAAGCGCACCGAGATTTTCCGCGCGATCGGGCCGGTGGCCGGCGCGGAGGTCGCGACCTGGGTCGTGCCGTTGAAGCCGGTGGCGCGGCAGAACCAGTTGTAGAACGGCACCGCCGCGTAGGAGGCACCGACCATCAACGCGACCACGCCGCCGCAGATAGAAGCAACCACCACATCGCGGCCCAGCCCGCGGCCCTTGGTCGGCTCACGCTTGGCCGGCTTGGCGCTGACATCCTGCGATATGGTGGGATCGTGATCCATGTTTCCTACATCGGCCGCACGAGGACTGCCGGCCCCTTGACCATGGTGACGGCGAAGAACAGCACCACGAGCACGCCGAGCGCGAGCGCGATCGCAATCGAACGCTGACGACGGCTCTTCTTCTGCGCCTCGGTGAGGACGATTCCATCTGGCTCGGGTTTGTCGACCATCCCTGCGATCATGCGCCCCCTACCAGCGGAGCAACTGCCCGGAACACGACCTCGGCCAGCAGGGTCGCGAACAGCACGAACAGATAGAGGATCGAGAAGGCGAACAGCTTGCGGGTCGCGCGCAGCGACGCAGCTCGCTCGCGGCGCAGATAGACGTTGATCGCGAGCACCAGCATGCCGGCGCCAAGGATCAGCGAGACGATGCCGTAGATCGCGTCGAAATAGCCGAGCGCCCAGGGCGCGGCGGCGACCGCGATCAGCACGATGGTGTAGAGCAGGATCTGGAGCCGCGTCGCGTCGGGACCGGCGACATTGGGCAGCATCGGAATGCCGGCGCGCGCGTAATCGTCGGAGCGGAACAGCGCCAGCGCCCAGAAGTGCGGCGGGGTCCAGAAAAAGATGATGGCGAACAGCAGCAGCGGCTCGACGTCAACCGTGCCGGTCACCGCAGCCCAGGCCACCACCGGCGGCAGCGCACCGGCGGCGCCGCCGATCACGATGTTCTGCGCGGTCCAGCGCTTCAGCCACATCGTGTAGATCACGACGTAGAAGAAGATGGTGAAGGCGAGCAGCGCGCCGGCGATCCAGTTGACGAGGATGCCGAGCGTCATCACCGAGAAGAAGGACAGTGTCAGGCCGAACGCCATGGCTTCAGGGCGGGTGATGCGGCCGCGCGGAATCGGCCGGTTCGCCGTGCGCGACATCTTGGAGTCGATATCGCCTTCCAGCGCCATGTTGAGCGCGCCGGAGGCACCGGCACCGACGGCGATGCAGAGCAGCGAGGTGATGGCCAGCACCCAGTGGAAATGCCCGGGCGCCATCGCCATCCCGACCAGCGCGGTGAAGATCACCAGCGACATCACCCGCGGCTTCAAGAGCGCGATGTAGTCGCCCACCTCCGCCTCGGAGATGCGGGGATTGATGTCGATGGCGTTGTGGTCGAGGACGGACACTTAATTCAACTCGCTTGGTTATAGAGCCGCGGCGCCCGTCACGGGCGCCGCGGGAGATCGATCACTGCACGCGGGGCAGCACTTCGAACTGATGGAAGGGCGGCGGCGAGGGCAAGGTCCACTCCAGCGTGGTCGCACCTGCACCCCACGGATTGTCGCCAGCCGGCACCTTCTTCATGAAGGCGTCGAGCACGCAGTAGAGGAAGATCAGCACGCCGAAGCCGGAGATGTAGGAGCCGACCGACGAGACCAGGTTCCAGCCCGCGAACGCGTCGGGATAGTCGACATAGCGGCGCGGCATGCCCGACAGGCCGAGGAAGTGCTGCGGGAAGAACACCAGGTTGACGCCGATGAAGGTGACCCAGAAGTGCGCCTTCGCGAGCGTCTCGCTGTACATGTAGCCCGACATCTTCGGGAACCAGTAGTACCAGCCGGCGAAGATTCCGAACACCGCGCCAAGCGACAGCACGTAGTGGAAGTGGGCGACGACGTAATAGGTCTCCTGCAGCACGCGGTCGACGCCGGCATTCGCCAGCACGACGCCGGTGACGCCGCCGACCGTGAACAGGAAGATGAAGCCCACCGCCCAGATCATCGGGGCCCGGAATTCGATCGAGCCGCCCCACATCGTGGCGATCCACGAGAAGATCTTCACGCCCGTCGGAACCGCGATCACCATCGTCGCGGCGACGAAATAGGCCTGCGTCGCGCTGGACATGCCGACCGTGTACATGTGGTGCGCCCACACCACGAAGCCGATGCCGCCGATCGCGACCATGGCGTAGGCCATGCCGAGATAGCCGAACACGGGCTTGCGCGAGAAGGTGGAGATGATCTGGCTGACCATGCCGAAAGCCGGCAGGATCAGGATGTACACTTCGGGGTGGCCGAAGAACCAGAACAGATGCTGGAACAGCACGGGGTCGCCGCCGCCTTCGGGGTTGAAGAACGTCGTGTGGAAGTTGCGGTCGGTGAGCAGCATGGTGATCGCACCGGCAAGCACCGGCAGCGACAACAGCAGCAGGAACACCGTCACCAGGATCGACCACACGAACAGCGGCATCTTGTGCAGGGTCATGCCCGGCGCGCGCATGTTGAAGATCGTGGTGATGAAGTTGATGGCGCCGAGGATCGAGGAGGCGCCCGCCAGATGCAGCGACAGGATCGCGAAGTCGACGGCCGGGCCCGGATGGCCCGAGCTCGACAGCGGCACGTACATGGTCCAGCCGGCGCCGACACCGTTGGCACCCGGCTCGCCCTCGACGAAGGTCGACATCAGGAGCAGGGCGAAGGAGGCCGGCAGCAGCCAGAACGAGATGTTGTTCATGCGCGGGAACGCCATGTCGGGCGCGCCGATCATCAGCGGCACGAACCAGTTGCCGAAGCCGCCGATCATCGCGGGCATGACCATGAAGAAGATCATGATCAGGCCGTGAGAGGTCACGAACACGTTATAGGTGTGCGTCTCATGGAAGATCTGCACGCCCGGATACATCAGCTCGGCACGGATCGCGATCGACATCGCGGCGCCGATGACGCCGGCGATGACCGCGAAGATCAGGTACATCGTGCCGATGTCCTTGTGGTTGGTCGAATAGACGTAGCGGCGCCATCCGGTCGGATGGGCATGCTCGTCATGTCCGTGGGCGTGATCGCCGTGTGCCGCTGCGCTCGTTGCCATTTTCAAATCCTGCCTTGCGTCCCAATCGGACCTCTGGAGGTCCCGCCCTTATGTCGCTTTCAGTCCCTTAGAGCCGTCACCCGACGCTTACTGCGTCGGGCCGGCCGCGGAGGCGTAGGTGCTGGTGCCGCCGCTCGCAAACTTCTTCTTTGCCGTCTCGACCCAGGAGGCGAACTCCTGGTCATTCACGACGCGAATCGCGATCGGCATGAAGGCGTGGTCCTTGCCGCAGAGCTCCGAGCACTGGCCGTAGAACATGCCGGTCTTGGTCGCCTTGAACCAGGTTTCGTTCAGCCGGCCCGGAATGGCATCGATCTTGACGCCGAAAGCCGGCAGCGCGAAGGCGTGGATGACGTCGGCGCCGGTGACCTGGACACGAATCACCTTGTTGACGGGCACCACCATCTCGTTGTCGACGCCGAGCAGGCGGGGCTGCTTGTCCTGCGCCATCAGCGAGTCGAACTCGAACTTGCCGTTGTCCGGGTAGGCATAGGACCAGTACCACTGCTTGCCGGTCGCCTTGATGGTGATATCCGCCTTCGGCACGTCGAGCTCGAGGAACAGAAGCCGGAACGACGGCACCGAGATGCCGACGAGGATCAGCACCGGAACCAGCGTCCAGGCCACCTCGATCAGCGTGTTGTGGGTGGTCCGCGACGGCACCGGATTGGCCCGCGCGTTGAACTTGACGACCACGACCACGAGCAGCGCCAGGACGAACAGCGTGATCAGCGTGATCAGCACGAACAGGAAGTTGTGGAACCAGACGATGTTGTCCATCACCGGGGAGCCGGACTCCTGAAGCGTCCATTCCCAGGGCTTCGGTTGCCCGAGCTCGGCAAATGCCGCACCGCCCGTCGCCAGCGTCAGACCCGCCACGGCCAATCCCAGCAAGTGCCGGCCCACCGGGCCCATCGACATCCTCATGCCGTTCGCGCTCCCCTTACGAAATCACCCCAAGTGCGCTCCCCCTGTTTGCGGGAAACGCTTATTCGATCCGCCCGCCTGACAAACCGCCGCGCAAGAATACCTCTAAGAGGAATTGGGGCCAGATCGCTAGAACGCCGAAATCAAGCCTCTCAAACCATAATTTTTGATCTATCGCAATGCAGTCTTGAGCCCCGTCTGCCAGCGATCACCCGCAAGATATTTCCTAGTAAGATCAAACAAAAATACCGTTTGCCGGGATGCTGCCGCTTGACAGCGGAATTGCCCGCGGTAGGCACTGACAGATGGCCGCGCAGGAACCTGATTCGTGCGGGCGGCGGCGGCGCGAGGCGGCGTGGAATTTGCTTGGGAATCGCCTTCAAGGCGCCGTCATTCCCGTATCAGTCCGCCAGATTAGTCCGCCAAGCGCGAGCGAGGAAGGCGAGCAGAGGGACCGACCCGATGGGGCTTTCGAAATCGATGGCAGGGCTGGCTATGGCAAGGCTGGCTAGAAGGCAGATGACCCGCCTTTCGGCGCTGGCCAGCCTGCTGGCCGCGCTCGTCCTTCTGGCACTCCCCGGCCTCGCCCATGCGCAGGGCGCAGTCCGCTCCGTCCAGGGCGACTGGCAGATCCGCTGCGACACCCCACCGGGCGCCCAGACCGAGCAATGCGCCCTGATCCAGAGCGTGGTAGCCGAAGACCGCTCCAATGCCGGCCTGACCGTCATCGTGCTGAAGACCGCCGACCAGAAGAGCCGCCTGATGCGCGTCGTCGCGCCGCTCGGTGTCCTGCTGCCCTCCGGCCTCGGCCTCAAGCTCGACAACCAGGACGTCGGCCGCGCCGGCTTCGTCCGCTGCCTGCCCAATGGCTGCGTCGCCGAGGTCGTCATGGACGACAAGCTGCTCGGCCAGCTCCGCACCGCCAAGACCGCCACCTTCATCATCTTCGAGACCCCGGAAGAGGGCATCGGCTTCCCGCTCAGCCTGAACGGGCTCGGCGAGGGCTATGACAAGCTGCCTTAGGGCTACGCCCTGTC
This sequence comes from Bradyrhizobium sp. SBR1B, assembly GCF_014198205.1. Taxonomy (NCBI): domain Bacteria; kingdom Pseudomonadati; phylum Pseudomonadota; class Alphaproteobacteria; order Hyphomicrobiales; family Nitrobacteraceae; genus Bradyrhizobium; species Bradyrhizobium sp. SBR1B. The sequence goes on from NZ_JACIHC010000002.1 coordinate 672,123, forward strand.
CACGCGATAAAGCTCCGTGTCGCACCAGCCGCAGCGATAGATGCGGCCTCTGCCGGCCACTGGCCCGACCAGCGCCTTTCGCCGACATGTCGCACAGAGGATGCCGTCAACGGTGTCACAGGCCGGGTGAGCCGCGACATAGGCCTCGCGCGTGGGATAGGATGTCCAGCGGCGGCGGTAGACGAACTGATTGAAGATCAGGACCAAAGCCAGCGCGGCGAAGCCGATGATCAGGCCGTGATACTGATCCCAGAACACCGTCAGGGAATTCCACATGCTCTGTCTGCGGCTCCGACTCCGGGTTCGCCGTTGATAGCCCGAAAAGCCTGAAAGCCGGCTTAAGCCCGAGCCGCACCTATCGTTTTCGTAATGTCACGGTCCGGCCCTCGCGGAACTGGCGGGAAACCATTATCTTGCCCCACATCTTCCGCTAATGGACGGACGCATGACAAATCCTGCCACGACCTCCCTGCTCGACCGCGCCAATCTCGACCGCGACCAGGTTCGCCACGAGGTCGCGCGCGGGCTTTCCGGTGCCGACGACGGTGAGCTGTTCCTGGAGTACAGCCAGACCGAAGCGCTGATGTTCGACAATGGGCGGCTGAAGCAGGCGACCTACGACACCTCGCAAGGGTTTGGCTTACGCGCGGTCAAGGATGATGCGGTCGGCTATGCGCATTCCTCCGACGTCTCGCTGCCGGCGCTGATCCGCGCCGCAGACGCGGTCGCGGCCGTGCGCGGCGGCTATTCCGGCAGCTTCGCCGCGCCGCCGGCGCACACCAATGTGCGCCTTTACGGCGATGACAACCCGCTCGATGCCCCGGGCTTCGAGACCAAGGTAAAACTGCTCGCCGAGATCGACGCTTATCTGCGCGACAAGGATCCGCGGGTGCGGCAGGTCAGCGTCAGCCTGGGTGCGACCTGGCAGGTCGTCGAGATCCTGCGGCCCGACGGCGAGAGCTATCGCGACATCCGCCCGCTCGTGCGCGTGAACATTTCCGTCGTTGCCGGCCAGGGCGACCGCCAGGAGAGCGGCAGCAAGGGTTATGGCGGCCGCGCCGGCTATGCCGAATTCATCGAGAGTAAGAACTGGCGCGATGCCGCCGACGGCGCGTTGCGCGAGGCTTTGGTCAATCTGGAATCGATCCCCGCCCCCGCCGGCGAGATGGACGTCGTGTTAGGGGCCGGCTGGCCCGGCGTGATGCTGCATGAAGCGGTCGGCCACGGCCTCGAAGGCGACTTCAACCGCAAGAAGACGTCGGCATTTGCCGGCCTGATGGGCCAGCAGGTCGCGGCCAAGGGCGTCACCGTGGTCGATGACGGCACCATGGCCTCGCGCCGCGGCTCGCTGTCGATCGACGACGAGGGCACGCCGACCAATCGCACCGTGCTGATCGAGGACGGCGTCCTGGTCGGCTACATGCAGGACCGCCAGAACGCGCGGCTGATGAACATGAAGCCGACCGGCAACGGCCGTCGCCAGGGCTATGCCCACGTGCCGATGCCGCGCATGACCAACACCTACATGCTCGCGGGCGACCGCGATCCGGCCGAGATCCTCGCTTCGGTGAAGAACGGCGTCTTTGCTGCGAATTTTGGCGGCGGCCAGGTGGACATCACCTCGGGCAAGTACGTGTTCCAGTGCACCGAGGCCTACAAGATCGAGAACGGCAAGCTGGGCGCGCCGCTGAAGGGCGCCATGCTGATCGGCAACGGGCCGACCGACCTGCATCGCATCCGCATGATCGGCAACGACCTTGCGCTCGATACCGGCATCGGCACCTGCGGCAAGAATGGACAGGGCGTGCCTGTCGGCGTCGGCCAGCCGTCGCTGCTGATGGAGCGCATCACGGTGGGTGGAACGGGCGCATGAGCATGGAAGAAAAGGTCACCGTCACCCCCAAGCGGAAGAGCAGCGGCTGGGGCGGGCAGATCGTTCAGCTCGCCGGCATCGTCGCAGCCGTCTTCATCGCCAAGGGCGCGCTCGCCGAGCCGTTCTACGTGCCGTCGGGCTCGATGGAGCCGACGCTGCTGATCGGCGATGCACTGCTCGCCTCGAAATTCCCCTACGGCTACGGCACCTCGTCGCTGCCGATCCAGATCAGCCTGCCCGAGAGCGGCCGCGTCTTCGCGGAGACGCCGAAGCAGGGCGACGTCGTCGTATTCCGCTGGCCTGGCGATCGCTCGCAGGCCTGGGTCAAGCGCGTCGTCGGTCTGCCCGGCGATCGCATCCAGATGCGGCAGGGCCAGCTCTTCATCAACGACCGCCCCGCCGAGCTCAAGCCGGACGGCGTTGGCGCGGCCGAGGACGACAATGGCGGCAGCGAGCCCGCCTATCGCTATGTCGAGACGCTGCCGAACGGCGTCTCTCACCTGATCTTCAAGATGCGCGACAACGGTCCGCTCGACAACTCGCCGGAAGTGACGGTGCCGGCCGGTCACCTCTTCGTGCTCGGCGACAACCGCGACAATTCCGCCGACAGCCGCGTGCCGCTGCGGTCCGGCGGCGTCGGACTGTTGCCGATCGACAATCTGATCGGCCGTGCCGATGCAGTGCTCGGCTCCTGGGATCTCGGCATACGCGGCCAGCCGGTGTACACTTGGCTCTCCGGCTTCCGGCTCGGCCGGTTCTTCACCGCCGTGCATTGAGCCGTAGATCCTGCGGTGGGCAAAGCGGAAGCGTGCCCACCTCTTCTGTCGCAATCTGGAGAGCCCTAACCTGCGACTCCTGATGATCCGCGACGAATTCCTCGCATTGGCGCTCCGCAATCCGCTCAACGTCGGGATCACCGACGCGCTCGTGCAACTCGCGCTGCCGGATGCGTGGCTGGTTGCAGGTTGCCTGGTGCAGACGGCGTGGAACGGGCTCACGGGCCGCCCGATCGGTCACGGCATTGCCGATTACGACGTGTTCTATTTCGATCCCGATACCTCCTGGGAAGCCGAGGACGCGGTGATCCGTACGCTGCATGCGCGGCTTGGACATCTCGGCGCCAAGATCGAGATCCGCAACCAGGCGCGCGTCCATCTCTGGTACCCTGCCAAGCATGGCCTGCCCTATCCGCCGTTGACACGTTCGACTGACGGTATCGACCGCTTCCTCACGCAGAACACGCAATTCGGAGTGAGATGCGCGGGCGGAGATTTCGACGTCTATGCGCCCCACGGGTTCGACGACGTCGCGGGGTTGATCGTGCGGCCCAATCGAGCGCTGAACTTCTCCATCGCCAATTACGAAGCGAAGGCCGCGCGATGGAAGGCGCTGTGGCCGGAGCTCACGGTGATCGTGGCAGAGTAAGATCTCGTAGGGTGGGCAAAGCGAAGCGTGCCCACGCGTCTGTCCCCGTATCGGAAAGATCGTGGGCACGGCGCAAGGGCGCCTTTGCCCACCCTACGGCACCTACGCTCGCAATGATTGCGGTGAGAGCTGCTGATCGCGCGGCCCAATCCGGGTCCGAATTTTTCCGTTGCGAACTACGTAGTGCAAGCCGCGCGATGGAAAGCGCTGTGGCCGGAGCTCACGGTGATCGTGGCAGAGTGAGGTGCCGTAGGGTGGGCAAAGCGGAGCGTGCCCACGCGCCTGCGCCGTATCTCAGAGATCGTGGGCACGGCGCAAGGGCGCCTTTGCCCACCCTACGGCACCTTGCCTACCGCACCACGCCCGACGTGAATCCCGCCTTCCTTCGCGGCGGTTTGATTTCCTTTTTCAGGAAGCAGCGCGCCTCGCGTCCGGTGTAGCCGGGGCGGGCATAGGTGAAGGCGCGGCATTTGTTATCGGCGGTGCAGGCGGCCTTGCAGGCCTCTTCGCCCTCGCCGTCCTTGAGCTCGAAATTGCGCAGATCACCACCGGGGCGGTCGATCGACGTCTCCACGCCCTCGACCCGCGGCTCGATCACGCCGGCGCCGCGCACACCCGAGATGCAGCAACTTCCCGGCACTCGCGCCGGCACGGTGTTCTTCAGCCAGCACACCGCCGCGCCGCCTTCGACGTCGGGATAGCTGAAGCTCCACGAGCGGCAGCGGCGGTCGCGCTCGCACAGCAGCGCGCAATCCTCGGGATCGCCCGAGGCGACCGGCGTGCTGAAATAGTCGCCGCCGGGCCGGTCGAACGCCGTCTGGGCGCGCGCCGGCACGCTCACGCATGCGAGCGAAAGCAGCGCGGCGCATGCCACGGCGCTTGCCAGGACTTTTGCCAAGACCTTTGCCATGACGGCGCCGGACAGGCGGCCCTTCCCCATCAGAACAGCTTTCGAGTTATTGACGACGTTCAGGTTTTTTCAGCCGGTCATTTGATCGCCGCAAACCTGTATGGGCGATGAACGGCTGAATCCCTGACCGTCCTAGAACGCGTATTCCGCGTAGGCCGGTTCCACCGAGCCCTTCCAGGGACCGTTGAACTTGTCCAACATTTCCTCGGCCGGCGTCCGGCCGGAATCGATGATGCGGTCGAGCGGCTCCAGATGCCGCGTTTCGTCGCGGCCGAGCTGGTCGATGCGGCCGCGCCGGCGCAGGCCGGCATGCGCCAGAACCAGGCATTCCTTGGCGATCTCGAACAGGTAACGGTTCTTGATCCGCGCCTTGAAGCCGAAGCGCGTCACGTCGTCGCGCAGGGCCTGACGCTCGGGCGCGCTCCAGTGCTTGACGATCTCCCAGGCCGCATCGAGCGCGACGTCGTCATAGAGCAGCCCGACCCAGAACGCGGGCAGCGCCGGCAACCGGCCCCACGGGCCGCCATCGGAGCCGCGCATCTCGAGATAGCGCTTGAGCCGCACTTCCGGGAAGATCGTCGAGAGATGGTTGGCCCAGTCCGACAGCGTCGGACGCTCGCCGGGAAGGTTGTTGTTGCGGCCGTCGAAGAACGCGCGGAACGAGGAGCCCGACACGTCGATGTACTCCTCGCCGCGCTTGACGAAATACATGGGCACGTCGAGCGCGTAGTCGACATAGCGCTCGAACCCCATGCCGTCCTCGAACGCCCACGGCATCATGCCGGAACGCGCATTGTCGGTGTCGCGCCAGATCTCGGAGCGGAAGGAGAGGAAGCCGTTCGGCTTGCCTTCGGTGAACGGCGAATTGGCAAACAAGGCGGTTGCGACCGGCTGCAGCGCGAGCGAAACGCGCAGCTTCTTGACCATGTCGGCTTCGGAGGAGAAGTCTAGATTGGTCTGCACGGTGCAGGTCCGGTACATCATGTCGAGGCCGTACTGGCCGACCTTCGGCATGTAGTTGGTCATGATCTTGTAGCGGCCCTTCGGCATCACCGGGATATCGGCGCGCGACCAGGACGGCGTCATGCCGAGACCGAGGAAGCCGATGCCGAGCGGCGTTGCGATCTCGCGCACCTGTGCAAGATGCGCCATCAGCTCGCTCTGGGTCTGGTGCACGTTCTCGACCGGCGCGCCGGAGAGCTCGAACTGTCCGCCGGGCTCGAGCGAGATCGCACCGCCGCCGGTGACGTCGTAGAGGCCGATGATGTTGCCCTTCTCCATGATCGGCTCCCAGCCGAGCAGGAGCTTCATGCCTTCGAGCAACGCACCAATGCCGCGCGCGCCCTCGTAAGGCACCGGACGGTGGCCCTCGAGCGTGAACGGCGTCTTCTCGTGCTCGGTGCCCATGCGGAATTCGGACGGGTCCTTGCAGCCTTCCTCGAACCACGAAACGAGCTCGTCGCGCGATTGCAGCGGCGTCATATCGATCTGGTCTCGCGCCATATCAAACTCTAATCAAAAGGCGCTTCGATCGAACGCGCGCGGGTGACGGGATGGTCCGCGAACCCACCGGGTGCACGGACGAGCTGGTGTGCCGCGCGATCATCGCGACGGCGAGGTTTCGTTGACGTTGGCGACGGGCGGCAGTTTCATCTCGCCGCACGAGCAGCCCAGGCGGTCGAGCAGACCGCTGAGCTTGACGGCATCGGCATCGGACAGTTTCGAGCCGACATATTTCTCGATCGCAGCCGAATAGGCGCTCCACATCCGCTTCTGCAACTCGCGGCCGGCTTCCGTGATCTCGACGAACTGGCCGCGCTTGTCGATCTTGCATTCGCGCCGCGAGGCGAGGCCCTCGTCGACCAGGCGGTCGATCAGGCGCGAGGTTGAATATTGCGGGATCAGCATCTGCCGTTCGAGTTCCACTGGCCTTAGTTCGCCCGAGGGAGCTCGCGACAATTCGAGCAGCGCGTCATACCATGCCAGCGGCGGGAAGCCGGCCTTCTTCAGATCCTGCTCGACGCAATCGAGCACGCGGCTCTGCACCCGCATCAGGCGGATCCAGGCGGAAGTCGCCTCGGTCGATGGTTTGCGTTTCATGGTCCCGCTCAAGCTCGTCGCCCGTCTCTTACCCCATTTGATGCAGCTGCATCAATATTGACTGTTACAAGCAGCTGCATGTAGTCGTTCTTTCCGCCGAACCAAGCGTCAAGAGGAGGAAATTCCATGAAACTGTACTATTCGCCCGGTGCCTGCTCGCTGTCCCCCCACATCGCGCTCCTGGAAGCCGGCCTGCCCTACGAGCTGGTCAAGGTCGATCTCCGGGCCAAGAAGCTCGAAAATGGTGAGGATTATCTGAAGCTGAACCCCAAGGGCCAGGTCCCTGCGCTGGGCCTCGACAGCGGCGAGATCGTGACCGAAGGCCCGGTGATTGTCCAGATGATCGCCGATCAGGCATCAAGCAAGGCGCTGGCGCCCGCCCATGGCAGTTCCGAGCGCTACAAGCTGCTGGAGTGGCTGAATTTCCTCACCTCGGAGGTGCACAAGAGCTTTGGTCCGCTGTTCGCGCCGGCCCTGAACGACGAAGCCAAGGCTTTCTTCAAAGATCGCGTCATGGGCAAGCTGAAATATATCGACAGCCAGCTCGCCGGCCGCGACTACCTCATGGGCAAGCAGTTCACGGTGGCCGACGGTTATCTGTTCACGATGCTGACCTGGGGCGAGCGGATGAAGTTCGACCTCTCGGCGATGCCGAACCTTGCCGCCTACAAGGCCCGCGTCGAGGCGCGGCCGCAGGTGCAGGAAGCGCTGAAGAAGGAAGGCCTCGCGCAGGCGAAGTAAGACCCGCGCACGACAGTCGGGACGACGAAGAGCCGGATCGATGATCCGGCTCTTTTGCTTGAAGCGGTTGCGGAAGCCCGGACGTTCGCGATGTCCTGGGCATCAATTTTACGAGCATTGTCGGAGTTAACAATAACTCCGCCTTGTGTGTGCGGCAGAGATCACCATCGTTGTGAGAGCAATCCAGTTGGCTCAATTTCAGCCATGTACCGCGATGCGGCCTGAACTGGGAAGCTCTCGTGACAACCGTACTCCTCCTCTTGCTTGCGAGCACGATCACCGGCTTGGCGGCGGGACTCTTCTTCCGAGTCGGGAGTCTGTTGCTGGTCTCGCCGGCGACCGCGATCCTCGTCGCAACGGTCCTTCAGACCTCGGGCTTTGGATTTTGGACGGGCATTCCCATCGTCGCCGGCTGCCTGGTTGCCGGCCAGGTCGCCTATTTGGCGGCGACGCTCTACGTGCACAGAGGCGAGCTCTCAGTGCAGGACGACGTCGACGGCGACCCAGGCCAGCGCGGCCATCGCCATGTCGATGAAGAGAATGAGTAGGGCCAGGCCGACCCAGGAGGGGAGCTTTCTGCGCCGCCGGAGAAGCCTGCGGCGCGGCCACGGCTGCCCCAGCCGCAAGAGGGGGGCGTATCTTACGGCAACGCCGGCTGCGCTGACTTGAGACACCGTGGGGATCATTGCGGGACACCTTCAATGCTGACGAGCCATCCGACGGATCGTCAGCAAGAGCGGTGCCAGGGCGGAGCGAGCGCGGCTGGACGGGTTTGCAGCGGCGTTTTCTAACCGTTCGACGACTGCAAATAGAAAGGCCGGATCGACGATCCGGCCTTTCCTGTTTCTGCGTAGCCCGGATGGAGCGCAAGCGTAATCCGGGGTGCTCTCGCGAGTTGAAAAACTGGTCCCGGATTTCGCTCCGCTCCGTACGGGCTACAGGCTGCTCGTCAGGCCGCCGCCTTCTTCGGCGCGAAGCGGCCATAGAAGGTCTCGCCCTTCGCCGCCATCTCCTCGAGCAGCCTCGGCGGGGTGAAGCGCGAGCCATACTTCGCTTCCAGCTTGTGGCAAAGCTCGACGAACTTCTTCGGGCCCATGAAGTCGATATAGGACAGCGTGCCGCCGGTGAACGGCGCGAAGCCGAAGCCGAGGATGGAGCCGACATCCGCTTCGCGCGGATCGGTGATGACGTGATCCTCGACCGTGCGCGCGGCTTCCACCGCCTGCACCACCAGGAAGCGCTGCTTCAGCTCCTCGATATCGAGCGTGTCAGGGTCGAGCTGCTTCGGCTGCAGCGCCGACAGACCCGGCCACAGACTCTTCTGGCCCTTGCCCTTTTCAGGATAGTCGTAGAAGCCCTTGCTGTTCTTGCGGCCGAGCCGGCCCTGCTTCTCGACCAACTCCACCATCAGCTTCTTCTGGTCGGGATTGATGGCGTTGGGACCGAGATCGGCCTCCGTCGCCTTCATGATCTTGAGGCCGAGGTCGAGCGCGACTTCGTCGGAGAGCGAGAGCGGGCCGACCGGCATGCCGGCCATCTTGGCGCAGTTCTCGATCATTGCCGGCGGCACGCCCTCGAGGAACATCTCGTTGCCCTCGGCGACGTAGCGGCCGACGCAGCGGTTGGCGAAGAAGCCGCGGGAGTCGTTGACGACGATCGGCGTCTTGCCGATCTGCCGGACGTAGTCGAGCGCGGTCGCGAGTGCGAGATCGCCAGTGTTCTTGCCCTTGATGATCTCGACCAGCATCATCTTCTCGACCGGTGAGAAGAAGTGGATGCCGACGAACTTGCCCTGATCCTTGAACGATTCAGCCAGCGAGGTGATCGGCAGCGTCGAGGTGTTCGACGCGAAGATCACGTCGGGCTTCATGTGCTCCTGCGCCTTGGCGAAGGTATCGGCCTTGACCTTGCGATCCTCGAACACCGCCTCGATGACCAGGTCGACGTCCTTCAGCGCCGCATAGTCCGCGGTCGGCGTGATGCGCGCGAGCAGCGCTTCGGCATCGCCGGGCTTGGCACGGCCCTTCTTGATCTGATCCTCGATCACCTTCTGCGCGTGCGCTTTGCCCTTGTCGGCGCTCTCCTGGTCGCGGTCGATCAGGACGACGTCGAGGCCGGCGCGAGCCGAGACGTAGCCGACGCTCGCGCCCATGAAGCCGGCGCCGATGACGGCGATCTTCTTCACCTTGGTTGCGGGCACGTCCTTCGGACGGCGCGCACCCTTGTTGAGCTCCTGCATCGACAGGAACAGGCTGCGGATCATCGCCGCCGCTTCCTTCGAGCGCAGCACCGAGGTGAAATAACGCGACTCGACGCGAAGCGCGGCGTCGATCGGCAACTGCAGGCCTTCATAGACGCAGCTCATGATGGCGCGCGCGGCCGGATAATTGTCGTAAGTCTCGCGGCGATAGATCGCATTGCCGGCCGGGAACATCATCATGCCGGCCTTGGAGAACACCGGGCCGCCGGGCAGCTTAAAACCCTTCTCGTCCCAGGGCGCGATCGCCTTGCCGCCGCCCTTGATCCAGTCCTTTGCCGCCTTGACGAGATCGGCAGCCGGTACGATGGCGTGAATCAAATTCAGCGCCTTGGCCTTGTCGATCGTGACGGGATCGCCCTTGAGCAGGATCGTCATCGCGTCCTGCGGCGGCACCAGGCGCGGCACGCGCTGCGTACCGCCGGCGCCCGGGAACAGGCCGACCTTGACCTCGGGCAGGCCGAGCCGGGTCTTGGGATTCTCCGCGGCGACGCGATAGTGGCAGCACAGCGTGATTTCGAAACCGCCGCCGAGCGCGAGCCCGTTGATCGCGGCCGCCCACGGCTTGCCTGATGTTTCGATCGAGCGCAGCACCAGCGAGAAGCGTCGGCTCTGGTCGAACAGCATCTGGTTCGCGGCGGTCTCGCCCTGCTCCTTGAACACCTTGGCGTAGGCCTGGTTCATGCCCTCGAGCATCGACAGGTCGGCGCCGGCGCAGAACGCTTCCTTGGCCGAGGTGATGACGACGCCCTTCACCGCGGCATCCGCAGTGGTCGCCTTGACGATGGCGTCGAGCTCGTTGGTCGAGGTCTCGTCGAGCACGTTCATCGAACGGCCCGGGATGTCCCAGGTGACGAGCGCGATGCCGTCTGCGTCGGTCTCAACCTTGAAATTCTTGTACGACATGTTGGTTGCTCCTCGGTGCCGCAGCCAATCTCAGGCGCGGCGGTTGATGGGGTCTCGTCTTATCCTCTCCCCTTGTGGGAGAGGGTCCGAGCGAAGCGAGGGGGTGAGGGGTCTGCATCCGCGGAGACAGACCCCTCACCCGGCTCGAACCCGCTCCGCGTGTTCGCGCCACCCTCTCCCACAAGGGGAGAGGGGAAGAAGTCACACCCGCTCGATGATGGTCGCGGTGCCCATGCCGCCGCCGATGCACAGCGTGACCAGGGCAGTCGCCTTGTTGGTGCGCTCGAGCTCGTCGAGCACGGTGCCGAGGATCATCGCACCGGTTGCACCAAGCGGATGGCCGAGCGCGATGGCGCCGCCATTGACGTTGATCTTGGCGTTGTCGATGTCGAAGGCCTGGATGTAGCGCAGCACGACCGAGGCGAAGGCTTCGTTGAGCTCGAACAAATCAATGTCCGACTTCTTCATGCCGGAGCGCGCGAACAGCTTTTCGGTGACGTCGACCGGACCGGTCAGCATCATCGCCGGCTCCGAGCCGATATTGGCGAACGCGCGGATTTTTGCACGCGGCTTCAGGCCGTATTTGCTACCAGCCTCCTTGCTGCCGAGCAGCACGGCGCCGGCGCCGTCGACGATGCCCGACGAATTGCCGGCATGGTGAACGTAATTGACGCGCTCGATCTCCGGATGCGACTGCACCGCGACGCCGTCGAAACCGCCCATCTGCGCCATCATCGTGAACGACGGCTGCAGCTGCGCCAGCGACTGCATCGTCGTCGAGGGACGCATGTGCTCGTCCTTGGCCAGGATGGTGAGGCCGTTGATGTCCTTCACCGGAACGATCGACTTGTCGAAGCGGCCTTCTTCCCAGGACTTCGCGGCACGCTGCTGGCTCTGCACGGCGTAGGCATCGACGTCATCGCGCGAGAAGCCGTATTTGGTGGCGATCAGATCGGCAGAGACGCCCTGCGGCATGAAGTAAGCGGGGACTGCCATCGACGGATCCATCGGCCAGGCACCGCCGGAGGCGCCGATGCCGACGCGGCTCATCGATTCAGCGCCGCCGCCGATCACCAGCTCATGCTGGCCGCTCATCACCTGCGCGGCGGCAAAGTTCACGGCATCGAGGCCGGAGGCGCAGAAGCGGCTGATCTGCACGCCCGGCACGGCTTCGCCGAGACCTGCTTTCAGCGCCGCGAAACGCGCGATGTCGCTGCCGGCTTCGCCGACCGGATCGACCACGCCGAGAATGACGTCATCGACGGAATCCTCAGGCAGATTGTTGCGGTCCTTCAGCGCCTTCAGCGGCACGGTCGCGAGCGCGAGCGCCGTGACTTCGTGCAGCGCGCCGTCCGCCTTGCCGCGACCGCGGGGGGTGCGAACGTGGTCGTAGATGAATGCCTCAGGCATGACGCCCTCCTGATGTGATGTTCAATACGATTGGGAGCAGGCAGCGGAAGCAGGCTCAGAACGCTTCCGCCGGCAATTCCATGATGGTGGCGCAGCCGGCCTGGATGCGCGCGAGATTGGCGGCGGTCTCCGGCAGCATCCGCTCCATGAAGAAACGGCCGGTGACGAGCTTGGTGGAGAGATAGGGCGTCGCCCCGCTCTCGGCAATCTTGGCATTGGTCACCTTGGCCATCTTCGCCCACATGTAGCCGAGCGCGACGAAGCCGAAGAGATGCAGGTAATCGGTTGCGGCTGCGCCGGCGTTATCGGGCTTCGCCATCGCGTTCTGCATCAGCCAAGTCGTGGCCTGCTGGAGATGGCCGAGCGAGGCCGAGAGCGGCGCGATGAAGGGTTTTAGCGCCTCGTCGCCGCCATTCTCCTTGGCGAAGGCCATGACCTCGCCGAAGAAGGCCATGATGGCGCGGCCGCCGTCACGCGGCAGCTTGCGGCCGACGAGGTCGAGCGCCTGGATGCCGTTGGCGCCTTCATAGATCATGGCAATGCGGGCATCGCGCACGAACTGCTCCATGCCCTGCTCGGCGATGTAGCCGTGGCCGCCATACATCTGCTGCGCCTGCACCGCGTTGGCAAAACCGTAATCGGTAAGGAAGCCCTTCAGCACCGGCGTCATCAGGCCCATGTGGTCGTCGGCCGCCTGGCGGTCCTTCGGGTCTTCCGAGCGATGGGCGACGTCGCTCTTGAGCGCAGTCCACATCACGAAGGCGCGCGCGGCTTCGTTGAAGGCGCGGATCGAGAGCAGCGTGCGGCGCACGTCGGGATGCACGATGATCGGATCGGCCTGCTTGTCCGGCGCCTTGACGCCGGTGAGCGAGCGGCCCTGGATGCGCTCGCGGGCGTAGGCGACCGCGTTCTGATAGGCGACCTCGGACTGCGCGAGGCCCTGCACGGCGACGCCGAGCCTCGCCTCGTTCATCATCACGAACATGCCCTGCATGCCCTTGTTCTCTTCGCCGATCAGCCAGCCGGTGGCGCTGTCGTAGTTCATCACGCAGGTGGAATTGCCGTGGATGCCCATCTTGTGCTCGATCGAGCCGCAGACGACGCCGTTGCGGGCTCCGACTGAGCCATCCGGATTTACAAGGAACTTGGGCACCACGAACAGCGACACGCCCTTGATGCCGGCAGGTGCGCCTTCGATGCGGGCGAGCACGAGGTGGATGATGTTGTCGGCAAGGTCGTGCTCGCCGGCCGAGATGAAGATCTTGGTGCCCGTGATCTTGAAGCTGCCGTCGCTCTGACGCACCGCCTTGGTGCGGAGCATGCCGAGATCGGTGCCGCAATGCGGCTCGGTCAGGTTCATGGTGCCGGTCCATTCGCCGGCAACCATCTTCGGCACGTAGGTCTTCTTCTGCTCGGGCGAACCATGAACGATCAGCGCCGCGGTCGCGCCCATGGTGAGGCCGCCATACATCGAGAACGCCATGTTGGCGGAGATCTGGAATTCGTTGACCGCCTGGCTCAGCGTCACCGGCAGGCCCTGCCCGCCAAACTCGGTCGGCGCCGACAGACCGAGCCAGCCGCCTTCGGCAACCTGCTTGAACGCGTCCTTGAAGCCCTTCGGCGTGGTGACGCTGCCGTCATCGGCACGCTTGCAGCCTTCGAGATCGCCGACACGATTGAGCGGTTGCAGCACCTCTTCGGCGAGCTTGGCGGCTTCGCCCAGAATGGCTTCGCGCACATCGCTCGACGCATCGGAGAAGCCGGCGAGATTGTCGTAGCGGTCGATCTGGAAGACGTCGTTGAGCAGGAAGTTCACGTCTTCGACGGGGGCTTTGTAGATCGGCATGGGGTTCTCCCGGCAATGGGCCTTGAAGTGGTGGAATGCTCTGAACGGTCCTTGCGGCGCAGCCGTGCCCGCGAGCTTAGCGGGTTCTGCAACCTCAGGGCAGGGTCATGATTGGGCGGCCAACTGCTCCGCCATCAGACGATGCAGCATGTTGATCGCCTTGAGCGGACGCACCATCACCTTGAAATGCGTGATGCGTCCCTCGGCATCGAAGCTGATGATGTCGACGCCGTTGATCTCGATACCGTCGATCATGGTCTTGAATTCGAGCACGGCGCCGCGCTCGCTGGTCCACTCACCAACATAGGTGAAGCCGGGACCGCCGAGCACCTTCTCGGCGCTGGAGAGGTATTTGAAAGTGATGTCGCGCCCGCGCTGCGGCGAATGCACGACGGGACTTTCGAAAACGGCGTCGTGATGAAGCAAGTCCCAAAGCGCGGTGCGGTCGTGGGACTTCATGTAGCCGTACCAGGAGTCGAGGCCGGTCATTCCAGGATGCCTCCCTAAAGGCCTTGGCAAAAAACGCGAAAACAACCCCATGCACAGTAGCGTGCTGATTGATTCCGCTGGGTTTTTCGGGTCGGATCTTCAGCCCGTCCCTGAACGCCTCATATGCACATTGACGCATATGCGCCAATGCGCATAAAGTCAAGCGGGTTGGTCGAGGTCGAAGAAGAAGGAGGCCGGTCATGGCACTGGGCGACGCAATCCTCGCATGCCTGACGGAACGCCCCATGACGGGCTACGAACTCGCCAAGACGTTCGACTCCTCGATCGGCTTCTTCTGGAAGGCCGACCACCAGCAGATCTACCGAGAGCTCTCCAAGCTGCGCGACCGCGGCCACATCCAGGGCCGCGAGGTCGTGCAATCGGGCAAGCCCAACAAGCTGGTTTATACGCTCACTCCGGAGGGGCGAACAGCGCTGCGGCACTGGGCCGCGCGACCAAGCACGCCAGCCTCCACCAAGGACGATCTGCTGGTCCGCCTCCATGCGCTCGACAGCATCGACATCGAGCCGCTGCGCACCGACCTGATGGCCCGCCTGGAGCACCATCGCGACCGCCACGCCAATTACGAGCGCATCCTGAAGAAGCGCTTTCCGGAGGGCACGGCGGAAGGCCGGCTCGATCTCGGCAATCTGCTCCTGCTCCGCTTAGGGGCCCGCCACGAACAGATGGTCGCCGACTTCTGCGAGGAGGCGCTCGATGCGCTGTCGGCGATGACCGGCAAGGCCACGGTGGTGCCGCTGGAGGATGGCAAGCGCGAGGGGAAGGGCTGAGGGGTGGCCCGACCCGACAGGAGACTGTCACCACATTTACCGGTGTCATGCTCCGCGAAAGCGGGGCATCCAGTACTCCGAGGCAGCGCGGCTGGAATCGAGCCGCCGCGGCGTACTGGATCGCCCGCCTTCGGGGGCGATGACAGCGGAGTATATGGCGGCGGCAGGTCGCGAAGGATGCAATGACGCCGCTTCCGGCGTGCCCCAGTTCCCGCCGCCCAACTTTAAGACACCGGGCTCGCGTTCCTTAACCCGTTATTTACCGTAACAGGAAAAAGTCGGTTTTCGAGGCAGACGACCCGCGCCAAATCCGATTGTCTTTGCAACCGGCACGCGAGGGGAGGCTGGAGGCGCCGGGTGGGGCGCCGGAGTCGGAACCGGACAGAGTCATGAATTCGCGCGTATCGTGGAGTGTTGACGGCATCGATCCATCCGTCAGGGAGCGGGCCGAAGCTGCTGCGCGTCGCGCCGGCATGTCACTCAACGATTGGCTGAACTCCACCCTCGGCGAAACTGCTCCCCCGAACTTTCGCGAACCTTACGACCAGCGTCCGCAAGCCCCGCACGTTCAAACCCGGGGACCGAGTCAGGAAAGCCGCGAAGTCGCCGACATCCACCAGCGGCTCGACGCGATCACCCAGCAGATCGAGCGGATCTCCAAGCCCGCGCAGCGCCAAGATACTTCACGACAGGATTCGTCACGACAGGATTCGTCGCGGCAGGACCCTTCGCGGCCAGACGCCTCGCGCGAGCAGGGCGTCGCGCGCCAGCTCAACGATGCGATCTCGCGTCTCGATGCGCGGCTGTCGCAAATCTCCCGGCCGCAGCCTCAACCGCAGCAGCCCCCGGCTCCGCGCCCGGCGCCGGCCGACACGCGCCAGCGCCAGGCCGATGCGGTCGAGCGCGCGGCGGCGCAGGTCTATCGCAACGCCCCGCCCCTGAGCCCCGCCTCGTTCGACGTCGCCGTCGCCGAGATCACCGCGCGGCAGAGCGAGCTCGACGGCTTCACGCCGCGGCAGATGCCGCCGCGCGCCGCGCCCTCGATCGCGCCCAATGCTGCTCCCTGGGCCGCTCCTTACGCACCTCCGATGGCGCCACCCGCGCCTGCCTATGCTCCGCCGCCACCGCAGCCGGGGCCGGATTTTTCCGCGCTCGAGCGCCATCTGCTCAAGATCACGAGCCAGATCGAGTCGCTGCAGCGCCCCGACAATACCGAGCAGGCGATCAACGCCTTCCGCAGCGAGCTTGCCGAGATCCGCGCCGCCATCACCGAGGCGATGCCGCGGCGCGCGATCGAATCGATCGAGAACGAAATCCGCTCGCTGCATCGCCGGATCGACGAGACGCGTTCCAACGGCACCGACGGCCAGGTCCTGTCGGGCATCGAGCACGCGCTGTCCGACATCAAGCAGGTGCTGCGCACGCTGACACCGGCCGAGCAGCTCACCGGCTATGACGAGGCGATCCGCAATCTAGGCGCCAAGCTCGACCTGATCCTGCGCGCCAATGACGATCCCTCGACGGTGCGCCAGCTCGAAGGCGCGATCACCGCCCTGCGCGGCATCGTCTCCAACGTCGCGTCCAACGAAGCGCTGGCACGCCTGTCCGAAGACGTGCAGCTGCTGTCGTCCAAGGTCGACCAGGTCACCCGCGCCTCCGGCCAGGGCGACAGCTTTGCGGTGCTGGAGCAGCGCATTGCGGCGCTCACCGCGGCGCTGGAAACGCGCGAGCGGCCTCAGCCGGCCGAGAGCACCGAGCACCTGGAATCGGCGATCCGCGCGCTGTCGGACCGCTTCGACCGCATGCAGGTCGGCAACGATTCGGCCTCGACCTTTGCGCATCTCGAACAGCGCGTCTCGTATTTGCTGGAGCGGATCGAAGCCGCCGCCGATCCGCGCAACGGCAATTTGAGCCGCGTCGAGGACGGGCTGCACGACATCCTGCGTCACCTCGAGCGGCAGCAGGCGACCTATTCCGCGCTGGCCGAGAGCCGCAGCTCCGCAGCACCGGCCGATTCCGGCGTGGTCGATCTGGTCAAGCGCGAGCTGTCCGACATCCGCTTCAGCCAGGCCGAGACCAACCGCAGCACCCAGGACTCGCTCGACGCCGTCCATAGCGCGCTCGGCCATGTCGTCGATCGCCTCTCCATGATCGAGGGCGATCTGCGCGCGGTGCGCACCGCGCCGCCGGCCCCCGCGCCAATGCCCATGCCGATGGCCGCTCCCATGGAGCCCGCGCCGCCGATGGCGCGTGAGCCGCGGCCGCAAGCCCAGCAGCAACCGAAATACGATCCGAAGCCGGAGCTGCCGAACCCCGCCGCGCAGCAACAGGCCCACGCGCAGCAACAGGCCCACGGCGCCTTCGCCCAAGCCGCCTTCTCCGCCGCGCCGCGTGAATTCCATGCTGCTAGCCCCGCCGCGCCGCCGCCGGTTCCGTCGGCACCACCGGTGCCGCCGCGCGCGATCAGCGAGATCCTGGAGCCGCACACGGCGCCCGCGCGCACCGCGCTCGCGCCGGAATTGCCGCCGGATCATCCGCTCGAGCCGGGCACACGGCCGGGTGGACGCCTCGCCACGCCGTCGGAGCGCATCGCCGCCTCCGAGAGCGCGATCAGCGACATTCCCGCCGCGCCGAAAGAGCCGGTGTCGTCGTCGAGCTTCATCGCGGCCGCCCGCCGCGCCGCCCAGGCCGCCGCCGCGCAGCCGGAAAAGCCGGCGCGCGGCGCCAAGGGTGGTGCGAAGGCCGGCGCCGATCGCGGCAAGGACAAGGGCAAGGACGGCAGCTCGACCATCACCTCGAAGATCCGCTCGCTGCTGGTCGGCGCGAGCGTGGTCGTGATCGTGCTCGGCACCTTCAAGATGGCGATGAACCTGCTCGAGGGCAGCGCGCCGCCCGCGCCGCAGGCCATGGACAATACGTTGAGCCAGCCCGCGCCGCAGGCCCCACCGCCACCGCCGGTGATCGAGAACAAGCCCGCCACGCCCGAGCAGGTCACGCCATCGATGACCTCGCCGACGCCGATTGGACGGCAGTCCCAGAACAACGCCGCGCCGGCTCCCGCCGCCAATTCAGGCAACTCGGCCTCGGTCGAAATTCCGCCGCCGCCCGCCGCATCCGTGCCGCCGCCTGCCACGAGCAGCGACGTCACCGGCGCGCTGTCGGGCACGAGCCGCGCCAAGCTCGGCATGATCCAGGTGCCGCCGAGCGAAAAGCTGCCTGACGGCATCGGCGGCCCGGTACTGCGCACCGCCGCGATGAAGGGCGATGCGACCGCGGCCTACGAGATCGGCTTGCGCTTTGCCGAAGGCAAGGGCGTTGCCACGAATTACGACGAAGCGGCCAAATGGTACGACCGCGCGGCGCAGGCCGGCGTGGTGCCGGCGACCTTCCGCCTCGGCACGCTCTACGAGAAGGGCCTCGGCGTGAAGAAGGACGCCGACATCGCCCGCCGCTACTACACCCAGGCCGCCGAGCGCGGCAACGCCAAGGCAATGCACAATCTCGCGGTGCTCGATGCCGACGGCGGCGGACGCGGCGCCAACTACAAGAGCGCGGCGCAATGGTTCCGCAAGGCCGCCGATCGCGGCGTTGCCGACAGCCAGTTCAACCTCGGCATCCTCTATGCCCGCGGCATCGGCGTCGAACAGAACCTCGCCGAATCCTACAAATGGTTCAGCCTCGCAGCTGCCCAGGGTGATGCGGACGCCTCCGGCAAGCGCGACGACGTCGCCAAGCGTCTCGACCCGCAATCGCTCGCGGCCGCCAAGCTCGCGATCCAGACCTTCAGCGCCGAGCCGCAGCCCGACGACGCCGTCAACGTCACGGCGCCCGCCGGCGGCTGGGACAGCGCGCCGCAGGCGAATGCAAAGCCGGCGCCGAAGCAAGTCGCGACCAAGCGCTCGGCCTCGGCTGCGCATTAAAGGCGAATTGCTTTAGACAGACAGAACGAGCCGCGCGCGCGGTGCACCTCTCCCGCTTGCGGGAGAGGTCGCGGAGCGAAGCGACGCGGGTGAGGGCTCTCGCCTCTTGGGGGTTCTCGCGAGAGGAGGCACCCTCCCCCCAACCCTCCCCCGCAAGCGGGGGAGGGAGCGCATCTCGCGTTATCGCAACGATCGGGGCCTCGTTCACGACCCTCGTCAACATTCACCACGCCCGAAATTCCGGGTCCCTCCCGGCTCCGAATTCCGCTATTGAAGGGCGCGGCAATCGTTCCGACCTTCCCGCGAGCATTCCGCGACAATCGATCCGTCTCGCCGGCGTATGGTCCTTCGATGCAGCTCTATCTTCCGATCGCCGATCTTCCCGTCAACGTCTTCCTGGTGCTCGCCATGGGCGCCGCGGTCGGCTTCGTCTCGGGGATGTTCGGGATCGGCGGCGGCTTCCTGATGACGCCGCTGCTGATCTTCATCGGCATCACGCCGGCGGTCGCGGTCGCCTCGGTCACGAGCCATATCGCGGCCTCCTCCTTTTCCGGCGCGCTGTCTTATTGGCGGCGGCGTGCGATCGATCCGGCGCTGGCGAGCGTCCTGCTCTGCGGCGGCGTCACTGGCACGGCGCTCGGCGTGTGGACCTTCACGCAGCTTCGTGCGCTCGGCCAGCTCGATCTGATGATCGCGCTCTCCTACGTGGTGCTGCTCGGCACCGTCGGCAGCCTGATGTTCTCGGAAGGGCTGCGCGCACTGATGCGGACCCGGCGCGGCGCGCTGCCGCCACGCCGCACGCACAACTGGATCCACGGGCTGCCGCTGAAGATGCGCTTCAAGCGCTCGAAGATCTATCTCTCGGTCATCCCCGTGGTGATCGTCGGCATCATGATCGGCTTCATCGGCGCCATCATGGGCATCGGCGGCGGCTTCATCCTGGTGCCGATCATGATCTATCTGTTGAGGGTGCCGACCTCGACGGTGATCGGGACCTCGATGGTGCTGACGCTCGTCACGATGCTGTTCGCGACCATGCTGCACGCGGTGACCAATCACCTCGTCGACGCCGTGCTGGCGCTGATCCTGATGGTCGGCGGCGTCACCGGCGCGCAGTTCGGCGTCCGCGCCGGGCAGAAGATCCGCGGCGAGCAGCTACGGCTGCTGCTCGGCCTCCTGATCCTCTCGGTCGGCGTCCGCTTCGCGATCGAGCTGGTGATCCGCCCCGAGGATCTCTTCACCATCCGCGAGCTGGGAGTGAGCGGATGATGCGCGCAGCTCTCGCACTCCTGCTCGTCCTGCTGCTCGGCTCCGCCGCGCGCGCCGAGCGTCTGATCGTATCGGTCTCAAACCACCGCGTCACGGTGACCCCGAACTATTCCGGCGAGGAACTGGTGCTGTTCGGCTCGGTGGAGAAAGATGCGACAACGTCCGCCGATCGCACGGCCTATGACCTCGTCGTCACCGTGATGGGCCCGCGCGCCGACATGGTGACACGGCGCAAGGAGCGCACCTTCGGCATCTGGATCAACACCGACTACCGGCAGTTCCTGCAGGTGCCGAGCTATCTGGCGCTGTTCGCCAACCGCTCCTTCGACGCGATCACCTCGCCCGAGATCGCACGGCGGCAGCAGATCGGGCTGAACAACGTGCTGCTGACGCAGCGGGTCGGCGGCGATTATGCCGACGTGGTGCCGAACGACGCGTTCCGCTCGGCCTTCATCCGCCTGCGTACCCAGCGCGGGCTCTATCGCGAGGATCCGAGCGCCGTCACGTTCCTGACGCCGACCCTGTTCCGCACCGGCATTCCGCTGCCGGCGGAGGTGCCGATCGGCACCTACGAGGTCGAGATCAAGCTGTTCGCGAACGGCGCGTTCATCAGCAAGACCGAGACCGCGTTCGAGATCGTCAAGGTCGGCTTCGAGCAATTCGTCGCCACCACCGCCCGGCACAACGGGCTGATCTATGGCCTCGTCACCGCCGCGATGGCGCTGATGACGGGATGGATGGCGTCGATCGTGTTCCGGAAGGATTAGTTGCCGTCATTGCGGCGCGCGCCACTCTCTCCGCTCGTCGTCGCCCGGCTTGACCGGGCGATCCAGTATTCCAGAGGCCGGCGTTAGGGAGCTCGCTCTCGCAACGGCCGCCGCGGTGTACTGGATGCCTCGGTCAAGCCTGGTCAAGCCGGGGCATGACAGTGGGGCTCACGGCGCCTGGATCACCGTCGGCACGCCCGGCTCCAGCAGCCGCAGCCGCGTTCCGAAACCGAGCACGTCGAACGTCTTGCGCAGATCTTCGCTGTTCTGGCGGAAATGCGCCCAGCCTTCGGTATGCACGGGCACGATCGTCGCATCGGGGAAGGCGCGCGCCGTTTCGATGGTGTCGTTGGTGTCCATGGTGAGATGGAACGGCCCACGCGTCTGCGCGGCGCCGGCGAAGGGCAGCACCACGCCGCATTTGAAGCGGCGCGCGACTTCGGCGACGCCGTCGAACCAGGTGGTGTCCCCGCTGACATAGACCGTGCTGGTGTCCTTCCGGCTGGACGCCACCACGAAGCCGATGACGTCGCCCGACAGCGGCTCGATGCCAGCCGGGCCATGGCGCGCCGGCGTCGCGGTGATGGTCAGAGTGTTGCCGTCGCTATCCTTCAGATGCGTCGTGCTCCAGGGCGCAAGGCCCTCGACATGGCCGCCGAGGCGCTTCGCGCCCGCCTCCGTCGTCAGCACGCGCTTGACCTTATGGAGATAGTCGCGGCCCGAATGATCGAGATTGTCCGAATGCTGGTCGTGGCTGAGCAGCACGGCATCGACCGGGCCGATCGCATCGGCTTTCAACGCGGGACCGATGGTTTTCTCCAGCGTCACATGCGGCAGCTGGTAGGCGCCGGGCGCATCGAAGGTCGGGTCGGTGAGCAGGCGGAAGCCGTCGATCTCGATCAGCGCGGTCGGGCCGCCTATCAGGGTGATGGAAATGGGCACGAGAGAACTCTCCTCTTACGAGACAGGCTTTGCAGGGCGCGTCACCAGGTAGATGCCGAGCGCAACCGGGATGATGCCCAACAAATCACGGGCCTCGACGTGCTCACCAAGGACGAGATACGCGAACAGCATGCCGAGCGGCGGCATCAGGAAATGATAGGCGCTGGCGGCGGTCGCGCCGCACACTTTCAGGAGATGGAACCAGAGCCAGTAGGCGAGGATCGAGCCGCCCAGCACGAGGAACGCAAAGGCGCCGATTAGGCCCGGCGTATAGTCGATCGCGTGCACGTCGGCGAAACTGAACGCGATCGGCGAAAGTGCGAGGCCGGCCGCGAGGTTCTGCACGCCATTGCCGATCCACAAGGAGCCCTTCGGCGCGAGCAGCTTGAACAGGATGGTGCCAGCGACCAGCGAAGCGAGCGAAGCCAGCGTGAAGACGATGCCGTGCAGGGAATCCGTGCCGACCGACAGGCGATGCCAGACGATCAAGGTCACGCCGGCGATGCCGAGAAGGAGGCCACCGGCCTTGCGCAAGGTCATGCTCTCGCCGAGCAGCAGGGTCGCGAGCGCCGCGGTGAAGACCGGATTGGCCGATACGATCAGGCCGCCGAGGCCGGCGGAGACCGATTGCAGGCCGGTGTAGCCGAGGCCGAGATAGAGCGCGTTGTTGGCAATCCCTAGCACGGCGAAGATCGCCGCATCGCGCCAGGTTAACGACCAGCTGTCGCCGCGGATCAGCGTGGCGCCCAGGATCAAAATGCCGGCGAGCGAGAAGCGCGCGGCGAGCAGGATCAACGGCGGGCAATGGGTGACCCCGATCTTGCCGGCGACGAAGGCGTAGCTCCAGAGCAGGCAGAACAGGCCGATGGCGAGCGGCAGGGTGTTGAAGCGGGTGCGGGGGGCCGAAATCGAGGGGGCGAGCGACATGGGGGCATTCTCCTGAGCCTCGATCTAGGGAGTCCGCTTGTCATTTGGAAATTAAATGATTAACTCCACGCCAGTGGATTTTCGAATGGAGGCGGCCATGCTCGATCTCGAGCTGCTGCGCAGCTTCGTCTCGGTGGTCGAGGCCGGCGGCTTCACCCGCGCCGGCGCGCGCGTCCATCGCACGCAGTCGACCGTCAGCCAGCAGATCAAGCGGCTGGAGGACGATATCGGCCAGGTGCTGCTGCACCGCGACGGCAAGACCGTGCGCCCGACCGAGGCCGGCGAGCGGCTGCTCTCCTATGCGCGGCGCTTGCTCTCGCTCGCCGAGGAGGCGCGCGACGTGCTGCGCCAGCCGGATGGCGAAGGCGCGATCCGGCTCGGCATCCCCGAGGATTTCGCGGCGTACCGGCTGACCAAATTACTGGGCGCGTTCGCGCGCTCGCATCCGGGCCTGCGGCTCGACGTGCGCGCGGACCAGAGCAAGCATCTGGCGCGCGATCTCGAACGCGGCGAGCTCGACCTTGCGCTGTTCAAGCGTGCGGCCGGCGAGAAGGGCGCCATCGCGGTGTGGCCGGAGCGGGTGCACTGGGTCACCAGCAAGAGCCATCCGGTCGATGTTCACGCCGCGTCCGTGCCGCTGATCGGCTTTCCGACCGGCTGCCTCTACCGGGCCGGCGCCATCCACGCACTGGAAAGCATCGGCCGTGCCTGGCACATGGCCTATTCTTCGTCGAGCCTCTCCGGGATCCAGGCCGCGGTCGCCGCCGGCATGGGCCTCAGCATCTTGTCGGAGATGTCGATCCAGTCCGACCACCGCGTGCTGACGGCGAAAGATGGTTTTGCGCCGATCAACAAGACCGAGGTCGCACTGATGGCCTCGCCCGATGCGAGCCCGGCAACGCTGCGACTTGCAGATCGTCTCGCCGAGTTTTGCGATGCAGTGCAGGCGAAGGCGGCTTGAATTCGCAGAATATCGGACGGTCTCTTAGTTCGCCGCGGACATCAGCCTGTCGCCGCACGCATTCGCATAGAACTTGCCGCCACATTGGCGCTTGATGGCGGCGCAGCGGGCCGCGGGCGAGGCATTCTGCGGGACCGTGAAGCCGCAGCTGAGGCCATCGGCGCTGCGACCGGGCTTGCCGGCGGCAAACGCGGCACTGAGGGTCCCGATGCAGACGACGAGCAGGGCCGCCGCGGCGATCTCGATCAGCAGTCGCGTCAGCAGTCTCATGGGAATGTTCCTCCACACTGATGGCTGATTTGATCCGCAATCTAGCACCGAATCCCGGTTTCTCCGTGCTCGCCCGGGTTCCCAAACGGCCCGTTCCTTGCATAAATTTGCGCCAGCGCAGTGCACGGCCGCTCCAGTGGCAGTTCCGGTGCAGGGGCAAGACGCGTAAGGGTTAGTGGTGTGTTCGACCAGGAAGTGACGGCTTTGCAAGATCAATCGTTCCAGCCCAGTTTTCCCGCCCCCGGCCAGCCGATCGACGAGCTCGCGCTGGCTGAGATCAAGGGCGCGATCCTGGCGAAGCTGCGCCTTGCCATCGGCAAGGATGCCGGCATGGCGACCAGGCACGACTGGTACCAGGCCGCGGCGCTGGCGCTGCGCGACCGTGTCGTGCATCGCTGGCTCACGGCCGAGAAGCACAGCTACGACGCGGGCCGCAAGCGCGTCTATTATCTCTCGCTCGAATTCCTGATCGGCCGTCTCTTTACCGACGCGCTCAACAACATGGGCTTGCTCAAGATCTTCGAGGTCGCGCTCGGCGATCTCGGCGTCTCGCTGCCGGAGCTGCGCAAATGCGAGCCGGACGCTGCGCTCGGCAATGGCGGCCTCGGGCGCCTTGCCGCCTGCTTCATGGAGAGCATGGCGACGCTGTCGATCCCCGCGATCGGCTACGGCATCCGCTATGATTACGGCCTGTTCCGCCAGATCATCAACCAGGGCTGGCAGCAGGAATATCCCGACGAGTGGCTGAGCTTCGGCAATCCCTGGGAATTGCAGCGCCCCGAGGTGATCTACGACATCTTTTTCGGCGGCGGCGTCGAGCATGTCGACGACAAGGGCCGCGACCGCGCGATCTGGCATCCGGGCGAGACCGTGCAGGCGATCGCCTATGACACGCCGATCGTCGGCTGGCGGGGCCAGCACGTCAACGCGCTGCGCCTGTGGTCGGCGCGTTCGCCCGATCCGCTCAAGCTCGACGCCTTCAACAAGGGCGACTATGTCAGCGCCACCGCCGAGCAGTCGCGCGCGGAAGCGATCTGCAAATTCCTCTATCCGAACGACGAGAGCCCGGCAGGCCGCGAGCTGCGCCTGCGCCAGGAATATTTCTTCGTCTCGGCCTCGCTGCAGGATCTCGTCAAGCGGCACCTTGCGTCCGACGGACAGCTGCGCAGCCTGTCGAGCAAGGTCGCGGTGCAGCTCAACGACACCCATCCGAGCCTTGCCGTCACCGAGCTGATGCGGATCCTCGTCGATCTGCACAATTTCCGCTGGGACGAGGCCTGGAAGATCACGGTCGCCACCCTCTCCTACACCAACCACACGCTGCTGCCCGAGGCGCTGGAGACCTGGCCGGTCGAGCTGTTCGAGCGGCTGCTGCCGCGGCATCTGGAGATCATCTATCGCATCAACGTGCAGCATCTGGCGCTGGCCGAAGCGCGCTGCCCCGGCGACATCGACTTCCGCGCCTCGGTCTCGCTGATCGACGAGAAGAGCGGGCGCCGCGTGCGCATGGGCCAGCTCGCCTTTGTCGGCTCGCACCGCATCAACGGCGTCTCGGGGATGCATTCGGACCTGATGCGCGAGACCGTGTTCCACGACCTCAACCATCTCTATCCCGGCCGCATCACCAACAAGACCAACGGCATCACCTTCCGGCGCTGGCTGATGCTGGCGAATCCGAAGCTGACCGACCTGTTGCGCGAGACCTGCGGCGAGGCGGTGCTCGACGATCCGACCCAGCTCTCGCTGATCGAGGCCCGCGCCAGCGACGTCGAATTCCAGAAGAAGTTCCGCAGCGTCAAGCTTCACAACAAGACCGCGCTGGCGCGCCTGATCGGCGAACGGCTCGGCATCAAGGTCGACCCGACCGCGCTGTTCGACGTGCAGATCAAGCGCATCCACGAATACAAGCGCCAGCTGCTCAACGTCATCGAGACCGTCGCGCTGTACCAGGCGATCAAGGACAACCCCAATGGCAATTGGGTGCCGCGGGTGAAGATCTTCGCCGGCAAGGCTGCCGCGAGCTATCGCTACGCCAAGCTGATCATCAAGCTGATCAATGACGTCGCCGAGGTCGTCAACAACGATCCCGCGATCGGCGGCAAGCTCAAGGTGGTCTTCCTGCCCGATTACAATGTCAGCCTCGCCGAAGTGATCATTCCCGCGGCCGACCTGTCGGAGCAGATCTCGACCGCCGGCATGGAGGCCTCCGGCACCGGCAACATGAAGCTGGCGCTGAACGGCGCGATCACCATCGGCACGCTCGACGGCGCCAATATCGAGATCCGCGACCATGTCGGCGCGGAGAACATCGCGATCTTCGGCATGGAGGCCGGCGACGTGATGATCCGGCGCAAGCAGGGGCTGGACGCCTCCGACTTGATCCGCAACTCGCCGAAGCTGCAGCGCGCCATCAATGCGATCGGCACCGGCGAATTCTCGCCCGGCGATCCCGGCCGCTTTGAATCGATCGCGCACGCGCTGCGCTATCTCGACCATTACATGGTCAGCGCCGATTTCGATTCCTATTACGAGGCGCAGCGCAGCGTCGATGCGCGCTGGCTGGTGGCGCCGGCCTGGACGCGCGCCTCCATCCTCAACGTCGCGCGTATGGCGTGGTTCTCCTCCGACCGCACCATCCGCGAATATGCCGAGGAGATCTGGAACGTGCCGGTCAATCCGACCACGCCGTTGCTGCCCAACCTGCGCGACGCCGCGGGCTGATTTTTCCGCGGCGTGGAAGCGTTACCCGACAGGTAATTGCACAGCCACGCGATGGCTGTGATATGACGACCGTCATTCCGGGGCGGCTCGCAGAGCCGAACCCGGAATCTCGAGCTTCCGGATTCGATGCTCGGTCCCGCGCTACGCGGTCCCATCGCATCGCCCCGGAATGACAGACGGAAACGAAAATGCACGCAAAACTTCCCCATCCCTTCGACGATGCCACCCGCGTCACTGCCGGCGACTCCAGCTGGCAGGGGCACACCAGCGACGATTACTGGGCCTTCGTCGGTCCGTTCGGCGGCGCCACCGCCGCGACCATTTTGCGCGCGCTGATCGACCACCCGGAACGCGCCGGCGATCCGCTCGCGCTCACGGTCAATTATTGCGCGCCGATCGCCAAGGGGCCGTTCGATCTCGACGTGCGGCTGGTGAAGGCCAACCGCTCCAGCCAGCACTGGAGCGTCGAGCTCAGCCAAGGCGGCGGCGAGGTCGCAACGCTCGCCACCGCGGTGTTCGCCGAGCGGCGGCCGTCCTGGGAGCACCGGGTGGCGCAATATCCCGATGCAAAGCCGTTCGAGGAGACGCTGCCGTTTCCGAAGATCGCGGCGTCCTGGGCCAACCAGTATGAATTCCGCTTCGTCGAGGGCGAGATGCGGATCGGCCCAGCGCAGGCCGAACCCGCCAGCACCTATTCAAAAATCTGGATCAGCGACCGCACGCCGCGCAAGCTCGACATGCTGTCGCTGATGTCGATGTCTGACGCCTTCTTCGGCCGCATCTTCCACGCGCGGCGCGAGCTGGTGCCGTTCGGCACGGTGTCGCTGACGACCTATTTCCACACCGAAAGCGAAGAGCTCGCGGCTGAGGAAATCACGCGCGTGCTGGCGACGGCCGATTCGAAGATCATGCACAAGAGCTACGCCGACCAGAACGCCGAGCTGTGGTCGCCGAACGGAAGGCTGCTGGCGACCACGACGCAGATTGCGTATTTCAAGGCGTGAGCTCTCTCCACCCCTCGTCCCGCTCTTGCCGGGGTTCCTAACCCGCCATTCGCTGCCTCAGGCTCTGATAAAACGCCGTCTCGAAATTCATATAGCCGATGAACGACGTTGGATCGCCGAACGGAAGAATCTGCGTGGCCCAGAACCCGCCGAACCCGTTCTGCCGGTCGATCCAATAGAACAGATTGGCAAGGCCTGCCCAGCCGAGGGCGCCGGCGGGACGCCCGGTGGGTGCTTCCTGGTCGTTGATCATGAAGGACAGCGCCCAGGACTTTGACTGGCCCGGGAAGAACTCGGCATCATTGCACAGCGCTGGGATGACGCCGGTGATCGGTGTCACCTTCTTGTCTCCGAGATGATTCTTCTCCGCCATGCGCACGGTCTCCGCCTTCAGCACGCGGCCATGCTCGCCGGCACCGTCATTCAACCACATCCGGATGAAACGCATGTAGTCGCCGACCGTGCCGTAAAGGCCGTGGCCACCCATATGCACTTCAGGGTTGGCGGGGAGCTCGAAATCCATCGGCGTCAACGAGCCGTCGGCGCCGCGCGCGTGGATCCCGGCCAGTTTGCCGCGCATGGCCTCCGTCAGCTCGAAGGTCATATTCTTGATTCCGAGCGGCTCGAAGATGCGCGTATTGAAAACCTCGCCAAGCCGGCGCCCGGCGATGGCCTCGACGATTTGGCCGCACCAGTCGAGATTGGTGCCGTAGTCCCAACGCTCGCCGGGATCGAACAGCAGCGGCGTCATCAGGCAGGCTTTGGAAGCGGTGATGACGCTGGGCTGCCCTTTCTCTTCGGCGAGGCGGTTATAGGTGCGGTTGATGAAATCGTAGCTGAGACCGGCGGTATGCGTCATCAGCATCCGTGTGGTGATGTCCCGCTTGGGCGCCCGCAGCATCGGCTCACCCGCGGCATCAAAGCCCTCGATGACCTGGAGCTTGCCGATGTCCGGCGCGTAGCGCTTGGCCGGTGCGTCGAGATCGAGCTTGCCCTCTTCGACGAGTTGCAGCACGGCCGTGCCGGTGATCGCCTTGGTCGTGGAGAAGATGGCAAAGATGCTGTCGGCCGTCATGTCGGCGGGCTGGTCAAGGCGCCTTTTTCCCGCAGCACCTTCGTAGATGTTGCGATAACGGTCCGTCACCATCGCGACGACGCCGGGCACGCGCGGCGTGGATGTAACGACACCGTCGAGAACGGCGTCTGCAGCAGCACCGAAATTCGTGCTCATGGTTGTCCTCCCGTTGGGATTGGATGAATTCCGTCGACGCAGCGCTTCGCGAGCACTCAGTTCATGGTGAAGCCCAGGTAGCCGCTGGCGGCGACCTCGTTGCATTTCTGCCGGTAGGCGCCGACGCCGCCGCAGTAGGACAGAACGCGGCGCGGTTTGCCTTCGACGTTCGAGCCCAGGTACCAGGAATTGGTCTTCGCGATCAGCGTCGCATTGGCGATCTCATCGTGATGCGCCACCCATCCGTCTTCGGCATCCCTGGTCGGCTCAACCACCTTCAGGTTCTTCGTGCGCACGAACCTGATGCAATCGTCGATCCATTCGACTTGCTGCTGGAGACAGGTGGTCATGTTGCAGAGCGCAGCCGACGGAGCCAGCGGCACCGCGGTCGTGAACAGGTTCGGATAGCCGTGAACCTGCAGGCCCAT
This sequence comes from Bradyrhizobium sp. SBR1B, assembly GCF_014198205.1. Classification (NCBI taxonomy): domain Bacteria; kingdom Pseudomonadati; phylum Pseudomonadota; class Alphaproteobacteria; order Hyphomicrobiales; family Nitrobacteraceae; genus Bradyrhizobium; species Bradyrhizobium sp. SBR1B. Next base: position 701,311 of record NZ_JACIHC010000002.1, read on the forward strand.
CGTGGTGCGGATATCCTTGCTCCAATCCTCCTTCAGCGACCGCCCACCGCGGCCCCTGATATCGATGCGCGTCAACGCGCCGGTTCCGGCGTCGAATCCAGTCGCCAGAACGATGACGTCGAGCTCGTGGATCGTCCCGTCCGCGGTCTGGATACCCATGGGTGTCACGCGTTCGATCGGATTGGCCTTGACGCTGACGATCTCGACATTCGGGCGATGGAAGGCCTCGAGGAAATTCTGCTCCAGCGGCACCCGGTGCGTCCCGAAACCGTAGTCGGCCGGAATCAAGGCTTCGCACAGCTTTGGATCCTTCAGTCGCTCGCGCATCTTCTCGCGCACGAAGTCGGAGATCTCGGCGTTGACCTCGGCATCGAAGAACAGCTCGGCAAAGGACGAGATCCACAGCTTCAGGGAGCCGTCGTTCCAGCAATCCTCGATCACCTCCCTGCGCCGTTCTGGCGAAAGTCCGGCCCAGGCGTGCTCGAAATCGTATTCGAACCCGGTGAAGGTATGCGGCAGGCGCTCCGTGAGGTGTTGGAATTTCGACTTGTAGGCCTCCGCATCTGCCGCGCTGTACTTGGGATTCTTCATCGGAATCATGTATTGCGGCGTGCGAATAAAGACCTTCAGATGACCGACCTCGCCAGCGATGGTCTGGATGACCTGGATGCCGGTTGCGCCGTTGCCGATGACGCCGACGCGCTTGCCGGCAAAATCGATCGGCTCCCTGGGCCAGCGCGCCGTGTGGAACAACTGCCCCTTGAACGTCTCCTGTCCCGGAAACGATACGTGGGGGGCGGAGAGCATGCCGCAACAGGTGATCAGAAACTGGGTGTCGATCACGTCACCCCTGTCGGTCGTGACCAGCCAGCGCTGTGTGGCTTCGTTGAAATGGGCGCTTTTGACGATCGTCCCGAACTGGATGTCCTTGCGCAGATCGAGGCGGTCGGCGATGTAGTTGAGCCAGCGTTCGATTTCCGGCTGGCCGGGGAATTTCTCGCTCCAGCTCCATCCCTTGTAGAGCTCCTCGGAGAACAGATACTGGTAGATGTGGCTTTCTGAATCGAAGCGGGCGCCGGGATAGCGATTCCAATACCAGGTGCCGCCCACGCCTGCGCCCGCGTCAATTGCCCTGACCTTTAATCCCTGTTCGCGCAAACGGTAGAGCTGATAGAGCCCGGCGACGCCGGCTCCAACAACCACCGCGTCGAATTTCGCCGTGACATGCGCGCCATTGCTTCCATTGGGTTTGGTCGCCGTTTCCGCCATTTTTCCCTCCTAGGTGTTTCCAGAGCGCGCGCGACCCTCCCCACCCGTCGTGCGCTCGGATGGTGGTGCATCGCGTCATTTGTCGGTCCCGCGAGTGCCTGCGGCTTTTCACCCTTCTTCCGCACTTGCCCGGGACGCGAGGGAGGCTATGAGGCGGGCTGCGTTCCCGGCTTGAACAAAACCGACAATCCTTTGAATGAAGCCGGAGGCCGGCACCGACCTCGCCCGAGCTCGCTTGGCAAATGGCAAATCCGGCCTATGCTGCTGCCTTGCCGATCGGCCAATGAGAACAACAAGCAGTCGACCATGCCAAAACTCCAGGGAGGAGGCTCGCGCGATGGGGCAGTTCATCACGGTCGAGGAGCTGCCACGCTATGCTCCCGGCGAAATGATGCTGGACAGTTCGGCGGTGGGAAAAGCCGATTTTCGGCTGCGCGTGTTCCGCTATGCGCCCTCCGATATCTGGGTGCCGCCGTCCGATAACTTTCTGATCGTGATCTATCGCGAAGGCACCACGGCGATGAAGCGCCGCGTGACCGGATCCTGGAAGCAGGATCGGGTCGGCCGCGGCGTCACGACACTGCTGACGCGGGCCGAAGCGTCGAACTGGCGATGGTCCCATGACATCGAAGTCAGTCATCTCTACATCTCGCCCAGGCTCATGGCGAAGACCGCGAGCGAGGCTTTTGACCGGGATACCGAAAGCGTCGAGCTTCATGATCTGCTCAGGATCGAGGATCCAGTCCTGACCTGGATTGCTGACCAGATGGTGCAGGAGGTTTCCGCAGGAGGTCCGGGCGGCCGGCTCTGCTACGATGCCATGGCACTTCAGGCGAGCATTCACATCCTGCGAAAATACGCCTCAGTGCAGTTCAAGATGCCCTGTGCGCAAGGGCCCTTCAGGCCGGCGCATGCGCGAATGATCGAGGACTATATCGAGCAGAACATTTCCCGGAACATCACGCTCGACGAACTGGCTAACATCTGCAACTGCACGCCGGTGCAGTTCGCCCGCAAATTCCAGGCACACTATGGCATGCGGCCGCACAGCTATGTCCTCACCCGCAAGGTGGAGCGCGCCTGCGAACATCTGCGCAAGGACCGCCTGGCGTTGAAGGAGATCGCCCTGTTGAGCGGATTCTCCGACCAGAGCCATCTCAACCGGATCTTTCGCCGGCACATGAGTACGACTCCCGCAGAATATCGCAAGCAATGCACGGGCTAGACAGCCTGACGATGCTCAGGCCGTAAAAAGAAAGGGCGGCTGATGAAGCCGCCCTTTCTCGTCAATCACATCTTGCGAGAACTTACTCCGCCGCGAGCTTCACGTCCGGCGCGGCGGCGCGCACTTCGGCGTCCACCTGGGCTTCGAACTTGGCAAAGTTCTTCTGGAACATGCCGACCAGCGCGCGGGCGGTCTTGTCGAACTCGTCCTTGTCCTTCCAGGTGTTGACCGGGTTGAGGATCTCGGCCGGCACGCCGGGCAGCGCGGTCGGGACCGCGAAGCCGAAATATTTGTCGGTGCGGAATTCGACGTTGCGAAGCGAGCCGTCGAGCGCGGCGGTGAGCAGCGCGCGCGTCACCTTGATCGGCATGCGCGAGCCGACACCATACTTGCCGCCGGTCCAACCGGTGTTGACCAGCCAGCAATCGACGTGGTGCTGGGCGATGAGGTCACGCAGCATGTTGCCGTAGACGCTGGGGTCGAGCGGCAGGAAGGGCGAGCCGAAGCAGGTCGAGAATTCCGGCTGCGGCTCGTTGCCGAGACCCCGCTCGGTGCCGGCGACCTTGGCGGTGTAGCCGGACAGGAAGTGATACATCGCCTGCGCCGGCGAGAGCTTGGCGATCGGCGGCAGCACGCCGAAGGCGTCGGCGGCGAGCATCACCACGTTCTTCGGCTGCGGCGCGCGGCCGGTGCGCGAGGCGTTCGGGATGAAGTCGAGCGGATAGGCCGAGCGCGTGTTCTCGGTCTTGGAGCCGTCGTCGAAATCCACCACGCGGGTATCTTCGTCGAGCACGCAGTTCTCGAGCACCGCGCCGAAGCGGGTCGAGGCCGCGAAGATCTCGGGCTCGGCTTCCTGCGACAGCTTGATGCACTTGGCGTAGCAGCCGCCTTCGAAGTTGAAGACGCCGTTCGGGCCCCAGCCGTGCTCGTCATCGCCGATCAGCGTGCGGTTCGGATCGGCCGATAGCGTGGTCTTGCCGGTGCCGGACAGGCCGAAGAAGATCGCCGCGTCGCCCTTGGCGCCGACATTGGCCGAGCAATGCATCGGCATCACGCCGCGCTCGGGCAGATAATAGTTCAGCGTGGTGAAAACCGACTTCTTCATCTCGCCGGCATAATAAGACCCGCCGATCAGGACGATCTTGCGGGCGAAATCGATCGCGACGACGTTCTCCGACTTGCAGCCGTGCCGTTTGGGATCGGCGCGGAAGCTCGGCATGTCGATGATGGTGAGCTCCGGCACGAAGGTCGGCAGCTCGACCGCCCCGGGGCGGATCAGCAGGGTGCGGATGAACAGCGAGTGCCAGGCGAGCTCGGTGAAGACGCGCGTCTTGATCCGGTAGGCCGGGTCGGCGCCGCCATAGAGGTCCTGCGCGAACAGCTTCTTGCCTTCGGCGTGCTTGAGGAAGTCCTGATAGAGCGTCTCGAACTGCTCTGCGGTGATCGACTGGTTGCCGGCCCACCACATCTTCTTGTCGGTGGTGGCGTCACGCACCGTGAACTTGTCCTTCGGGCTGCGCCCGGTGAACTCGCCGGTGTCGGCGCAGAGTGCGCCGTCAGCGGACAGCACCGCCTCGCCCGCAGTGAGCGAGTATTGATAGAGTTGCGGCGCACCGAGGTTCCAGTGAACCTGCTGGAGATTCTTTAAACCGAACTTGTCGGCGCCAAAGGCACCGTTGCGCACGCCCGTCTCTTGCACGAAAAAATCCTCCTAGAACCCGCGACATTCAGCGCGACCAGAACTTCAGCACCATCGCGGTCACCGTGATTTATAGGCCAACCAGCCTCGGCTGGGCGACCTAATAATGATGAACGCTGGCGTTGCCAAGCTGATCCCGCAGGATTTGGTTTATTCAAGGACCGCGCCAAACGTCGCGCATGTCAGCTCTGAGCAGCTGCATCAAAAAATCACGAATGATCGCGCAACCAAATGCGGAATTCGGCGTTGATCAAGGTTTTTGCGACGCACAATTCCGGCTGCCGGCTTATCGTACCTCGCCTTCGCCGATGAGCGCGAACGGTCCCCACATCGCCGGGTAGGCGTTGCGCGGCGACGAGGTGTCGTCGACAAACGTTAACATCGCGCGGCGCAAGGCTTCGGCGCGACCGATTTTTGGTTCGTTCTTGAGCAGCTCGAATGTCGATGTGGTGAGGCGGGTGGCGGCTTCCGAATCCACGGCCCAATGCGAGACCAGCAGCGCGCGGGCACCGGCATAGAAGAAAGAGCGCGCCAATCCCGACAGCGCCTCGGCGCCGGGCTTGTCGCCGGCGATGGTGTTGCAGGCGGACAGCACCACCCAATCGGCGTTGAGCTTGAGCTGGGCCACCTCGCTCGCGGTCAGAAGGCCGTCGTCGAGCTCAGACGGCTGATCGGGAATGGACAATGCAAGCGAGGGCTCGCCCAGTCCCTTGACGTCGCCGGCAACGAGGCCGTGGGTGGCAAAGTAGATGATGCCGTATTGAGCAAGCACTGCACGCTTCAGCGTCGTTTCGCTGGCATCGCGTCCGAGATGGATGTCGGCATCAGTGGCGCCGACGTCTCTCGCCACCGCGTTGAGCTCATCGGCGGTATCGGGCAGTTGCGGCAGCGCCTGCGCGAGCCGCGCGCGGTCGACCCCGGCGCCGCGCCAGAAATCGGTATAGGCAATCGTCGCAATGCTGCGCGCCGCGACCTTGCCGCCTGCGGCGCGACGGTCGGCGGGTCCTTCCAGCGCGGGATTGAAAACGGGATCGCCGAAGCCGGTCATCGGCTTCGCGCCCTGATCCCTGCGCGCGAAGGCACGCAACGATTTCAGGCTGATCACCGACGGCAGCACCGAGACGGCCTGACGCCGCAGCAGCCAGGCGGCGTCGCGATAACCTTCGAGCCTGTCCGGAATCGCAGCCTGCGGCTTCTCCGTCACCAGCAGATGAAACGGCAATGCGGTCAGCGCCGCCGATGGCACGACCAAGAGGCTGCGCTTGTCCTTCGTCAGCGCCTCGACCGGGCCGAGCAGCGCGACATAGAGCTCGTTCGCGAGCGCAAGATCGAACAGCCCAGATTTGCCGGAGGCATCGCGCGCCTTGCCGACATCCAGTCCCCTGCGGAACGCCGAGACCTTCCGCGCCATCGCGTCCGCGCCGAGCGAGATCTCCTTCCAGTCGGCACCATCGCGCGTGATCGCGATGACATAGCTTCGCTTGTCGACGACGGAATAGATCACCATCGCCTCATCGGCCGACAGCAGCGGCTGGAAGTCCTTCACCGCCAGCGGCAGCGGGTTCGAGAGCGAGGCGTAGTCGGGAAACTCGAGCGTGAGCGTCTTCTGCAGGCCCGCACGCTCGCTTGCGATCGCAGCGATCCGCGCGCGGCTGCGTTGCTCGGCTGCGACGTCGCGCTGCGCCAATTGCTTCGACACCGCCGTGATGATCGCCTTGTCGAGCGCCTCGGCCTCGGCCGCGATATCCTGATCCCGGCGCACCAACTCGGCCAGCCGGTCGCTGCCGGCGGCCAATCGCACCGCGAGCTTGTTCACGGCAGAGGCGGCGGAAGATTGCGTGCCGCGCTGAATCGCGCCGAGGGCGTCATCCAGCGCCTTGTCGCTCGCCAGCAGAGTTTGCTGGCGCGCAGCGAACAGAACCGGCAGCACGGTGCGCAGCTGCGCGCGGTTGGCGGCAAGCGTCTTCTGCGCAAACGGCAAGGCGTCGGCGGTACGGCCCGACACCTGAAGGAAATAAGCGAGATTGCTGGTCGAGGTAACGACATCGGGATGGTCAGGTCCGAGTGCACGCTCGCGGATGGCAAGCGCGCGGCGATAGAGCGGCTCGGCCTCGGAATAGCGCTGCTGGTGCTCGTAGAGCCCGGCGAGATTGTTGAGCGAGCGCGCCACGTCGGGATGATCCGCCCCCAGCACCTTTTCGCGGATCGCGAGCGAGCGCTTGATCGGCGCTTCGGCGTCGGCATCGCGGTTGAGGTCGCGATCGACCTGGCCGAGATTGTTCAGGACCGTGGCGACCGCGGGATGCTCGGGCCCGGCGGCCTTCTGATAGATCGCGAGGGCACGCTGAAACAGCGGTTCGGCGTCGGCAAAATGCTCCTGCTTCACGTAAAGCGTGGCGAGATTGTTGAGAGCCTGGCCGACATCGGGATGCGCGCGCGACAGCGCCTTTTCGCGAACGGCCAGCGCACGCTTGAACAGCGGTTCGGCTTCGGTGAAGCGGCTCTGCCGCTGATAGAGCGCCGCAAGATTGTTCAGGAGCGGCGCGATCTCGACGCTGCCCTGACCGGTCCCCTTCTCCATCAGCGCGATGGCGCGTTTGTAAAGCGGCTCGGCCTGATCGTCGTGGCCCTGGTCGGCGTAAATCTGCCCGAGATTGTTGAGCGCCGCGGCGAGGTCGCGGTTGTTGCTGGTCTTCTCGAGCGAGGCCACCATGGCCTGCGCCAGCGGCAGCGCCTCCGCATATTTGCCGGCGCTTCGGAGCGCATTGATGCGCCCGCTTTGCGCCGACAGATCGCTCTTCTGGGCAAGACCGGGCGTGGCAAGCGACGTGGCGATCGCGAGCGCCAGACCCGCGGCCAATGCCAAACGACGACGCGTCATGAACCCTCGCTGCGAGCCTTAAGACCTGATCGTCTTGGGTCGCAGCGATGGGGCGCGGCGTTCAAATTGTTGCGTTCTAGTCCATCTTCATGCGTGCTTCGCCAGCGAGGCGGACCAGCATCTTGCGCAGCGATGTGCCGTCGGTCACCCGCTCCGGGAAGTCCAGCCGCAGCGCGTTCTGGCCGTCCTGCATGTCGAGGCCTTCCGGATCGCAGCCGGTGCAGCGCCAGTTCCCCGCAGCAGCGCCAAGGAGTTTGGTCGCATAGAGGCCCATGGCGTCGCGATGATCGGCATTCATGTGTTCGACAGCCCCCGCCTCCGCCGCCAGGAGATCCTCGGCGCCGGTGAGGTCTGTGAGGAACTGGGCGGGCTTGAGATCGACGATCCGGCCGAAGCCGGCGACCAGATGGGTTCCCGTGGGGTGGATCCGGAAGAAAGAGAAATCCTTAAAGGAAACAAAGCCTTCCGCCGACGGATGGGCACTAAGATACCGTCGCTGGAGCAAATCCTTCTCGGCACCGGCCTGCTCCGCCCGGCCGGACAGCATGATCCGGGCGCCTTCCAGCGGATCGCCCGCCGCCCGCTCGTCCAACATCAGGGAGATCCTGCTGTCGGCGAGAAGGTTCCTTGTATGCACGGCGAGGCCCGAGATCAGCAGGATGGGCGAGCCGTCGGGATGGCTGGCCAGATTGACCAGGGAACAATAGGGGTCGCCGCTGCCGGCCATGAGAGTTGCCAGCGCCCCCTGCCGCGATCGCCGCAGCAGGGATTTGGCGAGCTTTGCGGGGTCGAAATCAGGGGTCGGTTGCATCGGCTTTCTCGGCTCAGGTGGTTGCAAGGGGGGCCTTTTTTCGGGTAAACGGGGGCCCGGTTATGGGTCGACATGCGGCGGATCTGCCGTGTTTCGGGGAACTTGGTCACACTTCAGCCCAGCTTGCATTGCTCGGTGACAAGGTTCGAACGCCGACATCGGCACCCATGTATGCGGCGCATCAGTGGATTGCTCGCCGTTTCAAGCCACGACCCAAACGGAAAGCAGAAAGCAGAGGCTCATGCCCACAATCGCTTTGGTCGACGACGACCGCAACATTCTCACATCCGTCTCGATCGCGCTGGAAGCCGAAGGCTACCGCATCATGACCTACACCGACGGCGCTTCCGCGCTTGACGGTTTCCGCACCACCCAGCCCGATCTTGCGATCCTCGACATCAAGATGCCGCGCATGGACGGCATGGAGACGCTGCGCCGGCTCAGGCAGAAGTCCGACCTGCCGGTGATCTTCCTGACCTCCAAGGACGAGGAGATCGACGAGCTGTTCGGCCTCAAGATGGGCGCCGACGATTTCATCCGCAAACCGTTCTCGCAGCGCCTGCTGGTCGAGCGCGTCAAGGCGGTGCTGCGCCGCTCGGCGCCGAAGGACCCGACCGTCGCGCCGAAGGAGAACGACGCCAAGGCGCTCGACCGCGGCCTTTTGCGCATGGATCCGGAACGGCATACCTGCACCTGGAAGAACGAGCCGGTGACGCTGACCGTCACCGAATTCCTGATCCTGCAGGCGCTCGCGACCCGGCCCGGCGTGGTGAAGAGCCGCAACGCGCTGATGGACGCCGCCTATGACGACCAGGTCTATGTCGACGACCGCACCATCGACAGCCACATCAAGCGGCTGCGCAAGAAGTTCAAGGTGGTCGACAACGAGTTCGAGATGATCGAGACGCTCTACGGCGTCGGCTACCGCTTCAAGGAAGCCTGAGGCGCGAGGCGCCTTCACGAACGACGACGAGCATCGCCGGTTCTGATTCCATCGGGACCGGGATCGCTCTAAGGTGTGGGGACCTTCTCAACGCCGTCCTAACACGGGCGTAAGCATTGCTGGACCGAACGCAGCCTGATCCCAACCAGAGCGCCGGCGACGTCGCATCCGACGGCGTTCAGGAGCAGTTTGTCGAGGACAAGCCGCAGGGCTTCCGACCGCTGAACTGGCTCAAGCGCGCCGGGCAATTCTTCTTCGCGCTGTCCTTCTCCAGCCTGACCCGCCGCATCGTCTCGCTCAACCTCGCCGGCCTCGTCGCGCTGGTGGCGAGCATCCTGTATCTGTCGCAATTCCGCGCCGGACTGATCGACGCGCGGGCGCAGAGCCTGCTGGTGCAGGCCGAGATCATCGCCGGCGCGATTGCGGCCTCGGCCACGGTGCAGACCAACGCCATCACCATCGATCCCGACCGGCTGCTCGACCTCAAGCCGGGCGAGACCTATGGCGGCTCGGACGAGTACTCGCCGCTGGACTTCCCGATCAACCCGGAGCGCGTCGCGCCGGTGCTGCGCACGCTGATCTCGCCGACCAAGACGCGCGCCCGCATCTACGATCCGAACGGCAGCCTGCTGCTCGACAGCCGCAACCTCGAAAACGTGCTGCGCCTCGACCTGCCGCCGCCGGCAGAGAAGCCCGGCTTCGTCGAGCGCGGCATGGTCGCGGTGCGCACCTGGCTCAACCGCGGCGACCTGCCGCTTTATCGTGAGCTCGGCCCCGAGAACGGCAACGGCTATGCCGAGGTGGGCGATGCGCTCCAGGGCCAGAAGCGCTCGATGGTGCGGGTCAATGCCCGCGGCGAGGTGATCGTCTCGGTCGCGGTCCCCGTGCTGCGCTCGCGCGCGATCCATGGCGCGCTGATGCTGTCGACGCAAGGCGACGACATCGACCAGATGGTCACCGCTGAACGCCTCGCCATCCTGAAAGTCGGCGGCGTCGCGGCCGCCGTCATGATCATGCTGTCGCTGCTGCTCGCGAGCACGATCGCCGGGCCCGTGCGCCGGCTCGCCGACAGCGCCGAGCGCGTCCGCCGCCGCATCAAGGCCCGCATCGAGATCCCCGATTTCACCCGCCGTCGCGACGAGATCGGCCATCTCTCCGGCGCCCTGCGCGACATGACGAGCGCGCTCTACAGCCGCATCGAGGCGATCGAGATGTTCGCCGCCGACGTCGCCCACGAATTGAAGAATCCGCTGACCTCGCTGCGCTCGGCGGTCGAAACGCTACCGCTGGCGCGCAACGAGAACAGCCGCGCGCGCCTGCTCGAGGTGATCGAGCACGACGTCAAGCGGCTCGACCGCCTGATCTCCGACATCTCCGACGCCAGCCGCCTCGATGCCGAATTGCAGCGCCAGGATGCGATCCCGGTCGATTTGCGCCGCCTGCTGACGACGCTGGTGTCCGTCGCCAACGAAACCAAGCTCGGCCACGACGTCGCGGTCGAGACGCGCTTCGAGGGCCGCAGCCCGACCGACACCTTCGCCGTGAGCGGTCACGATTCACGGCTCGGGCAAGTGGTCTCCAACCTGCTCTCCAACGCGCAGTCGTTCTCCGAACCCGGCAGCAAGGTGCGCCTCACCTGCCGCCGCGCGCGCGGGGAGATCGAGATCGTGGTCGACGATGACGGCCCCGGCATTCGCGACGACGCGCTGGAACGCATCTTCGAGCGCTTCTACACCGACCGTCCGCATCAGGGTTTTGGCCAGAACTCCGGCCTCGGCCTGTCGATCTCCAAGCAGATCATCGACGCCCATGGCGGGCGCATCTGGGCCGAGAACCGTGCAGGCCCGCCGGATGACGAGGGCGTGCCGACGATCACCGGCGCGCGCTTCGTGGTGAGGCTGCCGGCGCTATGAGCCAAGGCAGCTTGAAAGAAGGCAGCTTGAACGAAGTCGGGCCGAGCGTTCACGCCTCCGCGGTCAAGGTCGGACATCGGGCGGTGCTGATCCGCGGTCCCTCGGGCTCCGGCAAGTCGCGCCTTGCCTTTGATTTGATCATGGCCGGACGCTCGGGCGTGGTCGAAAGGGCCGTTCTGGTCGGGGATGACCGTGTCCATCTGGCGACAGTCGGCGATGAAATTGAAGTCCGCCCCGCGCCGGTATTGGCTGGCCTGATCGAGATCCGGGGCCTCGGGATCCGCCGCTGCGTCTTCGTGGAGCATGCGACCGTCGGTCTCGTCGTCGATCTGGATGCCGCGGACGCCGAGCGCTTGCCTGCGGCGGATTCGCTGAAAACCCTCATTTCCGGTGTCGAAATACCACGAATCCCGGTTGGCCGCGGATATTCACCCCTCCCACTGGTTGTCGCGGCCTTGACCACTACCAAGAGTTCATCTTCCGTTAACCCCTCAGGCGATTGTTTGAAGGGAAATGGTAACCATATGAACCCCACTATCGCGACCGAATAGACCGGCGCAGCTCCCCTCATCCATCCGTCTAGATTCAGGGAGATACGCAACATCCCCTCTTGCGCAGGGGCTCTGGATGGTCAAAGTGGCGCGTTCGTGCGGTGCACCAAAAGCGCCCGCGAGGAGTTTTCCGATGATTGGTCTAGTACTTGTGACCCACGGGCGCCTTGCCGACGAATTCAAGGCAGCGCTTGAACATGTCATGGGCCCACAAAAGCAAATCGAAGCGATCACGATCGGCGCCGAAGATGATTCCGATCTCTGCCGAAGTGACATCATCGAGGCGGTTAACCGCGTCGATTCCGGCGACGGCGTTGCGATCCTCACCGACATGTTCGGCGGCACGCCGTCGAACCTTGCAATATCCTGCATGAGCCGGCCCAAGGTCGAAGTGCTCGCGGGCATCAACCTGCCCATGCTGGTCAAGCTCGCCAAGGTGCGCGAGGAGCGTCCGCTGCCCGACGCGATCGCGATGGCCCAGGAAGCAGGCCGCAAATACGTCACCATCGCCAGCCGCGTGCTCGCCGGCAAATGAGCGACGAGGCGCCACAAGCGGGGACAGGCGTGCCCGCGGGCGCGATCTCCAAGGACCTCCTGATCATCAACAAGCGCGGCCTGCATGCGCGAGCCTCCGCGAAATTCGTCCAGGCCGTCGAGCGCTTCGATGCGCAGGTCTGGGTGACGCGCGGCGGCGAGACCGTCGGCGGCACCTCGATCATGGGCCTGATGATGCTTGCCGCAGGACCGGGCACGACGATCACCGTGGCCGCCGCCGGCACCGACGCGGAAGCTGCGCTCGCGGCGATCACCGAGCTCGTTGAAAGCAAGTTCAACGAGGAAGGGATCTGAACCACGCGCTCGGTTGCCGTAGTGCCGTAGGGTGGGCAAAGGCGCGGAAGCGCCGTGCCCACGAACTCATCAGACGTGGGCACGCTGCGCTTTGCCCACCCTACGGCACCTCTCACTTCGCCGGCGGCGCGATGTAGACGTTCCAACTCATCGCCGGGCCGGCCTTGCCGTGGGTGAAGCGGCGCGTGGTCATCATCACGCGCTCGGCGTTCGGCGCCACCTCCGAAACCCACTTCTCGAACTTGGGCAGTCGTTCGTCGGTCGGATCGACTACGCCGATGAAGCCGTATCTCTTGACGTCGTCGAGCGAGGTCAGCCCCGACGCCCACGCCTCGTTCGGCGTGAACGGGCTGGGGTGATCGGGGCTGTAGAACACCATCGGCTGGATCGTTTCCATCGTCCCCGCAACGACCGCCCAGCGCGAGGCGAAGCGCGCGTGCCAGGCCTGGGTCAGCTCGCGTGCGAGCTCCGAGCGCGCGCCATAGGTCGCCGTGTTGCCGGCATTGGCCGTCATCTCGCGCGCGGCGATCCAGGGCGAGGCGGCGAGCGTGGCAACGCTGAGCACGAGCCAGATCGCGGCGATGTTGAACAGGCTCGCGCCCTGCACCCGCAGCGCCGGAATCGCGACCAGCGCGAGCGGCACCAGGAAGAACAGCGAGATGCCCCAATCGGTCTTCAGGTAGACGCCGAAGACCAGCGCGCCGAGCGGCGGGCCGAATGCGACGATGATCTGGATCATCCACACGTTCAGCGCCTGCGAGACATTGACGCCCGGATTGGCGCCGCGCGCCCAGGCGCGCGTGACGATGCGCAGAGGTGCTCGCACGAGCAACGTCATCCACGGCGGCACCAGCGCCATCGCGAGCCCGGCCAGCGCCACCGGCAATGCCAGCAGTCCGAGATTATGCAGCATGTAGCCGGTGACGAGCTGATGCACCTGGCCGCTGTCCGCGAGGCTGTAGGTGTCGCCGGCATAGGTCAGCGGCACGAAATGCGCCTCGGCCAGCCAGACCACGTGCGGGATCATCGCCACGACCATCGTCGCGATCGCGACCCACGGCGCCGGCGAACCCAAAAATCTCATCCGCTCCGGATGGATCAGCGCGGCAAGCCCGATGGCGCCGATCATGGTCAGCACCCAATATTTGGTCATCAGCGCCAGCGCGCCGGCAAGGCCGAGCAGGACGCCGGACTGCCAGCTCCGCTTCTCGAATGCATTGAGATAGGCGAGCACCAGCAGCGGCAGGGTGACGAGCTGAAGCAGATCCGGGTTGTATTTGAAACCCTTGAAATTGAAGATCGGGTAGAGCGCGACCATCACCACGACCAGGAACGCGCGCCGCGCATCCACCACGCGCAAGGCAACCAGCCAGCAGATCACCATGCCGGCGCTGACCGTCGCCATCGCCAGCGCATAGGTCGCCCAGTCCGCCGCCGGGAACAGCTTGAACCAGAGCCCGGCGACCCAGCCCGACAGCGGCGGGTGCTTGCCATAGCCCCACAGGAATTTCTGGCCCCAGCCATAGGCTTCTGCGACGTCCATGTGAACGTCCTGCGCTGCCTTCAGATTGATCAGGATGAAGGTCCAGAGCACCGCATGCAGGATGGCGAGCTGGATCACCAGCCACAATCTCGCCTCGGGGCGGACCGCGCAGGCAACCAGCCAGGCCCGGAAGCGGGCAAAGCTCGGGCGGGCCTTCGTGCGCACTCCAGGGGTGGGAAGAGACGTGGTCGACATGGGCGCTTGCCTAGCGCGTTTTGGCCCATCGTGGAATCAGCTTGGCGTGAAGAAAGGCCCTGAAATTACAGCAATATGGTTGCCGCACGGGGATGTGAGTGGTATCCCGCGCCCATGACGACCGTCCCCATTTCCAACATCCGCAATTTCTCCATCGTCGCCCATATCGACCATGGCAAATCGACGCTGGCCGACCGCCTGATCCAGATGACCGGCGGCCTCTCCGACCGCGAGATGGCGGGCAAGGAGCAGGTGCTCGATTCCATGGACATCGAGCGCGAGCGCGGCATCACCATCAAGGCGCAGACGGTGCGCCTGCAGTACCGCGCCAAGGACGGCAAGGACTACATCTTCAACCTGATGGACACGCCCGGCCATGTCGACTTCGCCTACGAAGTCTCGCGGTCGCTGGCGGCCTGCGAAGGTTCCCTGCTCGTGGTCGACGCCAGCCAGGGCGTCGAGGCGCAGACGCTCGCCAACGTCTACCAGGCGCTCGACAACAATCACGAGATCGTCCCGGTCCTGAACAAGGTCGACCTGCCCGCGGCCGAACCCGAGAAGATCAAGCAGCAGATCGAGGACGTCATCGGCATCGACGCCTCCGACGCGGTGATGATCTCGGCCAAGACCGGCCTCGGCGTGCCCGACGTGCTGGAAGCCATCGTCACCCGCCTGCCGCCGCCGAAGGGCGACCGCAATGCGACCTTGAAGGCGCTGCTGGTCGACAGCTGGTACGACGTCTATCTCGGCGTCGTCGTTCTCATCCGCGTCGTCGACGGTGTCATGAAGAAGGGCAGCCGCGTGCGCATGATGGGTACGGGCGCCGCCTATGACGTCGAGCGCGTCGGCTTCTTCACGCCGAAGATGCAGCAGGTCGACGAGCTCGGCCCCGGCGAGATCGGCTTCATCACCGCCGCGATCAAGGAAGTCGCCGACACCCGCGTCGGCGACACCATCACCGACGACAGGAAGCCGGTGACGGAGATGCTGCCGGGCTTCAAGCCGGCCATCCCGGTGGTGTTCTGCGGCCTGTTCCCGGTCGACGCCGACGATTTCGAAACGCTGCGCGGCGCCATGGGCAAGCTGCGCCTCAACGACGCCAGCTTCTCGTTCGAGATGGAAACGTCGGCCGCACTCGGCTTCGGCTTCCGCTGCGGCTTCCTCGGCCTGCTGCACCTCGAGATCATCCAGGAGCGGCTGTCGCGCGAGTTCGATCTCAATCTGATCGCGACCGCGCCGAGCGTCATCTACAAGATGAAGCTGACCGACGGCACCGAGATCGAGATCCACAATCCCGTCGACATGCCTGACGTGGTCAAGATCGCCGAGATCCAGGAGCCCTGGATCGAGGCCACGATCATGACGCCCGACGAATATCTCGGCAGCGTGCTGAAGCTGTGCCAGGACCGCCGCGGCTCGCAGAAGGAGCTGACCTATGTCGGCTCCCGCGCCATGGTGAAATACGATTTGCCGCTCAACGAAGTCGTGTTCGACTTCTACGACCGGCTCAAATCGGTCTCCAAGGGCTACGCCTCGTTCGACTATCATCTCACCGACTACAAGCCGGCCGACCTCGTCAAGATGCAGATCCTCGTCAACAACGAGCCGGTCGACGCGCTTTCGATGCTGGTCCATCGCACCCGCGCGGAGGGACGCGGCCGCGCCATGGTCGAGAAGATGAAGGAGCTGATCCCGCCGCACATGTTCCAGATCCCGATCCAGGCGGCGATCGGCGGCAAGGTGATCGCCCGCGAGACGGTCCGCGCGCTGCGCAAGGACGTCACCGCAAAGTGCTACGGCGGCGACATCACGCGTAAGCGCAAGCTTCTGGAGAAGCAGAAGGAAGGCAAGAAGAAGATGCGGCAGTTCGGCAAGGTCGACATCCCGCAGGAAGCTTTCATTGCCGCGCTGAAGGTGGATAGCTGAGGCGGGTTCGGGCCATTCCGGCCTCGGAGAATCGGGTTCGGCCCGGACCACTCGGGGCCCGACAAACAAAAACGCGAAAACAACCCCATGCACAGTAACCGCTCCCTTGGCGGCACTGCGATTTTTCGATTTTACGAAATCGATTTGCTCCGTCGGGCAAAACGGGGGTAGAATGTCATCGTCGCGCCGCCCGTGATCGCAGGGCCCTGGCGGCCACCGTCAGCGGCGGCGGGATTGGCGGCACCTTTAATGCGGCGGCAAGGCCCGCTATATTGCCAAGTAGGTTCAGCTGCCCTCACCGGAAACCTGTCATGGCCGACATCACGGTACATCTCGACGATGAACTTTACGACAAGGCTTCGCGCGTTGCTCGGCTGAACAATGTAAGCGTGAAAGAACTCGTCGAGGAGGTCATGCGCCGCCATCTGGACTACGTCGAGGTGGTGCAGGATTTCTCGAAAATGCCGCCGCTCTCGCTCGAGAATTATGAGCTCCATCGCGACGCCGACGAAAGCGATGAGGACTACGCATTCAGGCGCTCACTTTTCCAGTGAGGCCTGAATGGCCCCGCCCTTCCGACGCGGCGACATGGTCTGGAGTTACTTTCCGTTCGCCGAGACTCCCGACATTCCCGCACGGACGCGGCACGCGGCGATCATCATCGGCGCGTTTTCTGCAATCGACGCCTCCAAGATGCTGGGACACCAGGCGCCGGCGTACGGCGCCGCGGTTGCAGTTTACACCTCGTCTCAAGTCAGGAAGTTCGGCGACAGTCTGCCGATCGGGATCATCCAGGTCCCATTGGACAGGGCGCGTCAGAACAAGAACAGCTCCGCATTCTTCATCGATACGCGCGTCCGCGCGTATCTTCCGATCCACAAGGGCTACTTTCCCGATCTGGATACGCCGGATCATGGCCTGATCGCGTCAATCGATCCGGGATTGTTCAGACGCGTCATGGAGGAGTTTGCGCGAGTGAATGAGCGGGCGCGCGAGCAAATCGTGACTGTGGGCCCGCTCCGGCCGCGCTGATCGCGAATGACTAAGGTCATATGCTGGTCGTTCTGGGACGCGCTATTTGTGCGATCCTGGAAGGACAGTCGCTAATCACCACACCAAATAGACCGCCATGCCGCCGCGGCCGGCTGCATGGCGACGGAAGCGCGCTCAACACCCAGCCTTGCCCTCCGCCCTCCGATAGGCCACCATCCCCGCGCGCATCACCAACAAAACCAACAGCGCGAGGAAACGCATGAGCAAGCCGTCACGCTTCGACTATGGCTGGGTCGTTGTCGCCGCGGGTGCGCTGATGACTTGTGTCGGGTTCGGCACGATGCTGTCGCTGGCGGTGTTTTTGCAGCCGATATCGGAAGCGATGGGCTGGTCGCGCGCCGGCGTCTCAGCGGCGGCGACGCTGGATTTCCTCTGCATGGGATTTGCCGCGTTCCTGTGGGGTACGCTGTCGGACCGTTTTGGCACGCGTATCGTGGTGCTCGCGGGAAGCGTTCTGCTGGGGCTTGGTCTCGTGACCGCAAGCCAGGCGACAAGCCTGTGGCAATTCCAGCTTTGCTTCGGCGTGCTGATCGGCATTGCGGCCGGCAGCTTCTACGCACCGATGATGGCGCTCGCGAGCGCGTGGATCGAGACCAACCGCAGCCTTGCGGTGGCGCTGGTCTCCGCCGGCATGGGCGTGTCGCCGGTGACCATCGCTCCGACCGCGAGCTGGCTGATCACCACCTATGACTGGCGCACCGCGATGCTGGTGATCGGCATCGCTGCGTGGGCGCTGCTGATCCCCGCCTGCTTCCTGGTGCGCCCGGCGCCGGTGGCGGCGGGCGCCGCCGGTGCAGACTCGGCGCCGGAGGTCGAGCTGACCGCGGCGCAGGCGCTGCGCACGCCGCAATTCATCGCGCTCGCCGCGGCACATTTCGCCTGCTGCGCAGCGCATTCCGGCCCGATCTTCCACATGGTGTCCTATGCGATGGTCTGCGGCATCGCTCCGCTCACGGCGGTGACGGTCTACAGCGTCGCCGGCGTCTCAGGCCTCGGCGGCCGCCTGCTGCTGGGCGCCCTCGCCGATCGCATCGGCGCAAAGCCCGTGCTGGTCGGCGGCCTCCTTGTGCAGGCGATGTGCATCGCGACCTATCTTGCGGTCGCTCAGCTCGGCGAATTCTACGCGCTCTCGGTGGTGTTCGGCCTCGCCTATGGCGGGGTGATGCCGCTCTATGCGGTGCTGGTCCGCGAATTCTTCGGCGCGCGCATCATGGGCACCGTGTTCGGCGCAGTGTCGGCCTTCGCCAGCCTCGGCATGGCGCTCGGGCCGTGGGCCGGCGGACTCGTGTTCGACAATTTCCAGCGCTACACATGGCTGCACGTCGGCTCCTTCGCGATCGGCCTCGCCGCCGTCGCGGTAGCGCTGAGCTTCCCGACGAAACGCAGACCATTGCTCGACCTGGGCCGCGCTGCGGCGTGAGGAGGCAACGCGCAACGGCCAACCGTTGATCACGCGCTCACCACGTGATCAACGGCGAACGATGCAGCCAGGTGTCGACCTGCATTTGGTCCAGCACGAATGCCGCAACATCTTCTCGCGAGATGGCTCCGCCATTGAAGCCGCCGAGATCCGTGAGCGCCCGGATCGCGCCGCGGCCGGACTTGTCGTTCAGGACGGCGGGGCGAACGAGAATCCAGTCGAGCCCGCTGTTTCTGACGATCGCTTCCTGCCGGTTCTTGTCGGCATAAACCTTGCGCAGAAGCAGCGGGAAAATCACGCGGTCAAAGACGAAGCCGCCATGGCCGGCACTGTCTCCCGCGCCGATCCCTGTGATGCAGACCAGCCGGAAGACTTGCTCGGCCTTCATCGCGTTCACGAGCGCGCGCGTCGCCGTCGAGAGCAGCGTCACTTCGCGGAATAGGCTCGCTGGGGTACCGAGCGCGTTGACGACGACGTCCTGGCCAGAGACGGCCTCACGCAATGCTTTCTCGTCGCGAGCGTCTCCAACGACGACTCTTGCGCCGCTCGGCTCGCCCGCCTTCCCGGGTGACCGCACGAGCGCGGTCACTTGATGTCCTCGCGCCAGAGCCTGGCTGACGATCCGACGCCCGGTAGGGCCGGTTGCTCCAAGAACCAGCACCTTCAATGGGGCCTTTGCATTATCATCCGCAGAACTGATCATGATGGAATTCCTTGTCGTCGTGGTTGGAGCGCGCTCGTGCCTCAGGCCGAGGCCACGATCCCGGACACGAAGTCGCGATAGGAGCGCAAGGGGCGGCCCAGAAGCGCCGTCAAGCGTTCGACGTCGCCCGCGTCGGGGATCATTCCATCGGTGAGGAAGCGTTCGCTCATCAGCCGCATGTCGAACGCCATCCAGCCCGGCATGAACTGCCTGAGATTCTTCTCGAAGCTGGCAGTATCGTCGCCGCCATAGGCGATCGCGCGCCCCAGCACGTCCGACCAGATGCCGGCGACATCCGCGCCGGTCAGCGTGTGGGGGCCGACGAGATTGATGCGGTCCAGCGGCAGCGGTCCTGCGGCCTGCTCGCGGTGAACCAGCTCGAGGGCTGCGATCTCGCCGATGTCGCGCACGTCGATCATGGCGAGGCCTTTGCTGCCGATCGGCATCGGGTAGACGCCGTATCCGGTCACCACGTCCTTGATCGTGAGTTCGTTCTGCATGAAGTAGGCTGGGCGCAGGATGGTGGCATTGAAGCCCATCTGCTCGATCATCCGCTCGACGCCGAACTTGCCCGCGAAGTGTGGCACGTTCACGTAGAGGTCGCTGTGGATCACCGAGAGATAGACGACCCGTTCAACGCCGGCCTCGCGGGCCAGGTTAAGCGTGATCAGCGCCTGCGTGAATTCATCCGGCACGACTGCGTTGAGCAGAAATAAGGTGGAGACACCTGCGAGAGCGTCGCGAAGCGCATCGACGTCGAGCAGATCGCCTTGCGCGACCGTGACGCCTGCTGGGAAGCTGGCTTTCGCGGGATCGCGGACGAGCGCGCGCACGTCGGCACCGCGCTTGACGAGCTGTTCGACGACCTGGCGGCCGACAGCGCCTGTGGCGCCGGTAACGAGGATGGTCATGGGGATCACTCCGGTTTGGGGTTGGAAGACACCCGGAAACTAGCGATCCAAATTCGAACCAATAGATGGTATATTTGGACAGACTGTCTTACTGGTGGAACGAATGGACCTGCTCGGACTTGCCGATTTCAACCTCGTCGCCCGGCACGGAGGGTTCGGACGGGCCGCCCGGGCTGCCGGGCGCCCAAAAGCAACGCTTTCCCGCCGGGTGGCGGAACTGGAGAGCAGCCTCGATCTGCGCCTTTTCGAGCGCGGAGCACGCTTGCTGAAGCTCACCGAGGAAGGCCGGGCGCTGTTCGAGCGGACGACGGCATTGCTCGCCGAGCTTGACGAGACGGCAACCGCGATCGCTTCAGGTGGAGACAAGCCGCGGGGCAGTTTGCGGATCAGCGCGCCATTGCTCATCTCGCAAACCGCCATGGGCAAGCTCGCCGCCGGGTTCGCGCTCAGATATCCGGAGGTCCGGCTCGAGATCACGACGGAAGACCGGGCCGTCGACATGGTGGAGGAAGGTTATGACCTCGTGATCCGGGTCAATCCGAATCCGGATGAGAACCTCGTCGGACGAGTTTTCCTGCGCGATCGGCTGGTGGTCGTCGCAAGCCCGAAACTTGCTCTACCCGCGGGCGATATCACTGTTCCCGTGGTGGTGCGCGGGGCGAGCGACCAGACCGCGATCTGGGAGATGACGGCACCGGCTGGACCACCGCGAATTAAAGTTGATCCGGTTCTTCGCTTGTCGTCGCTTGTCATGGTTCGCGATGCAGTGCGGGCAGGTGTGGGCGCCGGTCGATTGCCTGTGTCGCTCGTGAGTCACGATCTCGCGGCCGGCACGCTGGTGCATTGGGGCGACGTCGATGGACCGGAGATCGCCTTATGGGCACTCTACCCATCGCGACGACTGCTGAGCGCTCGTGTATCCGCCTTCCTCGATTATCTCAAAGATGCCTTTCCCACGGGAACGCCGGACGAACTGGCCGCCTATGTCGATGGATGAGATTTGCAGGTTCTCTGAATGCGGCGGTTGAAGCGAAGTGAACCGCCGTTCCGAACCTTGATCCTCCCCGCCAAATAGACCACCATCGCGCATCTCACCGCTCACGGCAGAATGGGCGAGGAAACGCGCATGAACGCAACTCCCGGAGTTGGTCTCGTCGAACGTGCCCGGGCGCTGGCCCCGCTGATTGCGGGCGAAGCAGATGAGATCGAGCGGACGCGGCGGCTGACGCCGGCCGTCGTCGCCGCGCTGATCGAGAACGGCCTTTATCGTGCCCTGCTGCCGCAGAGCCTCGACGGTGCGGACGACGCTTCCTTCAAGGCTTGCCGTTCCAATGATGCGGCCGCCAATGGCGGCGACGAAGACTGTACGTTTGCCTATCAGCTGCCTGACGGCATCCGGACTGAAGCTGCGCCCGACCCGTTCGATAATCTCGTCCGTGTAGTCCTTTGCGTTCGTCTCGCGCAGCGCATGCAAAATGACCTCGCTGATGCCATCGGCATCGTCTTCGCGCGCGGGCCGGATCGTGCACTCCATGGATCGCTCAACTGAAGCCGCTGGAAAGATCGAAATCTCACGCCTGCGCCGCGTGACCGGCAATCGGCTTGCCGCGCAACCGAGCTCAATGCTACCATTGGTAGCATAATCGTCGCAAGCCGCCCGAGAGGACAGATGGACCAGCCGATCCGCGGCGATGCTCGCCTCGCCCCGATTGTCGCCGGCACGGAGGGGCCGGCCGCGCTGGCGCCGGAGCACGCGCTGTTGAGCGAGATCGTCGACGCCTTGTCCGGCGGGCAGCTCACCGCCACCTCGCTGGCCGAACTTTATCTCGCGCGCATCGAGGCCTATGACCGCAACGGCCCCGCGCTCAATTCCGTCCGCGCGCTCAATCCCGATGCGCGCGCGATCGCGGCCGAGCTGGACGACATCAAGCCATCGGTCGGGCGGCCGCTGGCCGGCGTGCCGATATTGTTGAAGGACAACATCGCCACCGGCGACAAGCAGCCGACCACGGCCGGCTCGCTGGCGCTGGAAGGCGCGCGCGCCAGGGACGACGCGACCCTCGTCAAGCTGCTGCGCGACGCCGTTGCGGTGATCCTCGGCAAGGCGAACCTGACGGAGTTCGCCAACATGCTCGCGGTCGACATGCCCTCGGGCTATTCGTCGCTAGGCGGTCAGGTGAACGCGCCGGCGCTGGCGGACGAACACGGCATCCCGGTCGTGCAGCCAGGCGGATCGAGCTCGGGGTCGGCGGTCGCGGTGGCGGCCGGCCTGTGTGCGGCGTCGATCGGCACCGAGACCTCGGGCTCGCTGCTGTTCCCCGCCAGCCAAAACGGTCTCGTCACCGTGAAGCCCACCGTCGGACTGATCAGCCGCGCCGGCATCCTGCCGCTCGCACACAGCCAGGACACCGCGGGGCCGATGACGCGCACCGTGCGCGACGCGGCGCTGCTGCTGAACGTGCTGGCCGCCAGGGACCCGCTCGATCCGGCGACACGAAAGCAGCGGCGGCCCGTCGACTTCACCGCGGGCCTTACCGCCGACGCTATCAAAGGCGCGCGCATCGGCGTGCCGAGCGACCCCGCCGATCCCTTGAACGATTGCTATTACGGCAAGCTGCCGCCCGACTGGGTCAAGGTGATGACCGAGACGATCAAGGTGCTGGAGAATATCGGCGCCGTCATCGTACGCGCCAACATGCCGACGCTGGGCTGGATCGGCGGGCCGGGCACGACCATGGCCGTGCTCAACCGCAATCCACTGAGCGTACACAAGGGCACCATCGCGAGGCCGCCGGTCGTCTTCCTCTACGAGCTGAAGCACGATCTCAACCTCTATTTGAGGGATTGGGCGACCGGCACGGACATCAAGACCATCAGCGACGTCATAGCCTTCAACGAAGCGAACGCGGGGAAGGCGTTGCGCTTTGGTCAGGACCATTTCCTGGCCGCTGACTTGACCAGGGGCGATTTGAGTGAGCGCGAGTACAAGTCGGCCCGTGCCATGGACCTGCTCTCGGCCAAGACGCGCGGCATGGACGCCTACATGAACCAGCACAAGCTCGACGCGGTGCTGTTCGCCGGCGCCACGGGCGCTGCGATTGCTGCCAAGGCGGGCTATCCCAGCATCATGGTGCCGGGCGGCTTCGTCTCGGGGACAACGGAGGGCAAGGACACGCCCGATTATCCGCTCGGCGTCGCCTTCGCAGGGAGAGCCTGGAGTGAGCACAAGCTGCTGCGGCTGGCCTATGCCTTCGAGCAGGCAACGCGCGCCCGCAAGCCGCCGCCGGGGCTCAATTCACAGCTCGCAGCGCGGCCGTGAAGGCGGCGAGATCGGTTCGCGCCGTTTCGTCCGGTGCCCATCTGGGAAGGTCGGCAAGCTGCTCGAGCACACGGGCTCGATCCTGTGGCAGCAGGAAGCTCGCCCAGACCTCGCGCGTGTCGCGGATGGCGGCGGCGACCAGGCGCGCGTTGGCGGATTTGCCCGCGCCCTGGATCGCCGCGCAGACGGTGCCCAGGATGAATTCGGCGGCGCTCCGGCGGAAGCCCGTAAATCCATCCTGGCGGATACGGGTGCGCTGCTCCGGCGCGAGGCTCGCCATGAACAGCTCGCCCGCAACCGCCTCGCGCGCCATGCCGCGGATGGCAAAGTTCATCGCCGCCGCGTACTGATCGCCATACTCGGTCATGTTGCGCTGGAGCGCCGCAAGATCGGGCTGCGCCCCCGGCTTCGCGCCATACAGCGCGAACAGCTTGGAGGTCGCGTTGGCGGCGTCCATCCACTCCATCAGCCAGCTCATGTCGCTCGCCTTCGCCGGCGGCAACGCCTCCAGGGCTCCAACATCGAACACGCGGCCGAGCAGCGCAGTGGTCTCCGGCCGGGTCAGGTCGGGTCGCTCTCCTTTTTTCGCCACGCCTTCGACGTAGACCCGGAACATCCGCGCGGCCTCGCCCGCGGCGGCCGCGTCACGGGCCCCGTCCTGCGCCAACGCCGGCGAAGCGAGCGCGAGCAGGACGATGAGGATTCTGACGATCGGCATGGGCAACCTCAGCCGGCGCGACGTTCGCGGCGATGATGGTTGTTCGTCGCGAGCCGCGTTGCCGAGGTTCACGACCCCGGCCTTCTTGCGGCGCGCGCGGAGATGGCCGCACCTTGATCCTCCCCGTCAAATAGACCACCATCCTGTTCTCACCGCTCACGACAGAAGGGGCGAGGACACGCGAATGTCGGAGCTTCCCGGATCTGAACTCGTCGAACGTGCCCGCGCCATCGCGCCGCTGATCGCGCGCGAAGCGGACGAGATCGAGCGGACGCGGCGGCTGACGCCTTCCGTGGTCGCGGCGCTGATCGAGAACGGCTTTTATCGCGCGCTGCTGCCGCAGAGCCTCGGCGGAGCTGAAGCTCCCATCGAAACCTTCATGCAGATGCTGGAGGAGATCGCGAAGGCGGATGCGTCCACGGCCTGGTGTCTCGGGCAATGCAGCGTCTGCGCGATGATCGCGGCCTCGCTCGATCGCGATACCGCGCAGGAGATCTTCAACACTGCGCCCGGCATCCTGGCCTGGGGCGCGATCGCGCACGAGGCGCGCGCGGTCGGCGGCGGCTATCGCGTCACGGCGCGGTGGGATTTTGCCTCGGGCTCGCGGCAGGCAAGCTGGCTGGGCGCGCATGTGCGCATTCTCGGGACTGACGGCACGCCGCGCAAGAACGCCGATGGCTCGCCGGAAGTGCGCACCATTCTGTTTCCTGCCGCAAGCGCGACGTTGCACGATGTCTGGCAGGCGATCGGGCTCGCCGGCACCGGCACCGATTCCTACGAGGTGAGCGACCTCTTCGTCCCCGAGCGCTTCACGGCGTTCCGCGACGTGCCGTCAGGCTTGCGCGAGACCGGCCCGCTCTACAGGATCGGCACCGGCGCTGCCTTCAGCCTCGGCTTTGCCGCGGTGTCGCTCGGCGTGGCACGCGCGACGCTGGATGCAGCGATTGCACTTGCGCGCGAAAAGCGCCCGTCACTGGCGGCCGGCGCGATGCGCGGCAACGCGGCGGTCCAGGGGCTGATCGGCCGCACCGAAGGCGATTTGCGCGCCGCGCGCGCCTATCTCCATGCCTCCGCGACTGCGATGTGGCGCGAGCTGTCCGCGACGGGCGAGTTCAGCGCCGCGCACCGCAGCGCGGTGCGACTGGCCGCGACCTGGACCATCCATCAATCGGCACGTGTGGTCGACACCGCCTATCACATGGCCGGCGCGACCGCGGTGTTTCGCAGCAACCCGTTCGAACGCCGATTTCGCGACATGCACGCGATCGCGCAGCAGATCCAGGCGCGGGATAGCCATTACGAGGATGTGGGGAAGGCAATCCTGTCAACGCCCGAGCCGTGATCCGCTTGTCGGCTCAAGCTCGGTGCGCGCCGAGCGACGGCGGCCGATCGCGGACACGTTGGCTGGATCCATAGGGTTGCTCAACGCATTTTGATCACACCCTTCGGCAGCCTAAGGTAGCGTCTCACAACAGCATAATCTGCAGGACACGCCCAGACAAAAGGGAGGTGATATGCGGCGGATTCCAACCCTGATCGGTACGATCCTCTTCACGTTGGTCATGGCGGCGCCCGCCTCTGCGGAAAAGGTCTATTACCTTCACGACCCCGGCGGAAACACCGCCGCGCATATCTACACCTACACACACGTCAACGCAGAATATGATCGCGTGGTGATCGACGGTCGCTGCAAGTCGTCTTGCACAACGGTCCTGGGGGTCGTTCCCCTCGACAAGATCTGCATTGCCCCGAGCGGCTATTTCATGTTTCACGCCGCGCATCACGGCGACCGCAGCATCAACCCCGGCGAGACTCAGTTGATGATGTCGTCCTATGCGCCTGCGGTGCGGGACTGGGTGATGAAGCACCACGCGCTCGAACAGGTGGACCCGTACACGTACCTATACGCCCGGAATGTGACGTTCATCCGCCACTGTCGCCGGTAGCCCCGAACTTCAACCTGGAAGCGGACGCTCCAAGATCTACGCCACCAGCGCGGCGTCCTCGCCGTCGATGCCGCGCTGCGCGGCCAGCAGGCTGATGATCTCGGCGTTCGGCCGGGCCTTGCTGAACAGGAAGCCCTGGCCCTCGTCGCAGCCCTCGGTGCGCAGGCAGCTGAGCTCGGCTTCGGTCTCGACGCCTTCGGCGGTGATGGTGACGCCAAGACCCTTCCCGAGGCTGACGATGGAGCGGATGATCGCCTGGGCCTCGCGATTGGCCCCTAAATCGCGCACGAAGGACTGGTCGATCTTGATCTTGTCGAACGGAAAACTCCGCAAATAGCTGAGGCTGGAATAGCCGGTGCCGAAATCGTCCATCGAGATCCGCACCCCGAGCGCGCGCAACGCATGCAGCGTCGCCAGCACCTGCGCGCTCTTCTCCAGCAGCAGCGTCTCGGTGATCTCGAGCTCGAGCCGCCGCGGCGGCAGGCCGGAATGCCTCAAGGCGTCCGTCACGATCGAAAGCAGATTGCCGCTACGGAACTGCAGCGGCGACAGGTTGACCGCGACGCGGACGTCGTCCGGCCAGGTCGCGGCATCGAGGCACGCCCTGCGCAGCATCAGCCCGCCGAGCGGATTGATCAGGCCGGTATCCTCGGCGACCGGAATGAACTCGGCCGGCGAGACCATGCCGCGCTCGGCATGCGGCCAGCGCACCAGCGCCTCGAAGCCGGTGATGCGGCCGCTCTGCAGGTCGATCAATGGCTGATAGTAAGGGCGCAGCACGTCGTTCTGGATCGCGCCGCGCAGCTCGACCTCGATCTTGCGGCGGCTCTGCGCTTTCGCGTCGAGCGCGGCCTCGAAGAAGGCGAAGCTGCCGCGCGCGTCCAGCTTGGCGCGCGACAGTGCCATGTCGGCGCTCTTGAGCAGCTTTTCGGAATCATCGCCGTCGCCGGGCGCCATCGCGATGCCGATCGAGGCGCCGATCACCACGGAATGGCCGTCGAGCAGATAGGGATCGGCGATCGCCGCAAGCAGACGTTTTGCCAGCATCACCGCGTCCTCGGGGCGCGTCAGGCCGCTCTGCACGATCGCGAATTCGTCGGAGTTGAGCCGCGCCAGCGCGTCTTCCTCGCGCAGCGTCGAGCGCAACCGCTTGGCGACGCCGCGCAGCAGCTTGTCGCCGACCGCATGGCCCAGCGTGTCGTTGACCGACTTGAAACTGTCGAGCCCCAGCATCAGCAGCGCGACCTTGTCGGTGCTGCGCCGCGTGTGCAGCAGCATCTCGTCGACCTGCTGGCGCAGCAGGCTGCGGTTCGGCAGGCCGGTCAGGCCGTCGTGCTGGGCCATGAAGGCGAGCCGTGCCTCGGCGCGCTTGCGTTCGGTGATGTCCATCAGCGCGAGCAGCACCGCCGGCCGCTCGGCATAGGTCAATTCGCGGGAATAGATCGCAAGGTCGATCAGCGCGCCGTCGGCCTTGACGTGCTTCCAGGTGCGGCCGGCCTGCTCCTCGCCGGTCGAGCCGGCGGTCCAGGGCGGCTCGCTGTCGAAGGCCTGCAGCGAGCGGATCTTCAACCGCTCGAACTCGGCGCGGCTGTAACCGTAATGCGCGACCGCGGCGTCGTTGACGCCGAGGATGCGCTCGTCGTCCAGCGCGCAGACGATCATGGGAACGGGATTGCCGTCGAACAGCAGGCGGAACGAGGCCTCGCGCTGCTTCAACTCGGTGATGTCGACGCGCAGGCCGACGACGCCGCCATCGTCGGTCAGGCGTTCGTCGATCAGGATGACGCGGCCGTCCGACAGCTTCTGCTCGTGGCGCGCGCCGGGCTGATAGAGCCTTTGCAGTCGCTCGGCGATCCACTCGTCCTCGTGGCCAATCGCCTCAGGATAATCGCCGCGGGCAACGCCGATGCGCAGCGTGTCTTCGAGACGCGCGCCCTCTTCGAACAGATCGGCGGTCTTGCTGTAGATCTCGGCGTATTTCTTGTTCCAGAGGACGTAGCGGCCTTCGGCGTCGAGAAACACGATGCCTTGCGGCAGGATGTCGACGGCCTGGCGCAGGCGCTCATGGGATTTGCGCGCGTCCGCGATCGCGGCTTCCGCCTCGGCGCGGCTGCGCAGGACTTCATCGCGTTCCGAAAGGGCGCGCGGCGCGCGCGCGAAGCGCGGCTTGCGCGGCGATTGGCCGGCCCGGGCAAGCACGTTTTGCTTTCGTTTTCTTGTTTTTCGAGACCCCAAACCCAACTTCACTCGTCCCAGTCGCGCCCAACGGCGCAAGTTTTGGGGCAAGTGTCTGAAAAAAAAGTAATCTTGGGTGGTCCGGCCGGCCGCGGCCGCGCCTTGCGGCAACTGTAGACCGGATCGACTTGCCTGTTTGAGAGGCGCAGCAGCGTCACAGGGCGCGGCAAACCTGTTGCCTCGCCGCTATCGCAGAAAGACGCGACGCAAATATGCGCGCTATTCATGATTCAATTCCGAAAATGCATCGGCTTGCATGCCGCTAGAAAACGGTCCGCGCTCCGCGCATGAATTTTGGTCAATGCAGGATACGGTTATCGCACTGTTAAGAATCCGGCTGGCCCCACGAAAAAACTACGACTTTTGGACGACCTTGTTGGACGTGGGATCGACATGCCGGGCGCGCCTTCGCGCTGGGGCAACGGCCGTCAAGACGCTGTGAGATCGTCCGCCGCGGCACAGCCCGATTCTTAACCCCGACGCCGTGTTGGGTTATAAGTGCTGCGCATGAGTCCCCGCCGCCTCACCCCTCTCCTGGTTTTAGCGACGTTCCTGACCGCCGGCGGCGCGCTGGCCCAGGACAAGGGCAGCGTCACCCCGAAGCCGCTGCCGCCGCGGGCCAATCCCAACGACCCCGATCTCGCCGCCAAGGAGCTGTTCGCGCGCAAGCTGCTGCCGTCGAAGGGGGCGGCCCATGTCATCGGCTCCTACACCAAGGGCTGCATCGGCGGCGCCGAGCAGATGCCGCTCAACGGCGACAATTGGCAGGTGATGCGGCTGTCGCGCAACCGCAGCTACGGCCACCCCGAGATGATCGCGTTGATCAAGCGGCTCGCGGCCAAAGCGCGCAAGGACGCGGGATGGCCGGGCATCCTGGTCGGCGACATCGCCCAGCCGCGCGGCGGCCCGGCGCTGTCGGGCCATGCCAGCCACCAGATCGGCCTCGATGCCGACATCTGGCTGACGCCGATGCCGGACCGCCGCCTCTCGCGCGAGGAACGCGAGGACATGTCGGCGGTGATGATGGTGCGCCACGACCGGCTCGACATCGATCCAAAAGTGTTCACGTCAGGCCATGTGCTGGTGCTGCGCGACGCGGCGCGGGAGCCGGCGGTGCAGCGCATCTTCGTCAATGCCGCGATCAAGAAGGCGTTGTGCCGCGAGGCCAAGGGCGACCGCGCCTGGCTCTCGAAGATCCGCCCCTGGTGGGGCCACGATTACCATTTCCACATTCGCATGCGCTGCCCAGCGGGCGCCCGCGAATGCGAGGGCCAGCCGTCGCAGGCCGAGGACGAAGGCTGCAAGCCAGCCGATCTCGCTTATTGGTTCTCCGACGCGGTGCTGCACCCCAAGCCGCCGCCGGAGCCGCCAAAGCCGAAACCGCCGATGACGCTGGCGCAGATGCCGGCAGCATGCAAAGCGGTGCTGCATGGGGCGGATGCAAAGCCGTAGTGTGTGTGTAGGCCGCTCTGCCGCTGTCGTCCCGGAATGACGAACTCGTTGGTTGGTTCGCGTCATAATAATGCGCTAGGATGACCTCGCCGCTCAGCCGTAAGCCCGCGGCATCTCCGGGACGCGCATCCCGTCGAACAAGCCTGACCGCAAGCCTCGCACCGCTCGCGCGGCCAACGATGGGATTTCACATGCGCGTCTTTGCCTTCCTCGCTGCGCTCTCGTTCGGCGCGACCTCCGCTCTCGCCGCTGAAGAACCGAGCGGCTGCGACAAGTTCAAATGGCCGATCGAGCGCGAGCGCGCCGCGCTCACCGCGCCGGACCGCACAACGCTCGCATCGGGAAGCGAGCAGGCGAGCTTGCCCTCCTCGGCCATCACGCTGGGACTGGTTGCCCCAAGCGAGGCAAAACTGCCGACGCCGCCGGAGCGCGCGCCCAAGGACGGCAGCTTCGCCGGCTTCACGAGCGTCAAGTCCGCCACGGCCGGGCTCTACACGATCAGCCTGTCCGCCGGCGCCTGGATCGACGTGGTCCAGGATGGGCATGTTCTCAAGCCCGTGGCCTTCAGCGGTGCGACCGGTTGCGGCGGCATCCGCAAGTCCGTGAAATACGAGCTTTCGGCGCGGCCTTTCGTACTTCAGCTCAGCGGCGCCAAGGAGAATTCGGTCGGGATCGCGATCCTGCCGGCGCAATAGGCCCGCCCGGCCGGACAAGCGGCCACCCTTTGACCTCGGGCGCCAGCCTGCTATCTTCGCAATTGCGATATCCCTGCCGGCCGTAAGCCGCAGCCGGGCCCCATGGAGCAGCGCTTCCACCCGTCGCAACCTGACCCACCAACGCCAGACCTGTGCGTGCATCTTGCGCGCGCGGCCTCGCACGGAGCGCTCCCCATGTTACGCATTTGTCGACTTTTCACCGCCCTCGTGATCCTCGCAAGCGCGAGCCTTTCGCCGGCCGCCGCCGAGGACAAGACCATCACCGTGTTCGCCGCGGCGTCGATGAAGAACGCGCTCGACGAGATCGACGCCGCCTACACCGCCAGGACCGGCGTCAAATTCTCGGTCAGCTATGCCGCGAGCTCGGTGCTGGCGCGGCAGATCGAGCAGGGTGCGCCGGCCGACGTGTTCGTCTCCGCCGACACCGACTGGATGGACTACGCGATCGCCAGGAAGACCATCAACGAGCCTTCCAGAGTCAATCTGCTCGGCAACAGCATCGTGCTGATCGCGCCAAAGGATTCCAAGATCGACAACGTCACCATCACGCAAGGTTTCGACCTCGCAAAACTCGCCGGCGACGGCAGGATCGCAACCGGCGACGTCAAGTCCGTACCCGTCGGCAAATACGCCAAGGCGGCGCTGGAGAAGCTCGGGGCATGGCACGCCGCCGAGCCGAAATTCGCGATGGCCGAGAGCGTGCGCGCCGCGCTGACGCTGGTGGCGCGCGGCGAGGCCAACCTTGGCATCGTCTATGCCACCGACGCCAAGGTCGAGCCCGGTGTCAAGATCGTCGGCACCTTCCCGGCGGAGTCGCATCCCGCGATCATCTATCCGGTCGCCGCGACCGCGACGGCGAAGGACGGGACCAGCGACTATCTCGCCTTCCTGCGCTCCTCGGCCGCCAAGACCATTCTGGAAAAATACGGCTTCAAGTTCCTGGTCAGCCCGACAATCTGATATTCACCACCTGATGTCAGACATCTCTCCCGCCGAATGGACCGCGATCCTGCTCTCGCTCAGGGTCGCGATCATCGCAACGCTGGTGGCGACGCCATTCGGCATCGCTCTGGCGTGGCTGCTGGCGCGGCGCGATTTCTGGGGCAAGTCGATGCTCGACGCATTCGTGCATCTGCCGCTGGTGCTGCCGCCTGTCGTCACCGGTTATCTCCTGCTCCTCACCTTCGGCCGCAAGGGACTCGTCGGCGGCTTCCTGGCCGACACTTTCGGCATCGTCTTCGCCTTCCGCTGGACCGGAGCGGCGCTGGCCTGCGGCCTGATGTCGTTCCCGCTGCTGGTGCGGCCGATGCGGCTGTCGATCGAGGCGATCGACCGCCGGCTCGAGCAGGCCGCCGAGACGCTCGGCGCCGCGCCATGGAAAGTGTTCTTCACGGTGACGCTGCCCTTGGCGCTACCCGGCGTGCTCGCCGGCATGGTGCTCGGCTTTGCCAAGGCGATCGGCGAGTTCGGCGCCACCATCACCTTCGTCTCCAACATTCCCGGTGAGACCCAGACGATTTCCTCGGCGATCTATTCGCTGATCCAGACGCCGGACGGTGACGCCGCGGCCGGCCGGCTCGTGATCGTCTCGATCGTGCTGGCGCTGGGCGCACTGATCGCCGCCGAATGGTTCGCTCGCCGCGCTACGCAGCGCCTGCACGGGAATTGACCATGCTGCGCGTCGACGTCGAGAAGCAACTCGGTGAATTCTCGCTTCAAGCATCCTTCACCGGCGAGGGCCGCGTCATCGGCCTGTTCGGCGCCTCGGGCGCCGGCAAGACGTCGCTGGTCAACATGATCGCGGGGCTGCTGCGGCCCGACCGCGGCACCATCGTGCTCGACGGCGAAACCGTCGACGACACCGCGGCCGGCATCCATGTCCCGGCCTGGCGCCGCCGCATCGGCTATGTATTCCAGGACGCACGGCTATTCCCGCATCTCAACGTCGCGCAGAATCTCGACTATGGACGGCAGATGAACCGCCTGGCGCCGGATCCGGCGCAGCACAAGCGCGTCATCGACCTGCTCGATATCGGTAACCTGCAGGGCCGCCGTCCCGGGAAGCTCTCCGGCGGCGAGCGCCAGCGCGTCGCGCTCGGACGCGCGCTGCTGGCAAAACCGCGCCTGCTGCTGCTCGACGAGCCGCTCGGCGCGCTCGACGAGGGCCGCAAGCTCGAGATCCTGCCTTATCTGGTGCGGCTGCGCGACGAGGCGAACGTGCCGATGGTCTATGTCAGCCACGACGCCGCCGAGCTGCGCCAGCTCGCGACGCAGATCGTGATGCTGAAGCAGGGGCGGGTGACGAGTTTTGGCGGGGTGAAGGTGCTGGCGTGAGAGCGTAGCCTGGATGGAGCGCAGCGCAATCCGGACTCTTTCGTACCGATACAGCGGCCCCGGATTACGCCGCGCTCCATCCGGGCTACGAACTGTCATTCGAAAAGCGAAGGTCGAGCCTCGCTAAACCCCCGCTACCGACGTCCACACATCCGCAAGCCTGCGCCGCAGCGCCTGCGCCCGCGTCAGCGGCGGTGGCGTCTCGTCTTCTTCCGGCAGGCGCAGGCCGACGACGTTGACACGGCCGCCGGAGATGCTGCGCGCGACCAGCACGATCTCGTCGAGCGGGAGCTCGGCGCCCTCTTTCGGGGCGCGGTCGAGATGGACGTCGAAATAATCGGCCAGCGTCAGCTTGCCCTCGTCCTCGCCGACCTTGACGCCGTAGATCCCGGCGAGCTCGGCCAGCGTGTGCTCACCGGAGACCATGAAGTCGCCGAGCAGATGCGGATCGGGCGCCGAGCTCGGCTGCATGTCGACGAAGAAGCGGTCGAGCGATTCGGCCTTTTCCGGCGGCGCCAGCAGGTAGATGTAGTCGCCGGGCGCGATGGGGTCGGCCTCCAGCGGCGTCAAAATGTTCTCGTTGCGGATCACCAGCGTCGGCTTGGACCAGGACGGGATCAGGCCGCGGCGGAAATACAGGCTCTTGGGCCGCACCGGATAGCCGACCAGCTGCTGCTCGAGCTGGCCGGGCAGATCCAGCTCGACACGGCGCGGACCGCGCTCGGCGCGCGGCAGCGCCACGTGCAGCTTGCGCGCGGCGGGGGCCAGCGTCCAGCCTTGCAAGAGCAGCGAGATGATGACGACGACGAAGGCGACGTCGAAATAGAGATAGGCCTTGGACAGGCCGACCAGCATCGGGATCGAGGCCAGGAAGATCGCGACGGCGCCGCGCAGGCCGGTCCAGGCGATGAATATCTTTTCGCGCCAGTTGAAGCGGAACGGCGCCAGGCACACGAACACGGCGATCGGCCGCGCCACCAGCATCAGCACGAAGGCGACCCCGACCGCCGGCAGCACGCTGGCCCCTAACCGGCTCGGCGAGACCAGCAGGCCGAGCAGCACGAACATCACGATCTGCGCCAGCCAGGTTGCGGCATCGAGGAAAGCCACCACCGAATTGTGCGCGCGGGTCGGCCGGTTGCCGATGATGATGCCGGCCAGATAGACCGCGAGGAAGCCGGAGGCGTGCATGATCTGCGAGCCGCCGAAGATCACGAGCGCCGCGGTCGTCACGAACGGCGCGTGCAGACCCTGCGGCAGCGCGACTTTGTTGAGCGCGATGACGACGAGCCGTCCGCCGAAGACGCCAACGACGGCGCCCAGCACCGCCTCCTGGATGAACTCCATCGCCACATGGCTTGCGGAGCTCGATCCCAGTGAGATGTATTCGACCAGCATCAAAGTGAGGAAGATCGCGAAAGGATCGTTGGTGCCGGATTCGGCCTCCAGCGTCGCGCCGACGCGCGGGCGCAGGCGCAGGCCCTGGGTGTGCACCAGCAGGAAGACGGCGGCGGCGTCGGTCGAGGCGACCACCGCGCCGACCAGCAGCGACTCCGTCCAATTGAGGTCGAGCGCGTATTTGGCGAACGGCGCCGTGATCAGCGCGGTCAAGAGCACGCCGACGGTCGCGAGCACAACGGACGGCGCGAGCACGGTGCGGATGCTGGCAAAGCGCGTTCGCAGGCCACCGTCGAACAGGATCAGGGCCAGCGCCACCGAGCCGACCAGATAGGTGGTGCGGACGTCGTCGAACTGGAGCCCGCCGGGGCCGGAATCGCCCGCGAGCATGCCGATCACAAGGAAGACGAGCAGCAAGGGCGCTCCGAAGCGCAGCGCAAGCAGGCTCGACAGGATACCGGCCATCACGAGGACGGAGCCGAGCAATATGGCGATGCTGACGGAGTCGAGAGAGGCCATGCGGTGCTGCGGGTTACTCCGGAATGGACGCAATAAAGGGCTAGGCAGGCACCGGCAGTGCGCCCCCTCGCCCCGCTTGCGGGGAGAGGGTTGGGGTGAGGGGGGCTCTCCGCGGGGGCGGTGACAGATGGACTCGCGGAGAGTCCCCCTCACCCGGATCGCATCTGACGATGCGATCCGGCCTCTCCCCGCAAGCGGGGAGAGGCGAAGAGCGCGCTTGCCGGTACCCTATTCGTCCAACAATCATTCTGCTTCAGCATCTCTATCGTCGCCGCAGCGGCACGCCAACCCATTTCTCCCGCTCGCGGCAATCTGCCCGCATTTTACGGCCTTAACGCACTTCACTTCGCGGTGTATCGATGGCCCGGCCGCGCTCTTTGTGGGATTCTGCGGCTCCCTCGAATCAATTCCTCTCCGCTTGCCGACGAGACCGATGGACATGGACCTCAAGGACTTCATGGAGTTCGTGCAGACCACCGCGCGCAGCGTCGGGGCGGAAATCTCCTCGCCCTGGTTCTACCTGCAATTCGGCCTCATCCTGGCCGCGGCCGGCATCGCTTATGCCGCGGAGACCGGCGTGCGCAATCGGGTCGACATGACCGCGCTGAGGATGCGCTGGCCGCTGCCGCTCCGGCACTTCGCCCGGGTGATGGTCTCCAGCGCCTCGACGGCGGTGTTCACCTTGCTCGTGATCATCTCGCGCGTGGTGATGTATCACGCGACCTGGCCGAGCCGCTCCTATCTGCTGATGGTCGCCGCCAAGCTGGGCTTCGCCTGGCTCGTGATCCGGCTGGTGACCTCGGTGCTGCGCAACGCCTTCATCGTCCGCCTGGTGTCGATCACGGCGTGGCTTCTCGCCGCGCTCTCGATCCTCGGCCAGCTCGATACGACGGTCGACCTGCTCGATTCCTACGCGATCGTGCTCGGCGGCCTCAGGCTAACCCCGCTGCTGGTCCTCAAGGCCGGCGCGCTCCTGCTGATCGCGCTGTGGCTCACCAACATCGCGAGCAATTTCGCCGAGAGCCGGATCAACGCAACCACCGATCTGACGCCGTCCGTGCAGGTGCTGCTGGTCAAGATCATCCGCATCGGGCTTCTTGCCGTCGCAATCGTCATTGCGCTCGGCGCGGTCGGCATCGACCTGTCGGCGCTTGCGGTGTTCTCCGGCGCGGTCGGCGTCGGCATCGGTATCGGCCTGCAGAAGATCGTGGCCAACTTCATCTCGGGCATCATCCTGCTCGCCGACAAATCGGTGAAGCCCGGCGACCTCGTCACCATCGGCGACAATACCGGCCGCATCAGCGCGATGAAGACGCGTTACATTTCCGTCGCCGCCGGCGACGGCCGCGAGTTCCTGGTGCCGAACGAGGATCTGGTGACGCAGAAGGTCGTCAATTGGACCTATACCGACAAGAACACGCTGGTGAAGATCGCCTTCGGCACCAATTACGACGCCGACCCCCGCCTGGTCACCAAGCTCGCCGCCGAGACCGCCGCGGCCCATCCGCGCGCGACCAAGGGCAAGCCGCCGAACTCCATCCTGACCGAGTTCGCGGAAGCCGGGATGAAGTTCTCGCTGACCTTCTGGATCGCGGACCCCGACGGCATGGACAACGTCAAGAGCGACGTGATGCTGGCACTGTGGGACGCCTTCAAGCGCGAGGGCATCCGGGTTCCCTACCCCGTCCGCGAAATCCGCATCCGCGGCGGCGCGCTGCCGGTGGAAACCACCGTAGAAGTCCCGAATTAGGCCCGCTTTTGGGCGCAACAGGCGGCAAGATCCTTGTTTTGACGCGTTTTCTTCACACGAACCGGTAGCCACGTCGCTCGAAAACGCGCTGCCTTGGCTTGCGCGAAGGCCCGCAATCATTAAATTGGGGCCTGAAATCAAGACTTTCCGCCGATATCGAGCCCACCTCAGAAGATTGCGCCCGCATGAGCTACGTCGAAGCCTCCGATACCTCCCTGCGCAAGACCGGACAGATCAAGCTGCATGGGCCGAGCGCCTTTGCCGGCATGCGCAAGGCGGGCGCGCTGGTGGCCAAGTGCCTCGACGAGCTCACCGACATCGTCGGGCCCGGCGTGCCGACCGAGCGCATCGACGAATTCGTCCGCGACTTCGCCTTCAGCAACAATGCCTATCCGGCGACGCTGATGTATCGCGGCTATCGCTACTCGACCTGCACCTCGCTCAACCACGTGGTCTGCCACGGCATGCCCGGTGACCGTCCGCTGAAGGAAGGCGACATCGTCAACATCGACGTCACCTTCATCGTCGACGGCTGGTATGGCGATTCCAGCCGGATGTATGCGGTCGGCCCGATCGCACGCAAGGCCGAGCGGCTGATCGAGGTGACCTATGAAGCGATGATGCGCGGCATCGCCGCGGTGAAGCCCGGCGCCACCACCGGCGACATCGGTCACGCCATCCAGAGCTTCGTCGAGCCGCAGGGCATGAGCGTGGTGCGCGATTTCTGCGGCCACGGTCTGGGCCGCATGTTCCACGACGAGCCGAACATCATTCATATCGGCCGGCCCGGCGAAGGCGTGCAGCTCAAGCCCGGCATGTTCTTCACCATCGAGCCGATGATCAATCTCGGCAAGCCGCATGTGAAGATCCTCTCCGACGGCTGGACTGCCGTCACCCGCGACCGATCGCTGTCGGCACAGTTCGAGCACTCTGTCGGCGTCACCGCTGATGGCGTCGAGATTTTTACGCTGTCGGAGCGGCACGGCGAGAAGCAGATCGGGTGATCCTTCAGGGTCACCCTTAGGCATCAACCGAACTCGCCGACGCAATTGACGGTTGCAAAAGCGCTAGCCCCCGGCGATGCTGGCGGCCGATGCCCGCCAAGCCGGACCACGACAAGAGCAAACCTGAGGACGCGCCGCATTATCACGGCCATCGCGAGCGGCTGCGCGAGCGCTTCTACAATGCCGGCGCGGATGCGCTGAGCGATTACGAGCTCCTGGAGATGGCGCTGTTTCCGGCGCTGCCGCGGCGCGACACCAAGCCGCTCGCGAAGACGCTGATCAAGACCTTCGGCTCGTTCGCCGAGGTCGTGCACGCGCCGGTGGCGCGCTTGCGCGAGGTTGACGGCATCGGCGAAGCCGCGATCAACCAGCTCAAGCTGATTGCGGCCGCCGCGAGCCGCGTGACCAAGGGCGAGGTCAACAGCCGCAACGCGCTGTCGTCCTGGAACGAGGTGATCGATTATTGCCGCTCCAGCATGGCGTTTGCCGACAAGGAGCAGTTTCGCCTGCTGTTTCTCGACAAGCGCAACCAGCTCATCGCCGACGAGGTGCAGCAGACCGGCACCGTCGACCACACCCCGGTCTATCCGCGCGAAGTGATCAAGCGCGCGCTGGAATTATCAGCGACCGCCCTGATCCTCGTGCACAACCACCCCACTGCCTCCTATTCGATCACGCTGGATCACGCTTGATCCCTCTGAAACACCTATGAAAGTAGTAATTTTCTCACGTTGCGCACTGGGGTCGGCTATGGCAAATTGGGAGCGGTTAGAGGGATAGCGAACGGCCTTCCGCTCCCAGCAAACGATCCCCGTTTCTCCCCGACCGATCCCAGTTGCGGAACAGAAGAAATGCCAAGCCTGACTAATACCGCGATCCGACACGCGCTGAAGCGCGTCGAACTCAGCCGGAAACAAGAAAACCTCGCAGATGGTGAAGGCCGCGGCACCGGCCGACTTCTCCTCGTCCTCAAGCCGATGCCGAAGCGTGTGACCGCAGACTGGATGGCGCAGCAATGGCGCGACGGCAAACGCGCTAAAAAGAAGCTGGGCGCTTATCCGTCGACGTCCTTGGCTCAGGCGCGCGATATCTTCAAGCGCGACTACGCCGATGTGATCCAGAAAGGCCGCAGCATCAAGATCGCAACGGATGCTCGTCCCGGCACCGTCGCTGATCTGTTTGAGGGCTATGTTGCGTCGCTCAAGGCCGCCGGCAAACCATCCTGGAAGGAGACAGAGAAGGGCCTCAACAAGATCGCTGGAACGCTCGGGCGCAACCGGCTGGCTCGTGAGATCGAGTCTGAAGAGATCGTCGAACTTATCCGGCCGATCTACGAGCGTGGCGCCCGCTCGATGGCCGATCACGTGCGATGTTACATCCGCGCGGCCTATAGTTGGGGGATGAAATCCGACAACGATTATCGGAATACATCCCCGCGCCGCTTCCGTATCCCATTCAATCCGGCCTCGGAAATTCCGACCGAACCTAAGGTCCAGGGCACGCGCTGGCTCGATGAAGAAGAGTTCGTGCAACTCTATCGCTGGCTGGAATGCCCCGATACGCCGGTTCATCCCTCCTATCCTCGCGCCGTGCAGCTGATCATGCTGACTGGTCAACGCGTCGAGGAAATCGCGCGCCTGCATGTCGATCAATGGGATGCGCCGGAGAAGATCATCGATTGGTCCAAAACCAAAAACCTTCAGCCCCACGCTGTTCCAGTGCCATCGACCGCCGCCGAATTGATTGAGTCGATCAAGCCAAATAAGTACGGCTGGTTCTTTCCCTCAGCGAAGGACCCATCCAAGCCCGTAAGCCACGGTACGCTCTATAGCTTCGTTTGGCGTCAGCGGGACCGCGGCGTGATCCCCTACGCAACAAATCGGGACCTTCGGCGAACCTTCAAGACCCTGGCCGGCAAGGCCGGCGTGTCCAAAGAAATTCGAGATCGTCTGCAAAATCATGCGCTCCAGGACGTCAGTTCCAAGAACTATGATCGCTGGCATTACATGCCCGAGAAGCGCGCGGGAATGGCAAAGTGGGACAAGTTCGTGCGCGCCATGCTGGCGAAGAAGCGCTTGAAGGTGGCCGCGTGAGCAAGCGACCTTCCAAATCCCTCTCGGCCCGAAAAGGGGCCAAGCCAACGACCGAAATTGACGCCCAAAGCTATTCGGCGTTCGTCAGCGACGTTAAACGGAAGATCGCGGAGGCGCGGCATCGTGCCGCTCTCTCGGTGAACCGTGAGCTGATCCTGCTTTATTGGAACATCGGACGCGATATCCTCGCGCGACAGGACCGGGAGGGATGGGGCGCCAAGGTCATCGATCGTCTAGCCGACGACCTGGGCCGAGCCTTCCCTGAGATGACCGGGCTCTCGGCCCGAAACCTGAAGTATATGCGCGCCTTCGCGGAGGCGTGGCCGGATGGCGGATTTGTGCAACAGGTTGTTGCACTTTTGCCTTGGGGCCATAACGTCCGCCTGCTGGATGCAGTCAAGGCGCCCGAGGAGCGCGCTTGGTACGCCCACCAAGCGATTGAACACGGATGGAGCCGCAACGTCCTCATTCATCAGATCGATAGCAACCTGTTCGCGCGCCAGGGCAGCGCGCTCACAAATTTCTCGCGGACCCTGCCAGCCGAGCAATCGGAGCTCGCCCAGCAGGTCCTGAAAGACCCCTACACTTTCGACTTTCTCTCGCTCGGCCCCGAGATGCTCGAGCGTGACCTCGAACGTGGGCTGATCGAGCACCTCCGGTCGCTCATCCTCGAACTTGGTAAGGGCTTTGCCTTCGTCGGCAGCCAGTATCATCTCGAGGTCGCCGGCCAGGACTACTATCTTGATCTGCTCTTTTATCACCTTCGATTGCGCTGCTTCGTGGTAATCGAACTGAAGATCGAAGACTTCAAGCCCGAATTCGCAGGGAAGATGAACTTTTACCTCTCGGCAGTTGACGATCAACTCCGGCACCGCGACGATCAGGCGACGATCGGCATCATCCTCTGTAAGGGCCGTAACGAGGTGATCGTCGAATATGCTCTACGCGACGCGAGCAAGCCGATGGGTGTAGCGCAATATCAGCTCTCACCTGCACTGCCGCCCCAGCTTCAGCAAGACCTGCCGACTGTGGAGGAGTTCGCTCGTGAGTTTCCGCTCATGTCTCTCGTCAAAATGCGCATGGAGATCGAGAGAGCCCTGCACGACTTTATGGACGAGCACGGCTTTGCTCCGACTCGACCGACTGGCCTCAGCAACATGCTGCGCGAACTGCATCGTCGCAGCCTCGCCCCCGCCAGCACCGCGCAGCTTCTGGACTCACTGAGAGTCATGAACGAGGCCGCGCACGGTATGGACGTCGACCCGACGACCGCGGAGCAAGCTGTCGATGTCGGCACAGTTTTTCTAAACGAACTTCAAAACCTGCGTGGAAATGGCCCCGTTAACGGGGAAACATCATGATCGAGGACGTGTTTTTTCGCCGTTACCCTCAGCAGATCTATTGGGGCGATCGGCCGACCGCTGAGATTCACCAACTTTTCGTTCAGGTTGCACACATCATCTTCGGCGACCTTGTTGAGCCTTTGCAGCTCAACGATGACTTCTTCAAGCGCGCGCACGACGCGCTGGTACGCGAAACAGGACGCGGGCGTCTCTACGACGCGCCGTCCTGGGACGCCGCTTGCGGGGAATTCCTGACCGAGGTGTATGACCTATGGAAGGATCGTCATGGGACCGCAGACACCTTTCTGAAAAGGCGTCTCAGCTTGGTCGAGCTGCTCTTCCGTTTGGCGGAAGAGCGTGCTCGCGAACTCAGCCGAGCTGCCCCAGACGCGATCACCAAGGTCGCACGCGCCGTGGATGAGCTGAACAGTCGCTTCCGGCAGGCCCGGATTGGGATGCACTATCACAACGGGATCCTGCAGTTTGCGCGAGACGAGCTGACCGAGACGCGCATCGCGGAGCCCTGCTGGGCGTTACTGCGAGATGCAAAATGGGCAAACGTCGATCGCGAACTCAAGGAAGCAATCGAGCACGCCGACGGACAGCGCCAAGATGCAGTCTTTCATGCGGCAAAGGCGCTCGAGAGCACCATCAAGATCATATCCGACGACAAGGGCTGGTCGACGGGCCGCGAGCGTGGCGCCGCCAATTACATTGACAACCTTGTTAGCCATCAGAACGGACGGTTCCTTGTCCCATGGGAGGGAGACACGTTGAAGGCCTACTTCATTCACGTTCGGAACCCGCATGGCCATGGCGCGGGGAGTCAACCACCCCCCGCCTTGACTTCTCATCAAACCGATTGGGCCATTGAGACGGCGATGGCGTGGATCAAGAACCTAATCCGCCGCACCTGATTAAATCGTTGCAGTGACATCGGTGTGATTAGCGATGATCGTACAACTGCGTTAGCGGCATCGCGTTTCCAGTGATGACCGAGCGCTATGGCCGCAGCCTCCGCGAAATGAGCTGAATCGAGGCCGCAGGCGTTCGACGCTGCGTGAGCGGACCGCTTGACAATTGCGCCGCTGGCCTCGGCTGTCTTGACCGGACGGGATCGGTTCTTGAGCGAATAGCCTTCGCGCAGCCTCGCGCGGGACGCCCACGGGCACCTTAGCTTGGCTCCGGTTGATAAGGGTCGAAGCTCAGGAAAAGGCTTGCCGAGCTGTGCGGCAAGCCGGACTTCACGCCCGACGACGTGATGGCCCTCGATTGCACTCCGGCACTGTTCTTTCTCAGGCTGCCACTTAGCCGGCAGGATTGGAGAGACCTCAGCGCATGGACGGCGGCAGGAG
This sequence comes from Bradyrhizobium sp. SBR1B, assembly GCF_014198205.1. Taxonomy (NCBI): domain Bacteria; kingdom Pseudomonadati; phylum Pseudomonadota; class Alphaproteobacteria; order Hyphomicrobiales; family Nitrobacteraceae; genus Bradyrhizobium; species Bradyrhizobium sp. SBR1B. Next base: position 743,385 of record NZ_JACIHC010000002.1, read on the forward strand.
GCCTTTCGCTGGATCGGCCCCGGACGAAGGCAGGCGTTCGAACATAGTCTCCGGCCCTTCCTGACGATCATTCTTCAGGGATCAAGCTGGTAATCAAGTCGATCGCCTATGACTTGTTGTCCTTGTGGATGGAGGGAGTGGAAATGGAAGGCAAAGTTACCATCGATGTGTTCGGCTTCTTGACCCGCGATCCGAACGCCGAGGTCAAGCGCGTTCATCCCGAGGCAATGCCGATCATTCTGACGAGGGAAGAGGACGCGACATCTGGATGCGGGTACCGTGGGACTAGGCGAAGGCGTTGCGGCGTCGCCTAAGATCGTCGCGACCGGCGAGAAGGAAGATCCCGATCCGGAGGCTTGAAGCGGAACGATTTACGACGTCGCTTCCTGGATCTGGACCGACGGCTGGCGAGAAGCGGAGTTTCCAAAGATTAGCCGCAGATAGGACACGGCATAGATCAAAGCTCCAATGCCGAAAAGCAACCACAATGTGGGCTGCCAAACCGGCACGTAGGTGAGATTTCCGTCGTAACGATAGGCCGTCTTGAAAACGTCGGGGAGGCCATTCGCCGGCCAGAAATGTGCCAATACCCCGACCTCCTCCTTGCAGTTTTGAGGACAGCTAAAGTTGCCGTCGACCGCAAAGTAGAGATTTCCGTGCAAAAATGTTCCCTCGAGGATAGCCAAACCGAGAAGGGGCAGAGCGACGAACAGGATCAACGACCAGATCGCGACAGTGCGGGCCTTATCCGATATCAGTCGAAGATCGGATTTGGTGACCACCTTATCGAACCAGGCCCCGTCCGTATGTCGCCTCGCAAAAGCCTTCGCCCACCACAGCGACCAGACACAAAGCGTGGCGACGACGGGAACACCCAGAAGGGCAACAGCATGAGCATTGAGCGAAGACCAGTCTAGTCCGAGGATTTCGAGAATCTTGTCCGCTCCGGACTTCGCGCCGCGCGTCAGAAGAAATAGCGCAACTGTGCCCGAAAGCGTCAGCCGCGACGCCTTGCCCCACTGTTCGCGGAGCATGTCGTCTGGGCTTTTTTTATCGGCCATGTATTTGCGCCCTTCTTGCTACAAACTCAGACGTTTGCCGAGCTTCCTTATTTCATTGTTCGGGCCTGGCCCGTGCACAATATCGTGTCCTGCATTGTCGAGGGTTTTCCTAATTTCGTTGTTCGGTCCGGGCCCATGCTCAAGATCGTGGAGCGCATTCGTAAAGGCCTTGACGATCTCATTGTTTTTACCGAACTCCGCGCCTCCAAACAGAACTTTCATATCCGGATCGACCGATGGGCACGCTGAGGCTGCGCGTGCTGCTGCCTTGACGCTGTCAGTCAGTGCGCGACGTTGAGCGATGATTTCCGGCGTCAGCTCGGCTGTAGCGGAATTGAATAGCGATCACGCGGCCGGTGAGCAGCAAGACATATTGGCGCTGCTAAAACGAAATGCCTTCAACCGCCGCCAGCTAGACGCACTTGCAAGGTGCGGTGCGCGGAGTTGCGGCGGCTCCGATGATTGCATGGAGGTCTGCCCTTTTGGCCGTGAGCGCCGGAAGCTGGCCCACGGCCGTTCAATTGCTAAATTGCTTGCCAACCAAACCGACCTATTCGAGGTTCGTGTCAGCCGCGCGAGCTGGAGCTGCGGCTTGAATGATCTCGACCCGGTCACGATTGGGGCCGTTATCAACCTGAACCGACGGGCGTTAGACAAGATCCAAGAATCGGTCGTAGCCGTCGGCACCATTAAGGTATTTGCCGCTCCCGCAAGAGACGAAGAAGCCGAAGACGTTTGGCGGTGGGAAATCCACGAAATTGTTGCGAGCAGCTCACAGAAGCTGCTTGAACAAGCGCTATTATCCAGCCGTCCCGACCCTAGCGTCGATTCTTATGTTTGTATCAGACCGATTGACGATCTTAGCTCGGCAATCGAACGGGTACTGAGGCAAGACCTGGTGGAATGGAAGCACCCAAGAGACTCTGCCGATCTCGCGCGACCGTCCAAGAGGTGGCGTAAGAGGCACTATAGATGGACGCTCCGACTGAATGCGAACGACCGACTGATCAGGTATGGATGCGACCGATACTTCAATCCCTGAAGAAACAGCCACGAGCCGCACCGGGAGGGAGAAAGCCGCGCAGACTCCCGGCCCAGCTGGTTCGTTGGCAATTCGGCAACCATCCGGATTACTGTCGATGCAAAGCCTGCCACGGCTAAAGATGCAGCCCCGTCGTGCAATGCCCAGGGCTGCGCGCACATCTAAAGCGTTTGCGTGCACATCTCATAGCGGATTTTGCATGCCAGTGATGGTCAGGCGGCATTTAAAGCTGCGTGCACATCAAAACCGTCTACGTGCACATCTCATAGCGTATTCTGAAGATCACTGTGCGACCAAAAATTCAGTCCGGGCCTGGCAATTCACTGACGCTGCGGGGAAGGATCAAAACGTCGTCTTGGTCGGCCCTATTCCATCTAATCGTCTTGCAGGCGTAGTCAGCGATACCAGAAGCGTCATAAATAGGCTTCGCATGAATGCGACTGATGCCATTTCGAGCATACGCCTGCTGCTTTTCCTGAAGGTGGCCAATTACGCACCCATGGAAACGCGAATACCGCGGAATCATCATCGGTCCATTGTAGTGGAGGCCCCCAGCATTGATTGAGACTTCTCGTATTGATGCCTTCTCCCGCTTTGGAACGGGCTTGTCCGGAAAGAGAAGCAACCGCGGTATATGCCGTTGAGAACCTTCGGCTCGCGGGGTCCTGTCAAAGCGCGTACTAAAGCGCCCATAGAATTTTTCGATTGCTCTACGCATCTGGCCCAATACGGCCTCCTCCGATCCAGGAAGCCGTTCGAACATGAAATTGATATAGAAAGGACTCCACCAGTCAGTACTAGCGTGATCCTCGATCCACTGCCTGCAGCCAGGTGTCCATACCGAGCTTGCGATTGTGTATCCATTTCTACTGCTATACATTAGTAGCTCCTTTTTATGATCTCTATCTGAGTACTCTCTAGAAAGACTCTCATGTTGAATTGATCAGACCTTCTCCATGTCTCCTAGGAAGGGTTATTCCTTACTGTTTCTATCAGATACACAGTCACCATCTGGACAGCCTCCTGCATATCGGATCCTAAAATCAGATTGTTGCGAACCAGATGGAGCAGGCACCTCGCCCTCGGCTGCACGTAGCTCTCCTGATGGGTTCTGCGATCTGCTCACGAAATTAGTGTTCTTGGACGATCCGGAATGCAGCGTTTTGAACCAAAAATGCGCGCTTTATCTCCGGGATTGCTGAGCGTCACGGTGGCCTTTCGAAAGCACCCAAGAGCACGTTAGTCTGCCTGAGCTGCCACTGAGTATTTCCGCCAGAAGGAGTTAGAGACCGGCCCGAAGAAGGACGGACAGATGAAGCGAGCAAGGTTCACGGATGAGATGGGGTATTCGGTCCCGATCGTCTGACCTATTTATCGCGCGGCACGTTTTGGCTGACCAACTCCATCCGAAGGAAAAAGTCATGATCTACGTCGGCCTCGATGTTTCGCTGAATTCCGTTGCGGTATGAGCGGTGGACGAGACCGGAAAGCTTATCCGGGAGGGAACCACGTTGGCGGACGCGCCATCGATTGTGCAGTACCTCGAACCATGGGCTGGACAAGTTGAACGGGTGGGCCTTGAGGCCGGACCGATGTCAGAATGGCTGACCGCAAATCTAATCGAACTGGGGCTGCCGGCCGTCAGTTTGGAAGCCCGCCAGGTTAAGGCGGCACTTTCGGCCATGCCGGTGAAGACCGATCGGAATGACGCCCGTGTGGGAGATGTCCCGATCGCTGTTGAACTACGTCGGGCCGATGTTGCCGGAACGAATGATTACGCGGCCCTCGTGACATGGGCATGCGCCCCACAGCAAACCGGCGGAGCGGACCCGACGCGAGCGGCGACGCGGGCGCCGAGCCCGCCCCTAGCATCACCGCATCTGGAGCATTCGGTGATGCTGCCCAGAACCGAGCAAGGGTCGTGCCGAATCGAGAATTGGACGTTCTGCAGGCGCTTCGCAGCGGGCTACACGATCAAGTTGTCCGCCGTGGTATGAAAACCGATATCGACGCGGTACTGTCCGTCCCTGCCCGGTCCAGCCGAACATCGGACCAATGCAGGACCACGCTCGCGTTGTCTGATCCCGGGACACCGATTTGTCCGGGCGGTTTGCGACAAAAGGCGCCTCCGCCATTAAATGGCACACCTCGACAGTCAGCCGAGTATCACGCGCGCTGAATCTCGATGGAAGTGCTCGCCCTTACGGGGGAGAAATGTGGCCGAACTCGACCGTAATTATCCGGGGGCTACGGAAATGAATGAGGCCGCGAGACGATGAATCCCGCGGCCTCGCCACCGGAATATAGCGAAAATACAGTTTAAGTATCAAATTCCCCGCCGGTGTTCCTCCAGTAGAAGGCCGTGTTCCGAAAACTGGCAATCCGGGCATCTACGGAAAAAAGCGCCGAAGCGTGGACTTGCGGGCATGATTGTAGCGCTCAATCATGGGCGAGCCTGGCAAAGCGTCCATGCGGGCAGCGCAGTACCGGTTTTGATCACCATGCGCTCGCAGGAGCCTACCGCGGAATCCACGCGACAAGGAGGTGCGCCCATGCGACAATCTCATCAAGCTGGCAGTGCGCCGAACGGCGATACCAGCGAAGTTGAAGCGATCGGCACGCCGTGTCCATGCCAGTGATCCAGGGATAAAGAGCCAAATTAACAGTTACATCTTTCTTCCTCCGGCCAACACGACCGTCTACGAGCTAGCTCGTCGCCGTCCTCTGAGGCTCACCGCCTCATCGGAGCCAGCGTGGTCGCGCTGAACGCCGCCGAGGGGACTCCATCGATCATAAGCTTCAGGTAGATGCGATAATTCGGTAGCTGCAATAGATCGATCTCATCAAATCGTCACTGAAACTCTCGAGCAAGATATGGCGGATCCTCCGAGCCAACTCTGAACGAAATAATCGTTCCCGCATTTCCCAGCACCGCATGGCGCACGTCTGGTTCAAGCTGATAAAGGTACTGGTGGGCGACTGTAAAGCCGACCCGATACTTGCGAAGCTCTGATAACATATTCGCCATGGCGAGCGTCGTAAAGTTTTGAAATTCGTCAACGTAGACAAAGAAGGAGCGCCGTTCATACTCGGGTAGGTCGGCGCGACTGAACGCAGCAAGCCCGAGTGTCGTGACCAGCAATCCGCCCAGGAGCGACGTGCTGTCCTCACCGATTTGTGCTTTGGCCAGATTCACCAGTAGTACTTTGCGCTCATCCATGATTTGCCGCACGTGGAGATCATGCTGGGGAACAGTTAGAAGTCTGTTGAGTATCGGATCTGAAAGAAAGGCGCCTACCTTATTCTGGATCGGCGCTGTGCTGTCGGCACGGTAGCCAAACGAAGATCGCGCAAACTCTTCTATGAAGAACGTCCGGACCGTCTCATTCTTCAGGTGTCGCGCAACATCAGCGCGGAACTGCCGGTCCGAGAGGGTGCGCAGCACGTCGTGCATCGTGGCGTGCGGTTGCTCGAGCAGCGCCATCAACACATTTCGCAAAATGTGCTCCATGCGAACCATGCATCCGGCCACATTTTTTTGAACACTTCGATGAAGCCAGAAGCGGCGAGCGCGATCCGATTCTCGGACATGCCGCAGGGGATTGTACCCATATGGCTGCAAGGGATCGCACGCGTTCAAGTAGATTACGTCTGATGCGCGCCTCGTCGAAACTTGAGCTGCGACGCGCTCCACCAAGTCGCCGTGAGGGTCGGGGGTGGGCGGCGCCGGGGGCAATGCCGTCAACAACATGATCGCGGCCGGCTTGCAGGGTGTCGATTTCGTCGTCGCCAATACAGACGCACAGGCGCTCTCGATGTCGAAGGCCAAGAGCCTCATCCAGATGGGCACCCAGACGACTAAAGGACTCGGGGCCGGCTCGCAGCCTGACGTCGGGCGCGCCGCGGCCGAAGAGGCAATCGATGCCATCCGTGATCATTTGACCAGCGCACACATGGTGTTCGTTACCGCCGGCATGGGCGGCGGCACCGGCACCGGGGCAGCGCCTGTTATTGCCAAGACCGCGCGTGAGCTTGGCATTCTAACTATTGGTGTTGTCACAAAGCCATTCCAATTCGAAGGCCAACGCCGAATGCGCCTTGCCGAAGCCGGCATCGCGGATCTGCTGAAGACCGTGGACACTCTGGTGATCATTCCAAACCAAAACTTATTTCGGGTGACCAACGAGAAGACCACCTTCGGCGAAGCTTTCGCCATGGCTGACCAAGTGCCCCATTCGGGTGTGGCCTGCATCAGCGACCTTATAGTCAAGGAGGGCTTGATCAATCTCGATTTTGCCGACGTTCTCTCGATTATGCGCGAAAAGGGCAAGGCGATGATGGGCAGGGGCGAGGCTTCTGGCCCATCGCGTGTGCTCAAAGCCGCCGTAGCCGCGATTTCCAATCCACTGATCGAAGACCCCTCGATCAAGCGAGCCAGTGGCCTCATCATCTCTATCACTGGCGGCAAGGACCTGACGCTGTTCGAAATCGACCAGGCCGCTAGCCGCATTCGCGAAGAGGCCGACCAGGATGCCAATATTATCATTGGCGCCGCTTTTGATGAGCAGTTGGAAGGTACGGTGCGCGTCTCGGTGGTGGGGACCGGCATTGATAATCTCGGCCAGGCAGAACCAGCGGAAAGCGCAGAAAGCTCCCTTTCGGAGCTCGCCGGCCGGATGCGCAACGATAGCCCTCAGTACTGCTCAAGACGAGCTGCAGCGTATCAAACGATTTGTGAAGTCCGAGGACATCGTCGGCATTTGTCCCTTCAATCGGCGCTTGCTCAAACAACTCGACTACATATCCGCTCGCCGCGTTCGGATCTGGCAAGGCGGTGACAGCGTCAGCGGCCGAAAAAGTTCTCTTCAAAGTTGGCGGCGCAATTTCCAATTTCTCGATTGCACCCAACTCTGAACGCTCACGGTTTACTAGCAAACACGGTTCACGCCCCGAAGCCGGACGACGCCATTCAGCACGCTCGGTCGCGCTTTGCATGCGCGCACGGAGACGATGGAGATGAACCCGAGGCATACGGAAATACAGCTCACCGGGTGAACCCGCGCCCACGCAAGGAAACAAATCGGAGGTAAGCAGCGCTCGGTTGGGGCGATACGACTTGGCGACGGCCTCCACACGCAATTTCACGCGGACGTAAACCAGAGGACCAGTAGCAGATGTTGCGAGCTGCTTGTCTATCCGGTCGAAGGACGCCAGCATTGCAGCCTTGTGGGCAGCAAAGGCTGCGTCGTCACCAGCGAAGAAGTCCTTCTCCGGTCCAGCCCTGCCGGGCTCTGGGGCACGGAGAAATGCGTCGTCGTTAAGTACGATCTGAACCGGGTTGTTAGCCATGCGCAGTCTCGCCTTTCTATTGAACCTGCTCCGACCATTCTGCGGCTGCCCGCGAGATCTTGCTCTGACTACAGTTCAGCATCTGAGCCAGACTTTCTTGGCGGATACCTAACCCTGACGAATGTATTGCCGCGCCAATAAATGCGTTTTCGTCGTTCAATAGGTACTGAGCTGGGGTACCCTCCTCGTAACCCATCCCCAAACGCGGGAGGAGCGCCTTGACGGAAGCAAAGAGAGCCTGAGGAGTTGCAGCTTCACCGCGCATCACCAACCCTCTCTTGAGCATGTCAGCGAATGTACGAAGGTCCGAGCCGGAACGAGCGCCAACTACAAACGCGAGTGCCTTAGTCACATCTGCTTCCAACGAAAGCGGCAGCAAGAACGCATTCAACATAGCCAAGCGAGTTTCCAGATCAGGAAGCTCTACCCGTATGTGGTTTTCAAATCTCCTCCAAACTGCCGTATCGAGCAGCCCCTGATGGTTGGTGATTGCAATAGTGAGACCGACGCCGCTTCTCGCATCGAGATTTTGCAGCAAGGTATTCACTACTCTCTTTATCTCACCCAGCTCATGCGGATCGTCCCGCATCTTGGCTAGCGCATCAAACTCGTCGAGAAGCAGCACGCATCGGTATCGATTGGCAAAGTCGAAAAGATTAGCGATGTTGCGCGCGGTTGTGCCGAGGAACGAACTGACGAGCCCGTCGATGCGAGCATTAATAACCGGCAAGTCGAGCTTGCTGGCCAACGTTCGAGCTGTAAGCGTTTTTCCGGTGCCCGGCGGGCCATATAGCAAACAGGAGCGCGATGGCTCGACGCCCATGGCCCTTAGCTCGTCGACCTTCCCCCACTCATTGACAAGTGCAGTCAGGGCCAATTGCAGAGTTTCGTTATGTATCGGCGACGGTAGTCCGGCCGCTGGGTGGAGCAACACTTCCGCAAGAGGAACACTCGTTTCACGGTCGACGGGAGGATGGACGTTTGCAGTCAGCTCCTCCCCCTTCACCAGCGCGCGCGAAACCTGCACGACACTGGGGGCCATCGCGCCTTCTGATTGCTTGGCGGTCAGAAGGCGATCCAGTGTGTCTGCGCACTGCTTGTCGGCAGCCTTCATCAAGCGGTCTCTCAGTCGCTCGACCTGCTTTCTGACGCGCTCGTCTCCGGTATCAAGCCCCACCCGGCAAAGGCTTTGGATGACCGAAAAATGCTCCATTTCGTCCTCTTATGCATCTTCTTGCGCGTAAGATGCTTGATTTGCCCACCCTATGCAATGCTTTGGTTAATTATGCGTTGAATTAGTGTGGTGCTATAGCACCACGGCGGTGACGTTAGGGTGCGTCGGGGGGTTTCCTTGTTGCTCAGACGGGCCTGGCCGGAAATGCACGGCGTGCTGCTCGTGCCGAAGGCTATCGTTTGGCAAACCTCCACCTCAAGGCAAATGTCAAAGCGGTGCAGAGGATGGCAGATGAGCTGCTGGCGCGCAGACATCCGAGCGGCCCTGCAATCATCCGCATCGAAGGCGATGAGTTGGTGGCGCTGCTGCCGTGCGCACATAGTGGCTAATCAGCAACGCCGCCTCCTCATTCGCCTTTCCGCGCCACCGCTGAGCGCGAAGACGAACACGCAGCGCATAGACCAGCCCGTTAGCCCAACCGGGCCTTAGCGGCATCAACGATGTAGAGTAAATGGCTAGCCAAGAGGACTTGGCGTTGAGCCTCACGCAAATTATCTATCACAACACTTCTGTGAGAATGCGGGTTCTTATACGCACCGATACTCCCCGCAAACAGATGTGCAAAACTCTCGCGCTCCGCCTTCGGTAAACTTTGATCGCTTAGCTTTCCATTTTTCTCGTTGAATGCCGTGCGCATTAAATCCGTGCCAATATCGTCAAGCGTTAATCCAGCTGCCTCCCGGACATAGATTTCAACATCCGTGAACGCGTCTCTTACGGCGGCAACATGGTCTCCTCGCTGTAGAGCGGCATATGCTTTTTCTTCGATACGCGGGTGGAGCAGGTTTTTGGGGAAAGTGCGGAGCGCACGAATTAGTTCATACCCGTCGGGTCCGTCCAGCGCTGCTTCGCCGATGGTACTCAGAACCATCCAACCGTATTGCCCATTCGTGCCGGGTGCGGGATGTATCATGCCCTCGCGGCCCAACAATGCGATTGTCTCGCCGACCAAGCTTTCGACCTGCTGGTTCTTAGGATGCGGATAGATAGGGCCGCGTTCAGATGTCATCCCGGAACCAAACGTCATCGTCAGGATGCTCGAAGGGACAAACATACCGTTCTGCCGCGCGTTTGCTGCAATCCGTAGCAAGATCGGCGCGAATGCATCAGGTGTGAGCGCAAGCAGCTCATCAGCATTCGGAAATCTCTCGTGAAGCTCGCCCATTTCGTTCACCGCCTATTGCTTTGGATATTGTCCGGCGTTGTACAATCTGAGCGCCTCAGCCTTCATCGCTTGATAGCAAGCCGTCGCGACGGTCTTCACAATCGGATCGGTGGCGGCTTTGTTGTCGGACTGCATGTCGGCTATCTTGATCCTATCCGCCAACCCGTTAGGGTAACATCGGCAATATCCCGAAAATAGAGAGTTTGGGACCACTTTTCTCTCATCCGCGCTATCTTTATCTCGAACGCAACCATTGATCGCCCCGTTGACGAAGTCTTCGCGGGCCGAGCCAGCTAAGTATTGAGCGACGCTATTTGGCGCCCCGCATAGGGACAATCCGACTGCTACTGGGATGACAGTTGAAAAGCTCTTCATCGGGAAAGATCTCATTTGGTCGGAAAACTGGATCATAGCTCTTTTTCCATTAAGGCGATACGTCACTCATTGACAACTAGCGGTTTTGCCAGATGATTAAGGCCGGGTGGAGGGATCAGACGATGAGAGTGCGCATCGCGGCCGTCATTTTTCTACTTCAATCGCACTCAGTTTGGGCGTCGGACTGCGCCGAACTCAATCGTCAAGCCGAGCCCAACAAGGCCGCGCTGCAAGCGGCAACGCAAGAATTTAAGAATGACTTGACCGCCAGTCTGCGTGCCGCGCTCGGCAGCAATAATCCGCCTATGGCCGCTATCGCGCAGGATTGCTTGGGCGTCCTGCACTCGATCTACTTTTCTCTTTTCATAAGCCGCGCGGATTGCATTGTAGCGTCAAAAGGGATGGTCTACTTTTTCTGTCATGCCGGTATGGGGATTTCGCACTTTGTCGCTGTCATCGCTTGGCCTTCGTTTTGGCTGAACTGATCGTCGTGGTTAGGTCGATTGGCATTGCAGCCCTAAGTCACGATGGATCTGACGATTGGCTGAAAATCAGGTATCGGCCCTTGTCCGCCTCAGCGAATGAAGTTCGGCTCCGACCTCCCCTTTCAGTAGAAGCGCGATTTTGCGCAACCCAAACCAAAGCAACCACACACGCTGAGGTGACCCATGGTGAACCGTCATCCCGTCTCCGCAGGAAATGCCGCTTGGCGGCTTGCAATGCGAAACAATCAGCTCGCGCCGGGGAGGACAAATCGCATTCGATGCACGGCAACAAAGCGGGACGGCACGCCGTGCGGCATGCTGGCGATGGCGTGGTACGGGCTCTGGGTCTGCGGCGCCCACGGCGGCTATGCGGCGGTCGCGCGGATGAAACGGCGCCGGGCTGTTGATGTCCTACGGCCTAAGCTCACCTAAACAAACATAGTCCGATATACAGCTCTATAGGAGCGCACGCGGGACGCGCAGCGCTAAATCGGGCGGCAAGCCGGGGGGCGCCCGAAGCTCGGCCTCGACCACGTTGAGCGCGAGCGGAACGACGGCGTTCGGACGCTTCGGCGTGCGGCGCAGGACGAACGTATCGCCCGACTCGAACACGGTGGTGAAGACGAGGCCCTGAAGTTCATAGAAGTTCTGCGTGAGCGTGATGTCGCAGAGCTTGGACTGCGCCCAAAGGTCGAACAGCGTCTCGGACTTGCGCTCCCACAACTCGGCGGCTTCCGGCGACATGCCGAGCAGCTTCGGGTTCAGCTTCGCACGCACGCGCAGGCCGGAGCCAACGACGTTGCTCTTCGAGGTCTGCTTCGCACCGGCAGCGATGGGGTTGTTGCGGCCGAGATCGCGCGAGCGGCTGCGCAGCGCGGGGAGATCGCCCAGGGAGTCGGAGTCGGCCGAGCCGGGATGGGTCTTCCACGCCTTCAGCGCGGCGGGGTTCGATTTCGCACCCGCGTATTGGCCCATGTAGTTGAGCGAGAGGCGCGCATGGTAGCGGCGCGTCGCGAAGTTGGGAGCGACGCCCGCCAGAAAGCGGTCCATCAGGGTCGGGGCAACGGGCTTAATCACAGCGGGATCACCCGCTGAATACGGAGGCCGCCGCGCTTCTCACGCGCCGCCTGCTTTTCGAGGCGCTGCGCCCGCTGATAGAGTTGGCGCAGATCGGCGCACCAAAGCTCACGATCCTTGATCGTGTAGCGCTGACCACTCTGCTCGACCTGGGAGATCGAGGTTAAGGTCTCTTGAAGCTGCTCTTCGACGGTCTTTGCCATGACCCGAAACTACGGGACATGGCTCGCTCGAAAGAGATCGTTCCGATCTCCCTTAGCGCGACCTCAACTCGTGCGAAGTTCCGCTTGCGGGTTGAGCGGAAATGTTTTGCTTATCCACAGCTTGCCCCTTTGACCCATTGCGGAAATTCCGTCAGGTCGAGCGGGGCCGAAGCGCCACAATTCGGTCGCGTTCCGCGCTGATATCAGCATCTTTACAGTGCTCTACCTATACCCAAAAATGGATACTCAAGATGAACATTCTAAACTGGATTGAGCGCCTGTGCGCGGCATCAAACCCCCGCGCCGAAATCAGGACATGGCCCGATGGCATCGCAACCAAGGTGCTGGCAGATGCTTCAACTAGTGCCATCACACCGCGCGGCGACCTAGAACTGTTGCTCAGGGATAGACAGATCGAGGATAGAGCCCGCCTGCCACGTCCTTGAGACAGGCGAATATCGGGGATGGAAAGTTACATCTCGGACAACTTTCTGTGCCGACGGCCGTTCGGCGTATCGTTGAAGATCACGACATCGTCGGGCGGCACTCCACCGGCGAGATAAATACGCAAAAGCATTTCGATAGTGCCGGAAACGGCCGATTTGCCCTTCTCCATGTTGTAAACATGGTCGGTGCCGTGGTCTTCCGAGAGACCCAGGGCGCGCACAAGCTCTTGCGCAGTCAAAGCGCCGCCGCCGGGCTTCCACATCTGGCCGAGCTTCGTGCGAGCCGCGCGCACATCGTCCTTGGTCATCATGCTTTTCATCTAACCGCTCAAATCTTAACTTTCAACGCCACGACTGCGGACCCGACGCCGCCCAGGAACGGCCTGGGGAGCCGCAGGGGCCGGTTCTTCCCTCACGGCGGTCGTTTGCGGCGCTGCATTCAACGCATTAGCGGCTGCCATGCGCAGCGCCATCAAGCGACGCTCGATGTTGATGCCCAGCGAGAGCCGCGCCGCGATGTTGTAGACGCGCAGATCGAGCGGTTCGTTGCGCTGATGGACCTTGTGCCATTCCTTCGTGACGAATCCCTTCCTATCGGTCTTCAGCACGGCCTTTTCGACGGTCAAGCCCTCGAAGAACTTCTTGTCATAGATTTCGAGCAGCGGGTAATGGCAGTATCCGGGGCCGGGCTCCTTCACTTCGAGGCGCTTGTAGTGCATGTCCTTCGCCTGATCGACGCCCAGGACGAAGATCGTGACGTTCTTCGCCTTGTTGACGGCGCCCTTCACCGGCCAGATCGGGCGACCGGGTCCGCCGATGCCCTTAATCGCGTAGACGCGGCGAGCGATGCGCGGCCGAACGAAGTTGTAGACGTGCTGCGTGAAGTGGCCGCCAGAGTCGATGCAAGCCGCTTCCACGCGCATTTCGACGCCGGACGGATGTCTGAACGAGCGCAGCAAGGCGTTATCCACGACCTCCCAAAAGCCGGGAGAGTTGGGCGCGCCATAGTGAACCTTGTAGTCGAGCGACCATGATTCATCGTCCTGACCCCAACCGCACCACTCGATCTCGGTGCGGTCGTCTTGGATGTCCACCGAGCCCGTGATGCAGCCGGCGCCGCTCGGGAAGCTTGGGGTGCCGTTCCTTCTGCGCCTTCGAGCGCGATCCCTTCGGCGTCTTCAGTTCGATGCTGAGCAGAAAGCCGCCGGTGATATAAACGCGCACGTCGGGCTCGCCCGCCGTAAGGCCCGTTACCTTGGCTTCCATGCGCTCGCGTCGCGAACGCTTGGCTCGGTTCATATCTCCGGCACAGGTAATCGGAAGCCCGGCGTCTTCGAGCGCGTGAAGCCGAGCAATGACTTCAGCGTGATAGCGCCACTCGGGGATGGTATCGACGATGCGGGTTTCCATGCCCGCAACGTGACGCAGATCGGCGCATCAAGAGATACTGATCCGGCAACCGTCAGGATGTCACACCGGCGTGAAAGTGCGCACATCGCGGGAAGTCCGAGTCGGGCCAATGCACAGTTGCGGAAATCAGGCGTCCATCTCCGGAAGTCCTCCACGGTCGAGCAGTTCGACCCGTCGCTGTGTTGTCCCGTGGAACCGCAGCAAACCTACGGATGGGCGGCGGATGATCCGGGTTTAATCCGGCTTCTCGCCTGGGGCAAGGGGGGTGGTAAGGCTCCGAAATGCTTAGCTTTCCGGGGCGGTTCTAGCGTTAGACAACATCCAAGACGGGGATGGTGACGGTGGCGCGGACCGAGCGGACGCCAGCGATCACGGCATCGAGCCTCATGCTGATCTCGAAAGCACGGAAGCGCGCGTCGAGCAGGGCGAAGCTGACCGACTCGGCTTCCGGCTTCGCGCCTCGCGACACGGCTGCGTCGATCATCTGCTTGGTGGTCTTGTCGTCAATGTGCGACATGGATCGGCACTTCCTGCAAGAGCGAGTGTTGGTCGGGATGGATGGTCAGCCGTTCTTTCCGCTTACCCTTGAAGCGCACCGGCCGGATCGCGCAGCAAGGGGAAGCGCTCATGGATGCCGGTGACGATCTCGATCAGAGCCGTCACCGCCTGCGGCATGGTCAGGCCAAGCTTGTCGGCGATGGGCTGAAGCTCTGCGCGGACTTCCTCGGGGAGAACCTTGGCGCGGGGCACCGCGACAAAGTCCCATCCGAGAAAGCCGAGCACCGCTTCGAGAGACTCGAGCCGCGGCTTGTTCTTGCGCCGCCACGCCTTGATCGAAGCGCGGCGAACGCCAGAACCTTCCTCCGTCTCGTCATAGGTGACACGGAGCCGCGCCATCTCTGCGAAGACGAGCTTCACATGAGGGCCGACGCGGTCAGGCATCGTGACGGTGCGCCGGTTGGCGCGGTCGCGGGTCCTACTCATGCTTCGGACCCGATGCGAGGTCGGTCGCGATGTTCATCATCGCGATCACGCCGGTCAGATGTTCGTCATCTGCCTGGAACATGATGCGACGATTGCGATGGTCGGGATGGAGCGCGATGCTGCTCGCTCGGACGAATTGAGCATCGTCTTCATGAACATGCCGTTGATGCCGAACGCTGCGATGTCGCCGTTGATCGTCGCCTCGACAACGTCAACGCTGCCGCCGGTCTGGCTGCCGACCGCGATCACGAAGCCGTCTTCCGAACCGGCGCACTGCAAGCGATGGCCCAACTCTTTCGAAGCGAAGGTTTCGAGCAGGGCGACCGTGCTCGCGCACGATTCGCGGCTGACGACGATGCTCTCGGCAGCCGGGCTCGAAACGAGCGGCAGGTAGTTCGGATAAGTGCCGATCAAGAGCGAAGAGCAGAAGCGAGTCGTTTCGGTGTAGAAGAAGATCGAGTTGGCGTTGGCGACCACGTTCACAACGTCCGCGCTACGATAGAGGCGCAGCACGGCGTTGACGGTCTCGGCCGAGAGAATCACGCCGGGACGGTTGTCGTTCAGCGGCATGTCCTCCGCACCATCCGGCGCAGGGACTGTCGCCTTGAACAGGATCGTGCCGGTGGTGCCAACGGCAGCCAGATGCTTCCCGTCCTCGGCGACGTGAAGGAAGACGCCCTGCATCGGCGAGTTGAGCACGGTTGAAAGCGCCTGGGCGGTGTGGCCGAACAGACGGACGAGATCAGCGCCTTCGATGGTGAACTGCGCGCCGTCCATGGCGTAGTCGCGAGCAGGCCAGTCTTCGGCGGCGAGGGTCGGGAAGGTGGTCCGCGAACGGCCTGCCTTCGCGATCAGTTCGTACTTCGCCGTGTCCATGGTGAAGGTGACATCGACGCCCTTCGGCAGACGATCCACGACGGACTTCAGCTTCGACGCCTCGACCGTCGTCGCGCCATCGGTCTCGACTTCGCACGCGCCGGTCGCCTCGACCATCATCTCGAAGTCGGTCGTGGCAATGGAGATCGTGCCATCCTGCACGACGATGCGCGCATTGTTGGCGATGACGGCAGGCGAGTTCTTCGGTGCGCTGGATACGCCGCGCGTTACGATGTCAGCCAAGGCGTCACGATTGATCTTGAATTTCACGGAAGGCTCCCTTGTCTAGCCGGTTGAAAATGATGGTCCGAGCCGACGTGCGCCTTCATTCGTCGGCGGTCCGATACTTCGGATGGGTGAAGCAACGCAGGCGTTGCTCGCGTAGTCGTAAAGACCGGCGCGGATCGATCTCGTCGCGGATCGCGATGTCTTCAAGGGTTGCGAGATGGCGGCGAGCGACCATCGAATCGCCGTCGGTCAAGGCGACCTGCGCGCAGAAGCGCGAACTTGTCTGCGTGGGACATGGGCTCACGCATTGGCGGTCACGTCTTCATAGACGGTCAGGGGCAACTCGACGCGAGGCGGATATTGAACGCGGCCGTCGAGCGCGCGCTGCCGGAAGGCCCGCTGTTCGAGGATGGCACTATCGAGCGCCGCCCGCATTCCGTTCGACCACCCCCTGTGTAGAAGGTCGAGTAGTGCGCGACTGCACGCCAAGCGAGGCCGAGCGCGATCCCCATGGCGCGTTCGTCCAGCTTCGTGTCGTCGAGAACCTGAGTGAGAAGAAGGTGCGAAGCCTGCGCGCTCTCGCCGTCCAGGGCGCGATCCTTCAGGCATCGCCGCGCGTAGGCGACATTGTCGTCCACCGCCCCAGCGTAGGCCGACTCCAAAACGACCAGTTTGATGCTTTGCATGGTCCGTTGCCTCTCCCGAGCAGCAACGGACCATAAGTAGCCTCATCCGTTACGCCAACGGATGTCGACGGACCGCGACGGATAAAAAGATCAGACTAATTCACAGGAAGCAATGATCCGTTCCAGCGCCTTCACCTCGGAACGGGGGATGTCCATGTCGCCCTTCCCGTTAAGCAACCTTACCGTGATCTTGTCAGTCCAGATCGTGACGATCTGACGAATCGCAACGCGGTCATCCGTCTGTCGCACCAAAGCAAAGCCTCCATGCATAACGGGCCTGGTTGGGCTAACGACAACCACCTCACCCATTCGATAGCGCGGAGCCATGCAGTCGTCGGGAACCGTGATCGCATAGGCGTCTCGCTCCGAAGCCAACGGCGACGCCCAAGTGGATCGGCGGTCCGCGCTCAGTGCAAAGAAGCCGTCAGCATCGGGCAAGCCGATTTGGAATAATGGAATCGTCGAGCGAGCAGCGGTTGCCTCAACCGCAGGGGCAGCGCTGATTAGTGCAGCCAACTTAGAATGCGGGGTGTTTCGTGGAGTGTCTTGAGTGCCGAAGAAATAGTCGGCATCCGTGTCGAGAACCGTTCCAAGTTTAGCCAAAGTCTCGCGTGTTGGATTTAGAGAACGTCCTGAGAGAATGTCGTTCGCGTAAGTGAGACCGAGCTTCGCGCGAACCGAAGCCTCTCTTCCCGATAGTCCCGCCGCCACTAGACGCTCCGCGATTCGCGCCTTGATGGTTTCGAGTGCGGGATGCGCTTTGGTGCGCTTCTCTTCTGCTCTCGACTTCATGGTCTTCAACCCCCTGCGCACTCTGCTGATCACCATTTCGAATAACCCCTTTGTAAAACGTCTCTTTTGGGATCGCTACTCGAACACTCATTACCGTGTTGTCATGTCCGGCGACGGATCGATCGATGATTCTTGTTATTCATCCGTCGCCATCTGTTGACGTCACTGCCTTCGTCCGTTACAGAAAGTTCAGCGGCTTCACGGAAAAATTGCCGATTGATCGGCATAAAACCGGATAGACGACGGATGTCAAGCGATAATCGACGGATGGAATTGGTTGAGGAAACGAAAGAGGCACTGGTCGCGCGCGTTAGAGCACTCGAACAGAAGTTTGCCGCCCTGCGCAACTCTATGCGCGCATCCGGCGCGCTGCCCACCAACTGGCGGTTGACCCCCAAGGAACGTGATCTGTTCCTGGTCCTGCTCGCGAACGACAGCGTCACCAAAGAGATGGCGATGCTCGTTCTTTACGGGACGGAAGACCGTCCTGATCATGGCGTCGCGATGTTCATGTCGCGCATCCGGTCGAAGACCGAAGGCCACTCCGTCGTCATCGAGACCATCAACCGCACCGGCTACCGGCTCGTGGACCAGCTGGCTTGGACGAAGACTTTGAAGCTCGACGCCGTCGAGCACTAACCGGGGAGCCACATGGCAATCTCACTGAAGGGCAGCGTCAAGAAGAAGTCCGCTGCCGAAGACCAACCGATCATCACCATCTATGGCGTGCCGAAGATTGGCAAGTCGTCGCTGGCGTCGGAGTTTCCGCGCCCGGTGTTCATCCAGACGGCGGCTGGCGAAAGCGTCCCGGCTGGCATCGTTGCGGACACTATCGAGGTTCGCAATTACAACGACCTGTGCGAGGCCATCGGCGCGCTCGTCAACGAAGAGCACAACTACGCCACGGCGATCTTCGACTCGACGACGGGTCTCGAAAACATCATCCGCGCGGAAGCCTGCGCCCGCAACGGATGGAAGACCATCGAAGAGCCCGGCTACGGTAAGGGTTACAAGATCGCGGCGACGATCTTCCTCGAATACATCGACGGCGTCATGACGCTGCGCTCGCTCCGTCAGATGGCCGTGGTGCAACTCGGTCACTGCGATATCAACCGCTTCGAATCCACGACAATCCCAACGCCAAGATGGCGTTCAAGTGCCGGACGATGTGCAACCATCTGGCAAACTGCCATGAGCACTCGTTCGCGCGCATCTCTTGCCGGACCTGCATCCACGCCACGCCGAGATGTTCGGCGATGCCGCGTGGTCCTGCGCTCGCTGGAACAAGCCGCTCTCTATCGCCGAGCAGAAGCAAGCCTGTCCCGCGCATCTCTTCCTCTCGTCGCTTGTCTCAACCCATGCTGGTCAACATCAACTCCGCGAAACGCAGGCCGATCGATGGACACCTCGCTGCTCTTGTTGGCGAGCGGGTGTTCTGTAGCGAGTTCAAGTATCGTAGAGGCTCCGAGATTTTCGGCGAGGGCGAGGAGGCGGAATACGATTACCAAATTAACTCTGGATCGGTGCGCACTTACAAGCTCCTCTCAGATGGTCGTCGCCAGATCAACTCGTTTCACTTGCCGGGCGACATGTTCAGGGAGACGTTCAAGACTGAGCTGGTCCCGGTTGTCTAAACAGAATCTCCGCGTCGATAAGTGGAGCGTCTGCCGGGGTTAGGCCGCTATGCGGATTGGCGGCTGGTTGAAGTAGGCTTGATCCGGTGTGCTGCCGTCAAGGCTCGAGTGTGGACGTCGGCCATTGTAAAAGTCGAGGTATCGGCCGATCGAGGTGCGGGCGTCGGACAGTGTCGTAAGGCGCGCAGATAGTGGCTTGTCGTTTGTCGCGCCTGCGACACACGACTATTCGACCAACGGGCTGCCGCGCTCGCAGTTAACTTGTCGAATGGAATGTAGGACTGCTGTTCGGCGTCTCTTCGCCCGCAGTTGGCACGACTCTTGATCGTCTCTCGTTGTCCGGCGGCTGGAGCTACAGACCGGCATCACTGTTTGATCCTCTCATTGAGAAGGAAAGCAACAATGAAGACCGATATGTCAGCTTACGGTGCGACCGAATTAACTTCTGAAGAAGCATCTGCACATAGGAGCAGTCGGTGGAATTCTCGGGTGGTTATATCTGCTTGCTTGTGTCGTTCGGCGAACGACGGCGTTCAGGCATTCACCGGGTTGGCAATCAGCAGGTTAGGCCATGAATTGTCTGGACTTTCTTCGGACAAGCATATCGAAAAAGGAGCTGCCAACCTACGTATATGGTTATCCTTCCAAGCGAGCGTATCGGGCCTTTCCGCAGCCACTCCGCATAACTGATGTCGTTGAGCAGGCTAGCCGTTTTAAGCAAATCAACATCTATATCCATATCCCGTTCTGCCGCTACCGGTGCACCTACTGCACCCTCTTCCTTACAACGCACCAAAACCCAGCAACGGGGGACTCGTATGTTGCTCAACTAGCGGAGCACATCGTGCGATATGGAGAATACTTCGGAGATCGAGAGGTTGTAAGTATCTATTTCGGCGGCGGCACGCCAACTCTGCTGACTCAGCATCAATTCAGCAAACTCTTCGCCGCCCTCGACGCTGCATTTCCAAAACGAAGCCGGAAATGTGAGATTACGGTCGAAAGCGCGCCAGACACTTTTGAAAACAACCTTCTGGATTGCTTGAAGACCTTTGGCGTCACCCGAATGAGCATGGGCATCCAAAGCATGGTACCCGGCGAACTTGCGCACTCTGGTAGACCATATTCGGTCGAGACTGCAGAGGCGGGACTCAAAGCGCTGACGGAACGTTTTTCCCACGTGAATCTTGATCTGATCTATGGCCTGCGTGGTCAAACTCGTGACTCCTGGATCTTTTCGCTTGGCCGCGTGCTCGACTACGAGCCGCGGACACTCTCTCTTTACCCCGTTGTTGTTCGTCCCATGACAAACATCATGACCTCGAAGGCGCACAACCCCGAATTATTCTTCTCTGAAGTGGAAAAGTATGAGGTCTACGACCAGAACGTTGCTCTGGTGGCGTCCAAAGGCTACCGCCAGGAATCCTTCACGCGTTTCACCAAAATCGCTGTTGACCGCGCCTACCGGCAGGAGGCCTCGGATTTCGAGGGAACGCCGCTGCTAGGATTGGGAGCTGGGGCCAGAAGCTATTTCGGACCATATCACTATGGCACGGACTATGCCGTCAACTCACGTGCCGCTTCGTCAATCATCGACACGTTCTCGGCTCGCTCCTTTGATCCTAACGCGATAGCATCGCACGGAATTAAACTGATGCCGGAAGATCTCGCGCGTCGCTACGTCCTGCTTGGCCTCACGTTGTCCGCACTGAGCAGAAAGAGCTACGCTTCAGTATTCGGACGCGAACTGGCGGTCGATTTCAGCGAAGAGCTCAAGGCGCTCGAACGTCTGCAACTCGTCGACTTAGTAGATGGCGATACTTATCAACTGACTCACGCGGGATTCAGATATTCGAGTATTGTAGCGCGAATGTTTTACTCGGGGTGGGTGGTGGCCCTTGAAGAGCAATATCAGGCAGCGTGAGGTGCAGTATGCAAGAGGCAGCGAAGCATTCACCCTTATGGTGGGATTCGGGCTACGCCGATCCCAACTTATCCTGTATGGGTGGCCCTAGCCCCGAAATCTTCGAGATAGCACCAGCTCTCCGCGCTAAGAGCGTGGTTGTCGAACTGGGTTGCGGCGAGGGGCGCAATGCCCTCTATTTGGCCCATTTTGATCATCAGGTGATCGCGACTGACATCTCCGAAGCCGCCATCTCCAAGCTGAACCGGCTGGCGGGCGACCTTGGCGTCAACATAACGAGCGGTGTGGCTCGTGTTGAAGACTTCCAGCCGCCTACTTACCTCGACGTCTTTATAGCGCATTCCGTATTGCATTTCACGGAACGGACCACCTGGAAACCGCTCGTCGCCACCTTACTCGATCGGACGCGGCCTGGGGGATTTCACTGCTTTACCAACACGCTCGATCGACCAGACCATCCTATTCCTAAGGAGGCGTTGGCAGCTGGTCACAAGAAATCGTTCTCGCGCGGAGAGCTAGAGGCCATCTATACAGAAGCCGGCTGGGAAATCTTGCGCTCCGATCATTACATCAAATGGGACTCGCACCCTGGCATTCCAATCCATTCACACTGCATCGAGAAAGTTGTGGTTCGTAAGCCAACTGGGTCTGAAGATCTCCCGGTAATGGAAGCTGAGCTCATCAAGGGCGCCGCGGTGATTCCTGTCAAACAGTTTGACACCCTAAAATTGGGCACACCACGCTATGCCGTAGTTGAGATGCTCGGCTCACCACCAGCCAGCCATGTGGTGAAGACTGTCCGGAAGACAGTTGGGGGCAACAATCACGTGGCCATAGCGGACGGCTACGCACGTGAGGATATAATCTATGGCGATCACGGCCTACAGTTCGTTAATGGAACGCTTACCGGCAAATATCAATACTTCACGCCTCCAAAACGCTTGCTCATGCGCAACAAGTGATGCTCGAACGGTGCCGGGCAAAAATGACCGCTTAGATTATAACAAAGCGGCCAACGACTTGAAGCAGCAGCGGAAATGTCCCGATCGCTGTTGACCTGTGCCCTGATCCGGCGATGCAGGTCTCGTTTTCCTCGAAGGCAAAGACTTGCTGTTCGTCATCGACGCTCACAGAGCCGAGCTTTTCCGATCGTCGGCCGAACCGGGCGCGGTGAAGGCCTTCAGGATATGCGGCACTTCAATCGATTAGCCTGACCTCGACGGCTCTGTACTTTGAGCGCCATTTGTTGAAGCGACGATCGAAAGACACGCGCGTCCCCGGCACCAGATCAGCTGACCTTGCCCCCTCGACTTAATCCAGATTGAAGTTCGCTCTGGCCCATATGAGGACCAGAGCATGAAGCGCAGCCGATTTACGGAAGAGATGGGGTATTCGGTCCCGATCGCCTGACCGATTTGCCGCGCGGCACGTTTTGGCTGACGATCATGGACCAACTCCATCCGGAAGGAGAAAAGCCATGATCTACGTCGGCCTCGATGTTTCGCTGAATTCCGTTGCCGTATGTGCGGTGGACGAGACCGGAAAGCTTATCCGGGAGGGAACCACGTTGGCGGACGCGCCATCGATTGTGCAGTACCTCGAACCATGGGCTGGTCAAGTTGAACGGGTGGGCCTTGAGGCCGGACCGATGTCAGAATGGCTGACCGCAAATCTAATCGAACTGGGGCTGCCGGCCGTCAGTTTGGAAGCCCGCCAGGTTAAGGCGGCACTTTCGGCCATGCCGGTGAAGACCGATCGGAATGACGCCCGTGGGATCGCGCAGGTGGTGAGAACGGGATGGTTCAAGCCTGTTCACGTCAAGAGCATCGGCAGCCAAAGGGCGCGGACGCTGGCCGCGGCTCGCAAGCATATCATCCGCTCCATCGCTGCCACAGAGCAAGTCATCCGCGGACTGCGTCCGCTCGGTCTCAAAGTCGGAATCGTCTCGCGGACTCTGTTCGCGACGCGAGTTCGTGAGTTGGTCAGCGATGACGCCTTACTGGAGGCGATCATGAATCCGCTGCTTGCCGGACGCGAAGCGCTGATGCGGGAGTACGCCCGACTGCATCGTCTGGTTCTAAAGGCCGTGCGCAGTGACCCGGCTTGTCGGCTCTTGATGACGATGCCGGGGATCGGCCCGGTCTCTGCGTTGACCTTCGGCTCCACTGTGGACGATCCCAGGCGATTCCTGCATTCCCAATCCGTCGGCGCCTATCTCGGGTTAACGCCTCGGCGATACCAATCTGGCGAGGTTGACCGGGTGGGACGGATCACAAAAGTCGGAGATGGAGAGACGCGCACAGCCCTGTTCGAAGCTGCCAACGTCGTTCTCAGGCCATCAACCCGATGGTCTCCGATGAAGGCCTGGGCGGTGCGTGTTGCCCACCGGCAAGGAATCAAGCGAGCGAAGGTCGCGCTGGCCAGAAAAATGGC
This sequence comes from Bradyrhizobium sp. SBR1B, assembly GCF_014198205.1. NCBI lineage: Bacteria > Pseudomonadati > Pseudomonadota > Alphaproteobacteria > Hyphomicrobiales > Nitrobacteraceae > Bradyrhizobium > Bradyrhizobium sp. SBR1B. The sequence goes on from NZ_JACIHC010000002.1 coordinate 766,789, forward strand.
TGTCGTTCTTCACCGAATGTGGGTTGATGGAACCGAATTCCGATGGACGGCGGTGGCGTAAGGACGTCATCGCCATCCCAAGAGACGCCCGTCGCGGGGCGTGGGATGGTCGAGTTCGTATGATCTGTCGTGGCGTCCGCCCTCCAGGTCGGATGACTACGCCGAAGAGCTTGAACCGACCATTCAACCGAATCCCATAGTGTGGCGGTTTTGCCGACCACGAACAGAAGCAAGGTACCCGCTGCACGCGCTCTTAAGGGATTGACAAAAACAGACCGAATACAGAAGCAGATCATCGGGATTTTGAAGGAGCATGAGGCCGGCGTGTCGGTCGCCGATCTTTGCCGCAAGCATGGCGTCAGCGACGCCAGCATCTACAAATGGAAGGCCAAGTTCGGTGGGCTGGAGGTGTCGGAGGCCAAGCGGCTGAAGGCGCTGGAAGACGAGAACACTCGGCTGAAACGCGGCTGCTGGCCGACTCCATGCTGGACAATGCGGCGTTGAAGGACCTCCTGGGAAAGAATGTATGGTCCGCCCCGTCCGTGCAAGTTCGTAACAGCAAAAATGACGCTTCCAGTTGCATAAATGTATCCGGCCTCTCGCGAGTGGACTGCGGTTGCAGCCAGGCCATGATGAGATCCGCGCACGCCGTTCCCAATAAATGGTTCGGGCACGAAGCCCGCTTTTTTGCACAGGGCTTACGGCATGTTGATCCACTGTTTCGTCATCACTGTTCCCGAGCCTTGCAATCGAAGCCAGAAGCGTCAGGTGAAAGCAGGATCTCTGCGTTCGTAGAGAGCTCCAGGCTTGTTCAAGACCACCCAGACAATGCGGGCCATCTTGGCCGCTAAGGCGACAACGGCCTTGTTCGGATGCATCCGAGCCTGGAGCCCGTCGAGCCAATGTCC